>CAYHQJ010000087.1:0-9137 GCA_964358595.1 uncultured Gemmatimonadales bacterium
GGTCTTGCTGAATGAGCGCGGCGAGGCGAGGTTGTGCATCGAGGAGGTCGCTGATCACCGCGAGCTCCCTCGCGTGCTCATGGCCGATCCACGGCGCGGTGAGTGCGAGTTGATTGGAGTGGCGCATTCGGCGGTGCCTCCCCGTGAGGTGGTGGGTGTCTTGACAACCCCAACCTATCGCACGGCTGCGAGAACACCATCCCCGAATGCGCTACTCATTTCTCCCGCATCAACACCACAAATCGAGTTTCAGGACGGACACTAACTAAGCGGTTCTTGCCATCTGGATCGCGCCGAGCACCGCGTCCACCGGCGCGTCCGCGATCTCCGCCGCCATCACCTCCGCCACGATCCGCGCCACCACGCGCTTGCGGTAGTCGGCGCTCCGCGCGAGCAAGCTGCCGCCCAGCGCGACGCGCACCGCGGCGCCGCGCGGGAACCGGTCGGCGAGCGCGCGCACGTGGCGGGCGAGGTCGTCGGCGCAGGCGTCCGCGATGCCCCCCGCGACCGCGTCCGCCGCGGCGGCGGCATCGAGCACGACGGGCGCGAGTGCCGCGACCGCCGGCGTCGTGGCCGTCGTGGACCAGCGCACGAGGTCGCCGAGCGCGGCGAGCTGGAGCCGGTGGAGGAGCAGCTCGGTGAGCCGCGTTGCGGGCCCCCGGCCCTCGAGCGCGAGCCCCGCGGCGCGCAGCCCCTGCCGGCCCAGATCGTAGCCCGAGCCCTGATCGCCGAGCACGGCCCCGAGCCCCCCGACGCGCGCCATTTCGCCGCTCTCGAGCCGCGCCCACGCCACCGATCCGGTTCCCGCCATCAGTGCGATCCCCGGCCGGTCGCCGAACGCCGACTGGAGCGCGATGGCGCCGTCGCTGGTCACTACGACACGCGGCGCGATGCCGGTCTCCTCCAGGGCGGCTTGGAGCGCGAGTCGCTCTTCCTCGCGCCCCACGCCGGCGGCGCCGACCACCAGCACGTCCCCGCGCACTTCGCGCTCGGCCTTGGTGAGCGCGTCGCGGCACGCCTCGAAGATCGCCTTGGCGGCGCGTGTCGCCGCGCGGGGCCGCACCGCGCCGGGCCCGCCTTCGGCACGCACCAGCACCGTGCCGTGCGCGTCGGCCACCGCGGCGGTGGTGTGCGAGCCACCGGCGTCCACGCCGAGCAACGTCTTCACCGTCTCGCCTCTCCCCGCTCCGGGCTTCCCTGCAGCAGCGATCCCCCGAGCCCGATTCCCACCGTCAGCGCCGTCCCTACCGGAACGTACCACGGCCAGGCGAGCCGGGAGAGCGCGGCGAGCCACCCGGGCGACCCGAGGGCACTGCCCAAGGGCCCCGCGAACACCACGACCGCCATCAGCAACGTCCCCAGCACCAGCGCGGTGATCGCATCCCGCTCGCGCACCCGCGCGAACCGGGCGAGGACGAACGCGCCGAGCAGCGCCCCGTAGGTCAGCGACGCGACCGACAGCGCGACCACGACGACCGGTGCCTCGCGCCGGCGGAACAGCAGCGCGCCGCCCACCAGCACGATCGCCCAGCCGAGGGTGAACAGCCGGCCCGCGCGCAGCAGGTGCGTGTCGTCGCCCTGCCGCCCCGACAGGGGCGCGTAGTAATCGTGCGTCGTCGCCGAAGCGAGCGAGTTGAGCGAGCTGGCCACGGTGCTCATCGCCGCGGCGAGGATGCCGGCTACCGCGAGCCCCGCGAGCCCGCCGCCGAGGTGCGCCGTTACGAAGCTCGGAAACACCGCGTCGCCCGCCATGCCGCGGCCTTCGGGGTAGGCGGACCACAACGCGGCGCCGACGATCAGGAACAGGGCGAACTGGACGAGCACGACGACACCGCTGCCCACCAGCGCGACCCTCGCGTGGCGCAGCGATCGGGTTGCGAGCAACCGCTGGACGATCAGGTGATCGGTCCCGTGCGAGGCGGCCGACAGCATCGCCCCGCCCGCGACGGCGGTGAGGAACGTGTAGGGCTGCGTCAGCGAGACGTGCCAGTCGAGCACGCGCAGCTTCCCGGCCTGTTCCGCCGCGCTAAACGCGGTCGGCGCCAGCTGCCACGCGACGTAGAGCGCCGCCGCGCCCGCGAGCACGTACACGACCCACTGCACCACGTCCACCCACACTACTGCGCGCAGCCCGCCCGTGTACGTGTACACCACGGTCGCGGTGCCGAGCACGAGGATAGACGCGGGGTACGACCACCCGGTGATGACCGAGAGCGGGATCGCCGTCGCGAACAAGCGCACGCTGTCGCCGAGGGCGCGCGTCAGCATGAAGATCGCGGACGAGGTCCGCCGTGCGCCGCTTCCCCAGCGCGTGCCGAGCACCTGGTAGGCGGTGGTGATCTCGCCCGCGAAGTAGCCGGGAAGCAGCAGCCATGCGACGAGCGCGCGACCGATAATGTAGCCGAACGCCAGCTGGAGGAAGGTGAGGTCGCCGCGGTAGCCGATGCCGGGGATCGAGATGACGGTGAGCGCACTGGTCTCGGTCGCGACGACCGACACCAGGATCGCCCACCAGGGCAGGCTGTGCTTGCCGAGGAAGTAGTCGCTCGCGCCGGCCTGGCGGCGGCCCAGCCACATGCCGAGCGCCACGACGCCGAGCAGGTACGCGGCCGCGACCGTCCAGTCCGTCGTCTGCATGGCCGCGAAAGAAAGGGGCCCGGAGAGGAAATCTCCAGGCCCCGAAGAGCGCGCCCCGGCGCCCCTGTCTAGACCGTGAAGCTCGTCCCGCAGCCGCAGCCGCCCGTCGCATTCGGGTTCTCGAACGCGAAGCCGCTGCTTTGCATGGTGGTCACGTAGTCGATCTTCACGCCGTTCAAGTACTGCGCGCTGAACGGGTCCACGAACACCCGCACGCCGCCAGCATCGAGGATGATGTCGTCCTCGATCGGGGCCTCGTCGATGCTCAGCTCGTACTTGAACCCCGAGCACCCGCCCGGCATCACCCCGACGCGCACCCCGGCCGTCTCGGCCGGCACCGGCTCGGCGGCGATGAACTCCCTGACCTTCGCCAGGGCCGAGGGGGTGAGGTTGATCTGGACTTCCTGTGTGGTGCTCATTGCATCCCCATGTCGAATAATGCGTTCGGGAATGGTAGGGCCGCCGGGGCGTGGGGTCAACCGCCCGTGCACTGGGGCCCCGGCGCTGCCGGGGCCCGGCATCTCACTCGGGCGCCGGTACCGAAAAACGCTCTCGCACCCCGGCGCCTCGACCTGGATGACCTGCTCGAAGCGCTCGGGAGACGAGCCGGGAGGCCCTGGAGCCGGCTCCACGGTCACCGCGGCTCCGCGATCTCAACCGCCAGGTCCGCAACTGCCCGCCGCACGTCGAGAATCTGCCGGTTCTCCCGCGTCGGATGCACCCGGTTCGTCAGCAGGACGATAAACAGGTCCTGGGCGGGATCGATCCACATGGACGTGCCTGTGAACCCGGTGTGCCCGTACGCCCGCGCGCTCAGCCTGGTACCGGCGCTCGAGCCCTCGCTCGGCGTGTCCCAGCCGAGGGCGCGGCTGGAGAAGGTGCGGTCCTGCGCGCGCGTCCACCGGTTGAGGAGCGCCGCTTCGAGTAGCCGCGGCGGCATGCCGCGCGCCGGCTGGCCGGAGCGAGCGCCCGCGGGCGAGTCCTCCAGTGTCGCGTCGCGCAGCATCATCTGCGCGAACCGGACCAGGTCCGGCGCGGTCGAGAACAGCCCCGCGTGCCCTGCGATCCCGCCCATCGCCGCCGCGTTCTCGTCGTGCACCTCGCCGCGCACCAAGCGGTGGCGCCACGTGGTGTCCATCTCGGTCGGAGCGATGCGCGGCACCCAGCTCCTGGGTGGCCGGTAGCGCGTTTCCCGCATGCCGAGCGGCCGGAACAGCCGCCGCTCGAGGAAGCGGTTAATCCGCCCGCCCGTGACGTTTTCCACCATCCGCGTCAGGATGATCGCGCCGAGGTCGGAGTAGACCATCTGCGTGTGCGGCGGCCGCTCGAGCGGCTCGCGCAGCACCGCCGCGAACACGTCCTCGCGCGAGCGCGCCGTCTGGAAGAACGGCTTCCACGCCGGCAGTCCCGACTCGTGCGTGAGCAGCATCCGCACGGTGATCGAGTCGCCGCCCGCCGTGAACTCGGGGACGTAGCGCGTCACCGGCGCTTCCAGAGCGATTCGCTGCTCCTCGACGAGCAGCATCACGGCGGTCGTCAGCCCGACCACCTTGGTGAGCGAGGCGATGTCGTACACCGTCCGCTCGGTGACCCCCTGCGTCCCGCCGTCCCCCTGTGCCCCCGAGCCCCCGTAGGTCAGGTGCCCGAACGCATGCAGGTAGAGCACCGTGTCACGCCTTCCGACCGCGACCACGGCGCCGGGGAACGCGCGCTGTGCCACGCTCTGCTCGAGGTAGCGGGCGAGTGGAGCCCATGCGCTGTCGGTCGTGCCTTGCGGGGCGGCGGCGAGCGCGGCCATGAGCAGGCCTCCGATCACGGCGACGTCGGGCCGGCGGCGGGCCGCGCGGCCCGCGTCAGCCCTGCGCCGCGCGGGTAGTCGGGCGGAAGCGCGACCGGCAGCCGGCCGGTGATCTCGGCGTTGCCGAGGATCGCGTCGGCGGCTGCGCGCTCTGTCGCCTCGTTGGCGGCCCACGCGGCGAGATAGCCCGGCGTCAGCGGCACCTGGTTCAGCAGGTACGGGCTGCCGAGGGCGACGGTGATCACCGGGGCACCCGCCCGTGCCAGCTGGGTGATGAGCGCGGCGAGCGAGTCGGGCATGGTGACCGCGTCCGGCCGCCACGCCGCCGGCCGCGCGGCGACGAGCACGAACACGGCACTCGCCTGGGCCGCGGCCGTCCGCGCCGAGTCGTACGAGGCCGGCCCCGACGCGGGCCAGAGCCGCAGCGTCTGCACCCGCCCGGCGCCGCCCGCTCGCAGGGCCGCCGCGAACGCGCCGCCGATGCCCGCGTTGTTCTCGTCGCCGTACGCGATCACGACCGCGCGCCGCCGCCGCTCGGCCGCGAGCGGCACGAGGTTCAGCGAGTCGCGCACCAGGACGATCGTGCGCTGGGTGACCTGCCGCGCGAGGTCCTCGTGGGCGCGGATTCCGACCACGCGCGGGATCACGCCGAGATCCGCCAGCCGCCGCCGGAACAGTCCCGCGCGCGCCTTCGCGGCGAGTACCCGCGCCACCGAGCTGTCGAGCCGCGCTTCGCTCAGCTCGCCGCGCTCCACCGCGGCCACGACCGCATTGATCGCCTGCCGCGCGTCGGTCGGCATCAGCAGGATGTCGGCGCCGGCTTTGAGCGCCAGCACCGCCGATTGCGCGGCCCCGTAGCGTGCCACGATCGCGCCCATGTTCAGCGCGTCGGTCACGACCAGTCCGCGGAAGCCGAGGTCGCCGCGGAGCAGCGTGTCGAGCACCGCGCCGGAGAGCGTCGCGGGCAGGTCACTGCCGCCGGTGAGCCCCGGCATCGCGATGTGCGCGCTCATCACCGCGTCCACGCCAGCTCTCACCGCGGACCGGAACGGCACCAGCTCGACCGAATCGAGCCGCGCGCGCCCCGCGCTGATCACCGGCAGGGCGATGTGCGCGTCGGTGCCGGTGTCGCCGTGGCCGGGGAAGTGCTTCGCCGTCGCCAGCATCCCGTGCTCGCGCAGCCCGCGGATGAACGCGGACGCGAGGGCGCCGACGCGCGCGGGGTCCTCGCCGAACGAGCGGATGTTGATGATCGGGTTCGCGGGGTTGTTGTTGACGTCCACCACCGGCGCGAACACCATGTGGACGCCGACCGCGCGCCCCTCGAGTGCGATCACGCCGCCGACGTCGTAGGCGTCCCGCTCCCGGCCCGACGCGCCGAGTGCCATATTGCCGGGGAACGCGGTGCCGCCACGGATCCGCGCCGAGGGACCCGACTCGAGGTCGGCGGCGATGAGGAGCGGCAGTTTCGCGGCGCGCTGGAGGGTGTTGAACTTGGCGGCGAGGTCGTAGGCGCTGCCGCCCAGGCCCACGACGAACCCGCCGACGCCCTCGTCGGCCGCGAGGCGCAGCGCCGCGGCCATGGCGGAATCGTCCGCGGCCCAGTATTCGCCGCCGATCCACGGCATGATCAGCTGCGCCGCCCGCTCGCGCAGCGACAGCGAGCGCGCCGTGGGGACGTCCTCGAACTCCTCGCGGGCGGGTGGCAGCGTGAGGTTCGGCACCTCGATCGGCACGTCGGCGACCGGCTCGGGGCTCGGCAGCCCCGGCGGCGCGCCGCGCACGCACGCGGCGCACAGCGCCATCAGCAGGAGGGAACCGCGCAGGTGAATCGTCAGGCGTTGCTCCTGGGATTCGCGTTCGCTGCGAACGTCGCCGCCGCGCAGGCACCGCGCGTTCGTCCCGGCATAGACGTCCTGCTCGCCGACTCGGCCCACCTGATCGCCGGCAGGCGCCTCGGCCTCATCACCAACCAGACCGGGATCGACGCGCAGGGCGTCTCGACGATCGACCGGCTGGTCGGCTTCCCGGCCGCGCGCCTCGTGGCCCTGTTCGCGCCGGAGCACGGTATCCGCGGCACCGCGGCGCCCGGCGAGCGCGTGCACGACACGGTGGACGTCGCGACCGGCCTCCCAATCTATAGCCTTCACGGTGCAGGTCGAGCGCGGCCGCCCAGCCCTGCGCAGCTGGCGCTCATCGACGTTCTGCTGGTGGACCTCCAGGATGTCGGGACACGGCCCTTCACCTACAGCCTGACTATGGTCCTGGCGATGCGCGCCGCGAGGGCCGCCGGCCGCCGGATCGTGGTGCTCGACCGGCCCAACCCCATCGGCTGCGCCATGAGCGGGCCGGTGCTCGACACCGCGTACGCCTCGTTCATCGGCATGCTCCCGGTGCCGCTCCGGCACGGCATGACCATCGGCGAGCTGGCGCGGTTCGCCAACGGCGAGCTGGGCATCGGGGCGGACCTCGTCGTCGTGCCGTTGCACGGATGGCGGCGCTGCATGTGGTTCGACGAAACGGGGTTGCCCTGGGTGCGCCCGTCGCCGAACCTGCCGGACCTCGAGTCGGCGGCGTGGTATCCGGGCACCGTCCTGTTCGAGGGCGAGGGACTCACCGTCGGGACCAACCTGTCCGTTGGCCGCGGGTCGGACGCGCCGTTTCGCCAGGTGGGTGCGCCGTGGCTCTACTCTGCGCGCATCGCGGCGGAGATGAGGCGGCGCTACGGCACCCACCTCGACACCGTCACGTTCACGCCCCGCGCCCCCGGTGACCGGAAATACGACGGTGTCGCCGTTCACGCGGTCCGGTTCGGGCGCTTCGACCGTGCGCGCGGCGATGCGATCCGTGAGGCCATCCACCTGCTCGGCCTCATCGCGGAGCTGCACGGCGACTCGCTGCGCGTGGACTCTCTGCTCATGGCCCGGCACCTCGGCGTGTGGCCGTCGCCGCGGACGGACTGGGCCGTGGCGATCCGCACCTTCGCGCGCCGGCGCGCGCCGTACCTGCTGTACCGCTGACGAGTTTGCCAAACCCGTTGCGGCGGTTACATTTAGCCCGTTCTACATGGATCTCCGCCGCGTCTCGCTGCTGCCCGAACCGCTGAAACGCGCGTTCCTCGAGTGGATCGACCCGCTCGCGGGCGGGCTCATCCGCGCGGGGCTCACACCGAACCGGATCACGACGCTCAGCATCATTGTGCTGCTGGGCTCGGGGACGGCCTTCGGCTTGAGCGAGTTGCGGCTCGGTGCCGCGCTCCTCTTGGTGTCCGGGCTGTTCGACGTGCTCGACGGCGGGGTGGCGCGGCGCGGTCACATGGAATCGAAGTTTGGCGCGTTCTACGACTCGGTCATGGACCGTTTCGGCGAGGCGGCGCTGTTCACGGGCATCTCGATCTACTTCATGACGACCTCGGGGCAGCGCTGGCCCGTCCTCGGCCTCGGCATCTGTTTCGCCTCGCTGTCGGGCGCGTTCCTCGTGTCGTACGCGCGCGCCCGCGCCGAGGGGCTGGGGCTCGAGTGCAAGGTCGGCATGGCCCAGCGCGCCGAGCGCATCCTGTTCATCGCGGTCCCGACGCTGATCTGGGGCGCCGGCCGCCACGGCGAGCTGCTCCTCGGCATCCTCGCGCTGCTGATGGTGCTGAGTTTCATCACCGTGGTCCAGCGCATCGTGCACGTCTGGCGCATCACGCGCGACCCGGAGACGCCCGCCGCCATTGCCCTCGCGGCAGGCTCGACGCCGGCCGTCGCGGCCGATCCCGTTGCGAAAGGAACCTGACCGTTGACTGCGAAGAACCCGCGCCCGATCAGGCCGGCGGAGGGCCGCCTCGGCGTGCTCCTGCCGGGCATGGGCGCCGTCGCCACGACCTTCATCGCGGGCGTGGAGAGCGTGCGCCGCGGCCTCGCGCTCCCCATCGGCTCGACGACCCAGCTCGGCACGATCCGCCTGGGCAAGCGCACCGAGGGCCGCGCGCCCAGAATCAAGGACTTCGTCCCGCTCGCGAAGCTCGACGACATCGTCTTCGCCGGCTGGGATCCGATCCCCGATGACGCCTACACGTCGGCGCGGGTGGCCGGCGTGCTCGAGGAGAAGCACGTCGAGCGGATCGGGCCGTTCCTCAAGGGCATCAAGCCGATGCCCGCGGTCTTCGACCAGTACTACGTGAAGAAGCTCCAGGGCACGAACGTCAAGCAGGGCAAGACGAAGCGCGACCTCGCCGAGCAGCTGCGGGAGGACATCCGCACCTTCCGGAAGACGAGCGGCGTGAGCCGCGTGGTGTGCGTGTGGTGCGCCTCGACCGAGATCTTCATCGCCCCGTCCGCCGTGCACCAGAGTCTCGCGGCGTTCGAGAAGGGGATGCAGGAGAACCACCACGACATCGCTCCCTCGCAGCTCTACGCCTGGGCCTGCCTGATGGAGGACGTGCCGTTCGCCAACGGCGCGCCGAACCTCACGGTGGACTTCCCGGCGATGCAGGAGCTGGCCAGGCAGCGCGGCATCGCGATCTGCGGGAAGGACTTCAAGACCGGCCAGACGCTGATCAAGACCGTGCTCGCCCCGATGCTGAAGGCGCGCATGCTCGGGCTGTCGGGGTGGTACTCGACCAACATCCTCGGCAACCGCGACGGCGAGGTGCTCGACGATCCCGAGTCGTTCAAGACGAAGGAGGAGTCCAAGCTCGGCGTGCTCGAGCACATCCTCC
>CAYHQJ010000088.1:0-9130 GCA_964358595.1 uncultured Gemmatimonadales bacterium
AGCCGTGGATCATCGAGGCCAGCACCGCGAGGTACATCGCGTAGCTGGTGTTCCACACCTTCCACGCGGGCCCCATACCGGGGTCCACCAGCAGGTGGTGCGCGGAAGCCATCGAAATGAACAGCACGTACAGCACGAACGCCGTGCGGCTGATCTTCTCGTTCAGCACCACGGCGCCGATGGTCAGGGCGCCCATCAGATACCAGACGGCCACCATCGCGGCGACGTTGATCTGCTGCGAGCTGTGGCCGAGGCCCCACCAGACCATGCGGTAGATCTGCGGGTCCACGTTCATCCAGCCCATGGACCAGAAGTACGTGGGGATGTAGATCGCGGCGCCGTGGCCGAGCGTGATCACGGCGATGATCGCCGCGGTGATCGCGCCGTAGGTCACCAGGGGCACGGAGCCGGTGTAGGTCTTCTCGCGCTTGGCCACGACGAGGGTGGCGAAGAAGACGCACACCGCGAGCAGCGCGCCGACGGCGAACAGGATCACGCCGAGGTAGTACGGCGGCTCCGCCCTGAGCGGCACGTAGGAGGAGAACAGCACGTCGGCCTTCCCCGTCCACATCATCACCTCGACGAGCCCGGCGCCGATCACCATGAGACCGAAGGCGGCCCAGGCGAGCTTCGGCGCGGCGACGCGGCTGCCGAGCAGCACCGCGCTGGCGAAGTACAGGATCGCCATCTCGAAGAACAGGATGAAGAAGACCAGCATCGTCATCCCGTGCACGGTGAGGATGCGGTAGAACCACTCGGCGCTCAGCAGGTGGACCGCCTGCCAGCGCGTGAGCAGGACGAACAGCGCGGCGATGCCGCCGATCAGCAGCATCACGGTTGCGACCACGGCGTTCGCCTTGATCAGGGCGTCGGCGTCCTTGTGAACCTTGAGCCCGGTATGGGCGCAGGTGCGGAACACGTCGCTCATCGGGCGCCTCCCTTCGCGCTGTCGGCGGCTGGGGGGGCGGCCGCGGTGGCGGTGCTGTCCTTGAGGAGCGGCATGGCCGGCGCGGTGGCGTCGAGCACGACGATCTTGCCGACCATGGCGTGGTGGCCGATGCCGCAGAACTCGTTGCAGACCACCCGGTACTCTCCCGTCTTGTTCGGCACGATGCGCAGGCCGTAGTCGTAGCCGGGCACGATCTGGAAGTTGACGTTCTGGGCGTTGCCGTTGACCTGGATGAGGCTGAAGCCGTGGTTCACGTCGAGCGCGGAGAGGTGCAGCGTGTAGGAGACGCCCTCGCGCAGCCGCAGCACGGGCATCCAGCGCCACATCATCCCGATCATGTAGACGTCGGCGCCGGCGGGCGGCTCGACCACCGGATAGCCGTTCTCCTCGCCCACCTGGTAGGCGGCGATGAACTCCTGGGTGCGGGCCATGAACCGGCCCGGATCGACGGTGCCGCGGATGCCCGACGGGTTCTGCTGGCCCTTGAGGTGCCAGATGGGCATCATCGCGAACAGGATCATGCACCAGGCGAAGGCGATGGCCACCCAGGTCTTCTCCGCCTTGTGGGCCGGCTTCCACCACACGCCCTGTGGGGCGACGACGCCGGAATGGACGGCCTCGGGGGCGGTCATGGCAGCCTGCTCTGCGGCAGGGTGAGGATCTCCCACAGGCCCCAGCCCGTGAAGAAGACGGCCATCACGACGATGCCGAGGATCAGCAGCAGGAACGGGCTGTCGAACAGCCGCTGACCGAGCGGGACCTTTTCGGGTGGGGGTGCGGTCATGATGCCCTCCTCCTGGTGGGCCGGCGGGTGGCGACGGGGACGGCGGCGCGTCCGCGCAGGTCCCCGATGGTGGTGGTCCGGAAGAAGCGGGTGACCTGCTCAGCCGTCCGCTTCCAGGCGTAGTGCGCGGCGCACGCGCCGCGGTCGCGGCACTCGGGGCGGCCGAGCAGGCAGTGGCGCCGCTCGGCGATGTCGCCGAACGGCGCCACGATGACGGCCAGCGGCAGCTGGGACGCGGGTCGGGCCAGCAGGAAGCCGCCCTGCGGCCCGCGCACCGACGCCAGCACACCCGTGCGCACCAGCGCGTGCAGCGTCTTGGACAGGTAGTTCTGCGGGATCCCGAGCGCGCGGGCCATGTCGCCCACCCGCACGGGAACCGCCTCGTCCCGCTCGGCCAGGTACAGCACGGCGCGAAGGGCGTATTCGGCAGTCTGTGATACCACGCGGCGGCGATCTCCGGCCAGCGGGGGGATACGTGTTATTATCATGCTAATGTCCGAAATTGACCGGCGCAAGACTCCGGGCCATACTTCCCGCCGGGACTTCGGAGGCCCATGAGTCGCTTCGCGGGACGCTTCGCCGGCGCGGTCCGCCGGCCCCTGGCGTGGGCGGACGCACGCCTGAACGCGCTCTACGGATGGGAGCTGAACCCGCTGTACCACAGCGGGGTGCTCGCCGCCTCCCTGTTCGCCGTCGTCCTGATCACCGGGATCTACCTGCTGGTCTTCTACCGCATCGGCTCGCCGTACGCCTCGGTCGCGCGCATCACCAGCGACGTTTTCCTCGGCCGGTTCATGCGGAGCCTGCACCGCTACGCCTCCGATGCGGCGGTCGTGGCCGGCCTAGCGCACATGTTCAGGATGTACGCCCAGCGGCGCAGCTGGGGCCCGCGCACCCTCGCCTGGGTCTCCGGCCTGGTGCTGCTGGGCGTGCTGTTCGTGTGCGGCTGGACCGGCTACGTGATGGTGTGGGACGTCCAGGGCGAGGTGATCGCCCGCGAGGGCGCCCGGTGGATGGACCTGCTCCCGCTGTTCTCCGAGCCGATCAGCCGCACGTTCGTGGGCGAGCGGCCGATCCCCAACGCGTTCTTCTTCATCAACCTGTTCGCGCACGCGGCGCTGCCGCTCGGGCTCGGCGTCGTGCTGTGGATCCACGTCTCGCGGCTCGCCCGGCCGGTGCTGGTGCCGCCGCGGCTGCTGCTGTGGGGCTCGGTCGTGTTGCTGTCGCTCGCCTCGGTCGTGGTGCCCGTGACGATGGCACCGGCGGCAGACGTGCTGCGGCTCCCCGGCCGCGCGCCGTACGACGTGTTCTTCGCCTTCTTCCTGCCGCTGACGCGCCCGCTGCCGCCGCTCGCGGTGTGGCTGGCCGGCGCGGCCGTGGCGGCCGCCGTGGTGATGGTGCCGGCGTGGTCGCGGGCGAAGGTCGGGCAGCAGCCGCCGCCTTCGGTGGTGGACGAGAAGCTCTGCACCGGCTGCGAGCAGTGCTACGTGGACTGCCCGTACGAGGCGATCGCGATGGTGCCGCGCGGCGACCCGGCCGACCCGCGCTCGGCGTTGGTGGCGCGCGTGGACGCGGACCTCTGCACGAGCTGCGGGATCTGCGCCGGTTCCTGCGCGCCGATGGGTGTCGGGCCCCCCGGGCGCACCGGCCGCGACCAGCTGGCACGGGTCGGCGGCTTCGTCGCGGCCCATCCGGCGCAACCGCGCGAGGTCGTGATCGTGGCCTGCGACCGCGGCGCCGGGGGCGTCGGCGCGCTCGCGACGGTCGACGGCGCGCCGGTCTATGCCGTCTCGTGCGCCGGCAACCTCCACAGCTCGGTGATCGAGTACTTCGTGCGGGCCGGCGTGGGGGGCGTGCTCGTTGTGGCCTGCCCGCCGCGCGACTGCTGGAACCGCGAGGGGGCGAAGTGGCTCGAGCAGCGGCTCTTCCATGACCGGGAGGCCGAGTTGAAGCCGCGGGTAGATCGGCGCCGCGTGCGGCTCGTGTGCGCGGCGGAGGGGGAGCGTGCCGTGGTGCGCGCCGCGCTGGCGGCGTTCCGCGCCGCGGTCCGGCGGCTCGAGGAGGCCGTGGCCGAGCAGGACATCGACATCGAGCGCGAGTGCGTCGCGGACTACGCGGCCGAGCAGGCGGGGGCCCGATGAGCGCGTGGGCGCGGCGGCTCGGCGCTGGCGCGTTCGCCTGCGCCGCGACCGCGGGGCTCGTGGGGCTCTCGCGCGTGCCGTGGACGGCGCATCCGGGGGAGCAAGGACAGCTGCGCCTCGCGTGGCGCTTCCGCAGTGAGCGGGTGCAGGCCTGCCGCAAGTTGACCACCGAGGAGCTGGCGAAGCTCCCGGTGCACATGCGGCGGGGGGAGGTGTGCGAGGGTGGGCTGCGGCCCTACCGCCTCGAGGTGTGGGTGGACGACCGCCCGGTGGCCGATGACACGATCCGCGCCGCGGGCGCGCACGCCGACCGGCCGCTGTTCGTGCTGCGCGAGTTCGACCTCGCTCCGGGCCGCCACGAGGCCCGGATCCGCTTCACGCCCCTCGGGCCGGCCGCAGCGGAGACCGCAACCGACGAACCCGAGCGGGAGGCGCGTGGCGCCGCCCCGCCGCTCGCGTTCACTGCACTGCTGGTGCTCGCCCCGCGCCAGGTCGCGCTCGTCACCTACGACGAGGAGCGTCGGGCGCTGGTGCGCCGCCGCAGCTAGGTCACGGTCGCAGCGATCCCCTGCGTCGCGCCGTCCCGGTCAACCGAACGCGCCGTCGTAGAGGTCGGCCAACCTCCGCAGAGTGTCGGAGTAATTGCCCGTCGTGTCTGCGACCTCCAGCACCGACAGCATCTCGTGCGGGATCACCGGGCAGCCCGCGAACGTCTTCGCCAGCGGCTGGCCCACGCGGACGATGCGTGGGATGCGCGCGACGTGGGCCGCGAGGACGGGGCTCGCGGCCGCCTGCACGGCCAGGTCCACGACGCGGCCCAAGCCCAGACCCGCCTCGACCCCGGTGGCGAGGGCGCGGGCGAGCCGCGCGCGCACCAGGGCGGGGCGCCGGCCGTACCATCGGGCGGCGGCGAGCAACAGCCCGCCCCCCGCGGCCGCGCACAGCGCGAGAGCGCCCCCGGCGCTCAACAGGTACGCGCCCGTGTGCCCCGTGAAGACCAGCGGGAGCGGGCCGAGGACGGCCGCCGCGAGGGCGTTGAACATCGGGTAGGTCAGCTTCTTCTTGAGCCAGGCGATCATCCGGTGCTCGGCGGCGAAGTAGTTGCCGAGCAGCCGCAGGCACTCCTCGAGGCGGCCGGACTCCTCACCCAGCTCGAGCAGCGCCGCCTCGAACGGAAGGAACAGCGCCGCGTTGGCCTTCACGACCGCGGTGACCGTCGCGCCGCGCTCCAGTCCGGCGAGCAGCTCGTGGCGTACGCGGTGCACGGTTGGCGAGCGGGGGAAGTCGCCGGCGTTCTCGAGGACGGTGTGGTGGTGGAGGCCGGCGTGATAGCCGGCGTGCCACATCCGGTACAGCTCCGCCTTGTGGTGGGCGACGTCGAGCTCGGCCCAGGCCTGGGCGAGATTCATCGCCCCAGCGCGGCGCGGAGCTCGGCGAGGCGCTGGGCGATCGCGCCGCTCGGCATGACCGCCAGGTCGGGCGGCAGGAGCGCGCGCGACGTGCACTCCATCGCGGCGATCAGCCGCTGGTAGTCGATCTCGAGCGGGTAGGCGGGCGGCTGGCAGTCGCGGATCAGCTCGCGCAGCAGGTCGAAGGTGAGCGTCGCGAGGCCCGCCGAGGCCATCCGGCGGCTCGCCCGCACGAGGATCCCCTCGATGTCCGCCGCCGACATCGCGTGGGGCACCTGGGCGAAGAGCTCCGCGAGGGGGCGGCCGGACTCGATCGGGACCCGGAGCCGCGCCCGCAGCGTCTCGAAGACGGTGGCGCGTTCCTCGGGGGTGGCCGGCGGGAACAGGGCGATGTGCTCTTCGGCGCGGCCCTGGCGCTTGAGGTCCACGGGCACGAGGTCGGGGCGGCTCGTCATCAGGAACCAGATCGTGCGGCCGCGGCGGCGCGTGTCGCCCATGAACGCCGCGAGCGAGGCGAACACGCGCTCGCTGACGCCCGAGTCGGCGCCGGCCATGTCGCGGCTGCCGAGCGCGGCGTCGGCCTCGTCCACGACGACCGCCACTGGACCCAGGGCGTCGAGGATGCCGAGGATGCGCTCGAGGTTGGCCTCGGTCTGGCCCTGCCACATCGAGCGGAAGTTCTTCAGCTCGACGACGGGCACGCCGATGTCGGCCGCGAAGCAGCGCACGATGAAGCTCTTGCCGGTGCCGACCGGGCCGCAGATCAGGAAGCCCATGGGCACGACGTCGAGCCGCCCCTGGCGCAGCGCGTGCGCCGTCTCGCGCAGCATCGCCTTGGCGGCCTCGTGGCCGGCCACTGCATCGAGCCCGACGTCGCTCGTCATGAACGCGAGCAGCCCGCCGCTCGATTCCTCGATGAGGCGTTTCTTTTCGCGGGTGAGCGCGTCGGGGTCGAGCGGCGCGCCGCCCGCCTCGGCCTCGGCGAGGAGGCTCTCGAGGTGGAGCCGCGTGAGGCCCGCGGTGAGCACCGCGGCGCGCGTCGCGTCGATGCGCGCGAACGTGTCGGGCGTGCCGCCGCGGCCGGCGAGGTAGGCGTAGCGCTCGCCCTGGTCGGGTACCGGCACGACGATCTCCACCGTGCGCGCGTCGGCGACCAGCGCCGGGTTGAGGGCGGCAGAGCTCTCGGCGATCAGCACGAACGTCACGGCGCGGGCGAGGAAGAGCGGGTCGCTCGCCCAGCGCCGCAGCGTCACGATCGAGCCGCGGTCCTCGACCGAGAGCTGCCCCGGCTCGCCGACCGGCGCCACGGTCTCCGCGTAATCCACCATCACCGCGGCCGAGAAGCGGCGGTTCTCGGTGAGCTGGGTGCGGACGTAGCTCTCGATCAACTGGAGCGCGCGGTCGGGGTCGCGCGGGTGCTGCTTCGCGAGGCTGGTGCCGGTCGCGGCGTCGTAGGCGCGCAGCAGCTTCGTGAAGTCCTCCTCGATGTCCCGGTCGGAGAACCGGATCCCGGCGCCGCGGTCGTAGCCGACGATCGCGGTGCGGTCGGCGAAGACGACCTCGGTGAGGAACTCGCGGATGCCGCCGTAGCGCCGCGGCCCGAGCGGGTGGATGTCGCGCACGCCGGGGCCGTGGAGGATGAAGGTCGTAACGCCACCCTGCTTGAGCCGCTTCTTCAGGGCCACGGCCCAGGTCGGCAGCCCCGGCAGCTCGCCGCTGGGCGCCGCCGGGGCGCCGAACAGCCCCATCAGCCGAGGATCCCGGTGGCGAGCAGGGCGCGCGCGGCCTCGGCGGAGAGCGCCGGCGCGAACAGGTGGCCCTGCACCAGCTCGCAGCCGAGGGCGAGGATCACGTCGAGCTGCTCATGCGTCTCGACCCCTTCGGCGATCACGCCGAGGCCGAGGCTGCGGGCGAGGCCGACGATCGTGCGCGCGATCTCCGCGTTCTCGCCCTTGGCGCCGATCGCACGGACGAAAACGCGATCCACCTTGAGCGCGTCCAGCTCGAAGCGGTGCAGGTAGCTGAGCGACGAGTAGCCGGTGCCGAAGTCGTCGAGGTCGAGGCATACGCCGAGCTGGCGCAGGCGGCGCAGCAGCTCGACCGCCGTCTCGGCGTGGTCCATGACGCCGCTCTCGGTGATCTCCAGGCGGAGGCTGCCCGCCGGCAGCTCCCACGCGCCGATGCTGCGCGCGATCTGGTCCTCGAGGTCGGGCTGGCGGAACTCCTTCGCCGAGAGGTTGACGCGCATCGTGAGCGGCGGGTCCCGCGGGAACTGCACGTGCCATTCGTGGAGCTGGCGGCACGCCTCGCGCAGCACGGCGCGGCCGATGGGGACGATGAGCCCCGTCTCCTCGGCGACCGGGATGAACGAGGCGGGCATCACGAGGCCGCGCTGCGGGTGCTGCCAGCGCGCCAGCGCCTCGAACCCGACGATGCGCCGCGAGCGGGCCTCGATGACCGGCTGGTAGACGACGCGGAACTCCTCGCGGTCGAGCGCGCGGCGCAGGTCGGTCTCCAGCTGGAGCAGGCTGACCGCGTGCGCGTGCATGTTGACGTCGAACACCTCGTAGCGCGCCTTGCCCAGCGCCTTGGCGCGGTACATGGCGAGGTCGGCGTCGCGGAGCAGCTCGTCCGGCGTGCGGTAGCCGGAAGCGCTGAGGGCGATCCCGATGCTCGCGCTGGTGTAGACGTCCTGGCCGCTGAGGTTGAACGGCATGCCCAGCTCGCGCTGGGTCCGGTCGGCGACGCGGGTGGCGTCCGCGACGCCCTCGATGTCGTCGACCAGGATCGTGAACTCGTCGCCGCCGAGCCGCGCGACCGTGTCGCCCGGGCGCACGCAGCGCTCGAGCCGCCGCGCGATCGCCACGAGCAGCTGGTCGCCGATGCCGTGGCCGAGCGAGTCGTTGACGACCTTGAACCGATCGATGTCGAGGAACAGCAGGGCGAACTGGTAGTCTTCGCGCCGCCGCGAGCGGCCGAGCGAGCGGCCGAGCAGGTCGGTGAACAGCGCGCGGTTGGGCAGCTGGGTGAGCGCGTCGTGGAAGGCGTCGTGGACGAGGCGCCGCTCGGCGCCCTTGCGCTCGGTGACGTCGCGGAAGCTCCACACCCGGCCGACGGCGCGGCCGCCCAGGCGCTGCGGGATCGAGAAGCGCTCGAAGACGCGCCCGTCCTTGAACTCCAGCTCGTCGTAGCTCTCGAGGTCGGGCGTGGCGTACAGCTCGCGCACGCGGCGCAGGAACGCTTCGGGGTCCCGGAGCTGGCCGACGACGTGGGAGATCAGGACGTCGTCGAGCCGCGTGGCCGCCGCGTCGGGCGGGATGTGCCACATCTCGAGGAACTTGCGGTTGAACGTCTCGACCGTGCCCGCGTTGTCCACGACCAGGATCCCGTCGGCCGTGGACTCGAGCGTCGCGGTGAGCAGCGAGGCGCTGTGGCTGAGCTTGTCCTCGGCCTCCTTGCGGTCGGTGATGTCCACCAGGATGCCGTGGAAGAGGACGTCGTCCGACTCGGGGTCGCGCACGGCGGTGCAGGCGTCGAGCACGGTGCGGACCGATCGGTCGGAGATCCGGCGCATCTGGAACTCGAACTCGCGCACCGCGCCGTGGCGGGAAAGCAGCTCGAGCTCGCGTACCCGCTGCTCGGGGTCCACGAACAGGTCGAAGGCGGTGTAGCGCGCCAGCTCCTCGAGCGACTCGACGCCGAGCATCTGGAGGAACGCCCGGTTCGCGTCGAGCACGTCCCCGTGGAGGTTCGAGACGTAGAATCCCTCGCGGAGGTTGCCGACGAGCGTGCGCAGCGTCTCGAGGTCGGCGAGGCTGCGAAGCCTGGTGCCGCCCGAGATGCGCGC
>CAYHQJ010000089.1:0-9082 GCA_964358595.1 uncultured Gemmatimonadales bacterium
TGCCGGCGGGCGGCCGGCTCCACGCGATCAGCGAATCGCCCGGCGCGCCGAAACCGCCGAGCAGCGGGATCGCGCGGTAGAGCACCTCACTGAAGCGGTGCTGCCCGGTGCGCAGGTCGGTGACCGCGGCGTGGCCCATGATCAGCATCGTCGCCGACCAGTCGGACCGGAGCGCCGGCCGCTGGGGCAGCAAGCCGATGCGGAAGACGGTGAACTGGTAGCCGAACCGCGGGAGGCTGTCGCCCTCGGCGGCGAGGTGGCCGGTGAAGTACCACCACTCGGTCCGGTACGCGGGGTGCGCCCAGTGGTCGCGCGGGAACGACCAGCGGTAATCGGGCCGCGCCACCTCCCAGTCGCCGCCGAGCGCGAGCAGCACGGCGGCCAGCGCCGGGCGCAGGAGGCTAGAGGTCGTCACGGGAGAGCTGCGTCGCGGGCGCCTGGCTGGCGCGCGCCGCGGGGTACAGGCTGGCGACGACGGCCGCGAGCAGGATCGTGGCGGACGCGCTTGCCAGCTCGCCCCACGGCCAGTGGACCTGGATCGTCCAGCCGAAGTAGGCGCGGTTGATGATGAAGATCAGCACGAAGGCCAGCGCGCTGCCGCCCGCGAACCCCAAGCCCAAGCCGAACACGCCGAGGCCGAGCCCCTTGCCGACGAAGAACCGGAAGATCTGCCGCCGCCGCGCGCCCAGAGCGCGGTAGACGGCCAGCTCCGACTGCCGCTCGCGGGCGAGGATAAGCAGCGTCAGCGTGATCCCGCTCGCGGCGACGAGCAGCCCCATCACCTGCAGCAGCCGCGTCACCGCGAAGGTCTGGTCGAAGATCCGCATCACCTCGGCGCGGAGGCTTCGGTTGCTGCGCACGGTGAGCGGCGTGCCGCGGAAGCGGGCGCGGATCTCGTCCACCATCCGCTCCGGGTCGTGGCCCGGCTGGAGGTAGAGCGCGAGGCTGTTGAGCGGCCCGGGACCAAACACCGCGCTCATTGTGCCGAGGTCCATCGCCGCAGCGCCGGTCTCGGTCGAGTAGTCGTAGGTGACGCCCGCGACGCTGAAGCGCCGCTCGCCCAGCGGCGTCGCGATGGCGAGCGAGTCGCCCACGCCGAGGTGCGCCTTCCGCGCGAGCGGCTCGCTGATGATCACCGCGCCACGGCGCACGCTCTCGAACGCGGTGCGCGCTTCGCCGGCGAGCAGCGGGAAGCGCGCCGCGCCGCCGGGGAGCGCCATGTCCACGCCCGCCAGGGTGATGCGCCGCTCCCCGGAGTACACCGGAAAGCCGCGCAGGCCGTCCACCATGCGCACGCCCGGCACGACGCCCAGCGCCGCGACGACCGTGGAGTCGAGGGTCCCCTGCGAGCCGGTGCCGCGCCACGACGGGGTCGTGACGTAGATGTCCGCCTGGAGGGTGCTGCCGACCCAGAGGCTCACCGTGCGGCGGAAGCTCCCCACCATGACGCTGACGCCCACGAGCATGCTCACGGCGATGGCGAGCGAGGAGACGGCGAACGAGGTCGTGTGGAGCCGCACGCCGAGGCTCTTCAGGCTGAAGCCGAGGCCGAAGCCGCGCAGGCGCACGAGCGCCACGGCCCGCTGCACGAGCCACGGAGTGATCAGCGGCACCGCGGCCAGCAGTCCGATCGCCACCACGAACCCCGCGGGCCGCCAGGCGCGGCCCAGCCACACGTACCACAGCCCGGTGAGCGCGAGCACGGCCGCCCCGGCCCCGAACAGCGGAGCCGCGATGGCGCCGGTACGCTCGTGGAGGGTGATGGCGGCGAGGAGGCCCTTCACATCGCGGCGGCTCATGTCGAGCGCCGGGCCGGCGGCGCCGAGCACCGCGCCCCCCGCGCCGATGCCGGCGGCGAGCAGGAACATCCACGCGGGTACGTCGAGCCGCTCGATCTCGTTCAGCAGGTAGAGGTTGGTCAGGGTCTGGGAGACCATGTCCACGGTTGCGGTTGCGGCGAGGTATCCGAGCGGCAGGCCGACCGCGACGCCGAGCAGCCCGAGCAGCACCACCTCCGCCAGGATGAGGGCCAGCACCTGCCCGCGCGTCGCGCCCAGGCTGCGCAACACGCCGAACTCGGTGCGGCGGCGCACCAGCGAGGCCTGCGTGCTGCTGTGCACGAGGAACAGCCCGACGACGAGGCTGATCAGGCTGAGGGCGGTGAGGTTGAGGCGAAACGCACCCAGCAGCCCTGCGGCGCGTTTGGCGCGCTGCTCGGGGGTGAGCACCTCGACCGCGGGGCCGAGCCGCGCGCGCAGCCGGGCGGCGACCGCGGAGACGGCGGTGCGCTCTACGACCTTCACGTCCACTTGCTGGATCTCGCCCGCGTTGCCGAGCAGGCTCTGCGCCTGCGCGATGTCCATCAGCACGAGCTTGCGGCTCGCGAGCGGGGTGACGCGCTGGAAGTCCACCAACGCGCCGACGACGAGGCGGGCGCGGCGCGAGCCCGACGAGACGACCACGGCGTCGCCCTTCCGCCAGCCCATCTCGCGCGCGAGCGACGGCGTCACCGCGGCCCACCCGGGCCGCGACAGGGCGGGGGCGAGATCGCCCGTCTCGCCCGCCCACGGCAGGCGCACCGGGGCGAACAGGTCCACCCCGACGACGTCGAGGTAGAACTTGTCCCGGCCCTCGAGCGCCGCGGTCACCTGGTACAGGGGCCAGGCACCCGCGACACCGGCGGTCCCGAGCACCGCGGGGTAGAGCGAGTCCGCCATCGCGGGGCCGCGCGGCAGGACGCTGAGGTCGGCCTCGCCGCTCACCGCCTGGAGGCCGCCGCGGAAGGCGGCGAGCGCGCTGCGGTTGATGATCTGGATCGAGAGCACGGACGCGATGCCGAGCGCGACGCCGAAGACGGTGAGGGTGAGCAGCGCGCGCCCGCGCCCCAGGTGCGCGGCGAGGGCGGTGAAGTAGTAGCGGATCACGGCGCCTCGAGAACGCCGCTGTGCAGCTGCCAGGTCTCATCGGCCAGTGCGGCGACCTCGCGGCTGTGCGTCACGAACACCAGCGTGCTCCCCTCGTCCCGCGCGAGCGCCAGCATCAGCTGCATGACGGTCTGGCCGTTGGCGTCGTCGAGGTTGCCGGTGGGCTCGTCGGCGAGGAGCAGCGTGGGGCGGCGGAGCAGGGCGCGGCAGATCGCGATCCGCTGCATCTCGCCGCCGGAGAGCTTCTGCACCGGGTCGGCGGCGCGGTCGGCGAGTCCGACGCGCTCGAGCAGCGCGGTGATGCGCGCGTCGTAGGCAGCGGGGCGCGCACCCGCGATGAACTCGGGGAGCGCGACGTTGTCGTGGACCGACAGGTGTGGCAGGAGGTGGAAAAACTGAAAGACGAGGCCGATCCCGTCGCGCCTGAGCAGCGTGCGCTCGCGGTCGCTCAGCGGCGCGAGGTCCCTCCCGGCGACCAGCACGCGCCCCTCGGTCGGCGTGTCGATGCCGGCGGCGAGGTGCAGGAGCGTGGACTTGCCGCTGCCGCTACGGCCCACGATCGCCGCGGTGCGGCCGGCGGCGACCGCGAGGCTCACGTCGCGCAGCGCGTAGCGGCGCCCGCTCGCGCTCGCGCCGTAGACCTTGGAAACGCGCTCGAGGGAAAGGGCGGGGGGGCGCAACGGGCCGCTAGCCGTCCGCAGGCCGGCTGGGCACCGTCGCCGGGGGCAGGGTGGTGGCGCCGCCGAAGAGGCGCCGCGCCCCTGCGCGCAGGATCGGGAGCCCCGAGATCAGGATCACGCCGGTGACGATGATCGCCGTGGCGAGGAGGATGTGCGCGGTGAGCGGCTCGTCCAGGATCAGCCACCCGAGGAAGACCGCGACCACGGGATTCACGTACGCGTACGTCGAGGCCTTCGCGAGAGAGGTGTTCCGCAGCAGCCAGATATACGCCGTGAAGCCGACGATCGCTCCGAACACGATCAGGTACGCGAGGGCGATGAGCGAGCGGCCCGAGACCGCAGCGACGTGGAATCGCGCCGGCTCGCCGGCGAGGACAGACATGATGCCGAGCGCGGCGCCGCCCGCCAGCATCTTCGTCCCCGTGCCCAGCAGCGGGGAGGCGGGCGCTGGCGCGGTGCGCGAGTAGATCGAGCCGATCGCCCAGCAGATGATCGCGCCGGTCAGCACGGCGGCGCCGAGGATCGGCACGACGCCCGCGCCTTCGCGCCCGGGCGCAATGAGGAGCGCCACGCCGAGGAACCCGACGATGAGCCCGAGGCCGGTGATCAGGCCGGGGCGCCGGCCGCCGGGGCGCAGCCAGTCGAGGATCACCACCCAGAGCGGCTCGGCGCCGACGATCAGCGCGGTCAGCCCCGAGGGCACGATCTGCTCCGCCCACACCACGCCGCCGTTCCCGCCGGCGAGCAGCAACACACCCACGATGGCGGCCGCGCGCCACTCGGCGCGCGTCGGGTGGGGCGCGCCGCGCCAGCGCGCCCACGCGTACACCACGCTGCCCGCAATCAGGAACCGCACCGCCGCCATGAGGAAGGGCGGCATCGTTTCGATCGCGACGCGGATCGCGAGGTAGGTCGAGCCCCAGATCAGGTAGACCGCGGCGAACGCGATCAGGAGGCGCAGGCGATGCTCACGCGGCATGCGAGGTTTCTTCCGCGGCCGGCTCCGGCAGCTGCAGCTGCGCCGACTCCTTCAGCGTGGTGAGCACGATCGTCGTGCGCGTGGAGCGGAGCATCAAGCGAGATTGCGCGTCACAATCTGCAACATGCTGGAGATTGTTCTGAGGCGCTAGACACGGAGCCACGCCGGTTAGAGGGCGATCTCCGTCCCGATCCCGCGCCCCTTGGCGCGGTCCACCACCAGGCGTGCCGTCGCCACGTCCTCGACGGCGAGCCCCAGCGACTTGAACATGGTGATCTCGTCCGTGGAGCGGCGGCCGGGCGCGCCGCCCGCCACCGCGCCGAGCTCGCCGATCACGTGGTCGCGAGTGATCCGCCCCTCGGCGATGGCGAGCAGGATGTCTCCCGCCTCCACGTCGCTCGCCTCCTCGGAATCCACCCAGACGCGGCACCGCGCGACCGCCTCGGCGTCCACCTCGCGCATCGCCGCCGCCGAGGAGCCCACGACGCAGAGGTGCATCCCGGGCTCCAGCCACTCGCCGCGCAGGACCGGCTCCACCGCCGACGTGACGGTGACGACGATGTCCGCGCCGCGCACGGCGGCCGCCACGCTGGCTGCGGTGGCGAGCGGGGCGCGCACCGTGCCGGCCATCTCGCGCGCGAAGCGCTCGGCGTTCGGTGGCCGGCGCGACCACACGCGGACCTCACGCAGGTCGCGCACCTGCGCGAGCGCCTCGAGGTGGCTGCGGGCCTGCACCCCCGACCCGATGATCGCGAGCGTCGCGGCCCCGGGCCGCGCGAGGAGATCCACGCTCACCGCCGAGACGGCCGCGGTGCGCAGCTCCGTGATCAGGCGGCCGTCGAGGATGGCCTCGAGCGCGCCGGTGTCCGGGTCGAGCAGGAGCACTGTGGCAAGGTGGGTCGGCAGCCCCCGCGCATCGTTCTCCGGGTAGAACACCACCGACTTCAGGCCGAGCCCGCCCCGTCGCCCGGCTAGGGGCGGCACGTAGGCCGGCATCACGCCGTAGAAGCGGCTGCCGGGCTGGAGCAGGATCGTGCTGCGGACCGGCTGCTGGGTCTCGCGGCGGGAGAAGGCCGCCAGCGTCTCCCGCATCAGCGGAACGAGGCTCGCCGTGTCGAGGCAGCGGCGGACGTCGGCTTCGGTGAGGAGTAAGGGCATCGGCTTCCGGATCGCGCGGAGGACGCCCCTAACTTGCCATGCGCGGCGCCCGCGCGCATCATCTGCGCGCCATGACGCGCTCCCGTGCGCCGACGCCGCGCCAGCTCTGCGCCCTCGCAGCGCGCCGCCTGGCCGCCATGGGCGACCCCGTCCGGGCCGAGGGGGCGCGAGTCTACTTCAAGAAGTTCGAGCCGGTCGTCCTCTATGGTGTGGCGGTGCCCGAGGGGCGGCGGCTCGCGCGCGAGCTGCACGCGAGCGTCAAGGACGCGTGGGAAGTGGACGACGCGATCCGCTTCTGCGACCGCTGCGTGCGGCGGCCGCACACCGAGCTCAAGTGGATCGGGTTCTTGGTCCTCGGCCGGTTCGCGAAGGACTTCCCGCGCTCCCTCCTGGGCACAGTGAAGCGCTGGGTGTCGGCCGGACTGTGCGACAACTGGGCGCTGGTGGACGCCCTCGCCCCGGCCCTGGTGACGCCGCTGCTCGAGCGCTACCCCGATCTCGTACCGGTGCTCACCGGCTGGGCGACCTCGGCGAACCTCTGGGTGCGCCGTACGGCGGTCGTGCCGTTCGTGCCGCTGGCGCGCAAGGGGCGGGAACTCGACGCGGCGTACGCTGTCGCCTTGTCCCTCTTCGCCGACCGCGAGGACTTGATCCACAAGGCCTGCGGCTGGCTGCTGCGCGAGGCGGGGAAGACCGACCTGGCGCGGCTCGAGCGGTTCCTGCTCGCGCACGGGCCGCGGATCCCCCGCACGACCCTTCGCTACGCGATCGAGCGGATCCCGCCCGGGCGCCGGGCGCGGCTGCTGCGGGTGACGCGTCTGCTCGCCCGGCGGTAGTCGCCCGCGTGCCTGCGCCTCCAGTCGTCTCCTACGCCCGCCGCCTCGGCCTCTTCTCCGCCACGATGGTTGTCGTGGGCGGGATCATCGGCTCGGGCATCTTCCTCAACCCGTCGATCGTGGCGCAGCGGGTCCGCAGCGCGCCGCTCACGCTGGGCACGTGGGTGATCGGCGGCGTGATCGCGGTGCTGGGTGCCTTCTGCTACGCCGAGCTGGGCGCGCGGCGGCCGCGGGTCGGGGGCGCCTACGCCTACCTGCGCGAGGCGTTCGGTCCGCTGCCCGCGTTCCTCTACGGGTGGGCGCTGCTGCTGGTGATCGCCACGGGCGCGACCGCGGCGGTGGCGGTGACGTTCGCGCGCTACGCTGCGGCGCTGCTCGCCCTGCCCGAGCGCGCGACGGTGCCGCTCGCGGTCGCCGCGATCGCGGTGCTCTCGGCGATCAACTACGTCGGGGTGAAGCCCGGCGCGGTGACGCAGAACGTGTTCACGGTGCTCAAGCTGGCGGCGCTGGCGCTGCTGATCCTGGCGGGCCTGCTGTGGGTGCGCGGGCCCGACGTCGGCCCGCTGCTGGCGAGCGCGACCGGCGCCGCCGGGGTCGCCGCCGGTCCGACACAGAGCCTGAGCGCACCGAGCGGCGTGTTCGAGGTCCTCCGCGTCACGGGCGTGGCGCTGGTCCCGATCCTGTTCGCCTACGGCGGCTGGCAGCAGTCGAACTTCATCGCCGAGGAGATCGTGGACGCCGAGCGGACGTTGCCGCGCGCGATCCTGATCGGCGTCGCGGTGGTGGTGGTGGTCTACGTGCTGGCCAACGCGGCCTACCTGCGCGTGCTCGGCGTGGCGGGGCTGGCCGCGAGCGGCGCGCCTGCGGCGGACCTCCTGGAGCGGACGCTCGGGCCTGCGGGCCGGGTCGTGATCAGCGCGGGCATCGCGTGCTCGACGTTCGGGTTCCTCAACCTGGTGATCCTCGTGAGCCCGCGGGTCTATCAGGCGATGGCGGCCGACGGCGTCTTCGTGCCGCGGCTCGCGGCGCTCCATCCGCGGTTCCGGACGCCGGCGCTGGCGATCGTGGTGCAGGGCGCGTGGGCGATCGTGCTCACGCTCTCTGGTACGTACGGGCAGCTGCTCGACTACGTGGTGTTCGGGGATTGGATCTTCTTCGGTCTGACGGCGGCGGCGCTGTTCGTGTACCGGCGGCGGCAGAGCGGGCACGTCGGATTCCGCGCGCCGGGCTACCCGCTCACGCCGGCGCTGTTCGCGCTGGCGGCGGTGTACGTGGTGGTCAGCTCGGTGGCGTCGAACCCGCGCAATGCCGCGATCGGCGCCGGGCTGCTGGCGCTCGGCGTGCCGGTGTTCGCGTTCTCGCGTTGGCGCGCGGGCGCTGGGGGCGCTCGCGTTCCTCGCGGCTAAGGCCGCGGCTCGGCGCCTGTCACTGAAGTGACGCATGCCTCGTCGCGCAGCCGCGGAACTGAGGTTGCGGCGGGTGCCGGCGGCGGGACTCGAACCCGCACGAGCTTGCGCCCAGGGGGTGTGAGTCCCTTGCGTCTACCAGTTCCGCCACGCCGGCACCGCTTCTTCGGCATCGGAACCCGCAGCTCCGTCATGGAGCCATGACGCCTGACTCGCACCCTGCCGAACCGCGCACCCAGTATGGAGCTTTCGGCAGGAGATGACCTAACCGTTTTCGCGGCACAGTAGGGCCAAAGAAGCGCGGGGCCGAGTCAGAGACCCGGCCCCACGTGCGCGGCGGACTGACCGCAGAGGACTCACACCCCAAGCCGAGTGTACGCTCGGCGAGTTGTGCGGTCAAGAGGTGCGCGTTGGGCTCGAGGTCCTCGGTGCGTCGCCGCGGCCGGCCGTCGCCAGGCGCCGCGCCGCGTCCTCGAGCATCGGCAGCGTCTTGCAGAAGGCGAAGCGGATGAACCGGCGCCCGAGCTCGGGCCGGCTGTAGAAGCTCGAGCCCGGCACGGGCGCCACGCCCACCTCGCGCGTGAGCCACGGGGAACTGAGGTTGCGGCGGGTGCCGGCGGTGGGACTCGAACCCACATGAGCTTTCGCTCCCCAGAGTGCGAGTCTGAGGCGTCTACCAGTTCCGCCACGCCGGCACCGCTTCTCTCGGCTCCGGAATTGGTAGCCCTGATGGGGGCCGGGGACGCCAGACACGACTCCTGCCGAACCGCGTCGCCACGCTAGTGGGATCGGGTTGCGAGCGATAACCCAATTCGTTGCACTCCGGGGCAAAAAAAACGAGAGCCGGACCTTTGGATCCGGCTCCCTCAGCGCGGCAGAACCGCCGCCCCAGACTCGCACTCTTGCCGAGTGTACCCTCGGCCCGTTGTGCGGTCAAGAGGGGTGCTGTGGGCTCCCGATCGTCGCCAGGCGCCGCGCCGCGTCCTCCAGCATCGGCAGCGTCTTGCAGAAGGCGAAGCAGATTACGTGGCGCCCGAGCTCGGGCCGGCTGTAGAAGCTGGACCCGGGCACGGGCGCCACGCCTGCCTCGCGGGTGAGC
>CAYHQJ010000090.1:0-9038 GCA_964358595.1 uncultured Gemmatimonadales bacterium
GCGGCCCCCCACGCGCGCGCGGCCGGCCGGCGCCGGCCGCTGCGGACCGAGCGCGCCGGGGCGCTGCGCGCCGCGCGCGGCGAGACGGTCTCCCCGCACGGGCCCCACCTGCTCACGCCGGCGGCACGGGACCGGGCCAAGGCCCTCGGGATCTGGCGCGACGGGGCGTGACGGCGGAGGCGGTCACGACGCCCGTCGAGCTGCGGGTGCGCTACAGCGAGACGGACCAGATGGGCGTGGCCTACCACGCCCATTACCTTGCCTGGTGCGAGCTGGCGCGGACGGAACATATGCGCCGGCTCGGGGTCAGGTACCGTGACCTGGAGGAGCGCGGGCTGAAGCTGACCGTCGCCGAGGTGCACGTGCGCTACGCCCGGCCCGCCCGCTACGACGACCTGCTGCGCGTGACCGCGTGGCTGAGCGACGTCGGCTCGCGGAAGGTCGTCTTCCAGTACCGCGTCGAGCGGGTGGACGACGCCGCGCTCCTCGCCACCGCGGAGACCGCGCTCGTGTCGCTCGACCAATCCAACCGGCCGACCCGCATCCCGGCCGAAGCCCTCGCCATCATGGAGTCGGCGGTGCAGCGTGCCTAGAGCGCGGTCGGTCCTGGCCGCGGCGCTGCTGGCCCTCGCGAGCGCCGCCCGCGCCCAGGACCAGAGCAGCGTGGCCGACCTTGCCCAGGTCCTCATGCTCGAGGACCGCCGCACGTTCGACGCCGCCGCGCTCCAGCGCGCCGTCCAGCACCCCGACACCATGGTACGCAGCCGAGCCGCGATGGCGATCGGCCGGATCGGAGACCGCGCGGGGACGCGGCTCCTCGTCCAGCTCCTCGCCGACCGCGACACCGGGGTGCGCGCCGAGGCAGCCTTCGCGCTGGGTACCCTCGGGGACCCCGACGCCGCCGCCGAGTTGGCGCGGCTCCTGGACGGTTTCGCGCCCGTGGTCGGCGGTGCGTTCGAGATCGAGGTCGTCACGGCGCTCTGCACGATTGGCGGCGAGGAGGCGGCTGCCGCGGTGGATCGCCTCCTCCAGCGTCACCCGCCCGACGGCCCCACCAGCGACCGCGCCACCGCGACGGCGCTGCTCGAGGCCTGGCGTCTGCGGCGCGGCTCGCCCGTCGCCCGGCGCCTGGCGGCGTACGTGCGCTCCGCCAGCGGCGAGTGGCGCCGCAACGCCGTGTACAGCGCGGGGCGGCTGCGCGTCACCGACGCGGCCGCCGCGCTCCTCGAGGCGGCCGACGACCCGGACGCTCTGACCCGCGCGTGGGTGCTGCGCGGCATGACGGCCGCGCTCGCCGACTCCTCGGGCGTCGGGCGCGACGCGTTCACGAGCCGGATCCGCGGGCTGCTGGGCGACGACGACGCCCAGGTGCGCATCAACGCCCTGCGCGCGCTGGCCACGTTCCGCGACCCCGCGCTCGCGCCGCTCGCCGCGCCGCGGATGACGGACCGCGACCCGAACGTGCCGGTGCAGGCGGCGGCCGCACTCGGCGCCCTGGGTGGCCCGCGCGCGGTGCAGGCGCTGACGGAACGGTTCGCGGGCGCGGGGAGCTTCGCGCTGCGGCGCGCCATCCTGCTCGCCCTCGGCGAGGCCGAGCCGGGCGCCGCGCTCGCGGCGGCGCGCGGCTGGCGCACCGATCCGGACTGGCGGCTGCGCGCCGCGTACGCGGAGATGCTCGGCGTCGCGGCGACGGCGGCGGCCAAGCAGCAGCTCCTCGAGCTGCTCGGTGACGACGACGCACGGGTCGTGGCAGGAGCGCTCGGAGCCCTCGAGCAGTTCACGAGCGCGGGGGACAGCGCGCTGGTCGCCGCGGCCCGCGCGCGGCTCGCCCATCCCGACCCGGTGGTGCGCGCGGCGGCGGCGGGCATCGTCGGCCGCGAGCGCGATCCGGCCACCATCGGCGAGCTGGCGGGGATGTACCGGCGCGCCGAGCGCGAGGAGCTGAACGACGCCCGGCTCGCCGCCGTGAACGCGCTGGCGCAGGTCGCCGAGGCGGGCCCGGCGGTGCGCGCCGACGTCGAGCGCCGGTTTCTCGGCGCGGTCTCCCGCAGCGGCGACTACCTGGTGCGCCGCGCGGTGGCCGACCGGTTCGGTGAGGAGAAGCACCGGCGCTACTGGGGCGAGGTCCTCCCCGTCGAGACCGGCCGCAGCGCCGAGGACTACCGCGAGGCGGTGCGGCGCTACGTGGTGCGCACGGGGGCGGCCGGCTCGTTCACCGTGACGATCGAGACGGAGCGCGGCAGCATCGTCGTCCAGCTCGAAGCGACGGTGGCGCCGCTCACGGTCGAAAACTTCGTGCGCCTGGTGGACCGCCGGTACTTCGACAACTCGCGCTGGCACCGCGTCGTGCCCAACTTCGTCATCCAGGACGGCGACCAGCGCGGCGACGGGAACGGCGGGCCGGGCACCGTGATCCGCGACGAGATCAACCGCCGCCGCTACGCCCGTGGCACCGTCGGCATGGCGTTGTCCGGTCCCGACACCGGCGGTTCGCAGTTCTTCATCACCCTCTCACCGCAGCCCCACCTCGACGGCGGCTACACCGTCTTCGGCACGGTCGCTGCAGGGTTCGACGTCCTCGACCAGATCGTGCAGGGCGACCGGATCCGACGCATCTTTCGGTAGCCCATGTCCCGTCTGCTGAAGGCCACGCTGCTGGCGAGTTTCGCGCTGTCGCTCGTCCCCGCGCGGGCGGCGGCGCAGTTCGGCTCGTTCGGCACGAACAAGATCCAGTACCGCCGCTTCGACTGGCGCGTGCTGCGGGGCGAGCACGTGGACCTCCACTTCTACCCGGAGGAGGAGGAGCTCGCGCGGGTCGCGCTCGCCTACGCCGAGGCGTCCTACCGCGACCTCGAGGGGCGCTTCCGCCACGCCGTCACCTCGCGCATCCCGCTCATCGTCTACGCCTCGCACAGCGACTTCGAGCAGACCAACGTGCTGCCGTTCGTGCCGCCCGAGGAGCTGCTCGGCGTCACCGAGTTCCTGAAGCGGCGCGTGGCGCTGCCGTTCCGCGGCAGCTACGCCGAGTTCCGGCACACCATCCGCCACGAGATGGTGCACATCTTCCAGCTGTCCATGCTGACGCAGGCGTACGCCTCCTACCCACGGCAGCGGCACCTCCCGCTGCCGCTGTGGCTCGCCGAGGGGCTCGCCGAGTACTGGTCGGCGGGCGAGGACTCGCGCGACCAGATGATCCTGCGCGACCTCACCCAGACCGGGCGCCTGCCGACGCTGGGGCAGCTGACCTGGGCGGCGGGCGGGATCGTCTACCCGATCGGCGGCGAGCTGGTCCGCTTCCTCGCCGAGCGCTACGGCGAGTGGCGGTTCGTGCAGATCTACGACGACATCTGGAAGTACGCCGAGTTCGAGGAGCTGATGCGCGGCGTCTTCGGCCGCACGCTGGACGAGCTGACGGCCGAGTGGCAGTACGACCTGCGGCGCCGCTGGTACCCGCTGGTGACCGAGCAGCGGCCGCTGCGCCTCACCGCCCAGCGCGTGGCTGAGCTGGCGCTCAAGCCGGTGACCTGGACGCCCCCGGGCGACTCGGCGCCGCAGGTGCTGTACCTCTCGCCCCGCACCGGGTACACCAACGTGTACGCGGCGCCCCTCGCCGGCGGCCGCGCGCGCGCGGTCGTGCGGGGCGAGCGCTCCGCGGAGTTCGAGTCGTTCCATACCTTCGCCTCGCGGCTCGACGTGTCGCCCGCGGGGGTCATCGTCTTCACGAGCCGCTACCTCGACCGCGACGCGCTGTTCTTCTGGGACCTGGTGGGCCAGCGCACGGTGGGGCGCTACCAGTTCCCGGAGCTGGTCTCGATCCTCTCGCCGGCATGGTCGCCCGACGGCCGCGAGGTGGTCTTCTCCGGGCTGTCGGTCTCGGGGTACTCGGACCTCTACGTCCTGCACCTGCCGGACGGCGAGCTCGAGCGGCTCACCGCGGACCGCTACCAGGACGCCGACCCGGCGTTCTCCCCCGACGGGCGGCGGATCGTGTTCGCCTCCGACCGCACCGCCTTCGGGCCGGACGGCGCCCTCAACCTGTTCGTCCTCGACCGCGCCACGCGCGCGGTCGGCTACCTGACCTATGGGAACTGGCGCGATGAGAGCCCGCGCTGGTCGTGGGCGAACGACCGGATCGTCTTCACGTCGGACCGGCGCGGCGCGTCGGACATCTACAGCGCGGACTCGACCGGCGCGGGGCGGCGCGAGACGAGCGTGCCCGGCGGCGCCTACGACGCGGTGTGGGACTCCACCACGGGCCGCTACGTCTTCGGCGGATTCGAGAACCTCCAGTTCAACATCTACAGCCTGCGCCCGGCGCCCGACTCGACCGCCGCGGACTCGGCGGACGCGCGCATCGCGCTCGCCACCGACACGCTGAGCGCCGCGTGGCGCTGGACGGAACTGGACGACGCGCGCTACGCGCGCACCGAGCCGGCGCGCTACGAGCAGAAATACTCGCTCGACTTCGCCGCGGGCGACGCGCTCTACGTGCCGGGCTTCGGCGCGGCGCAGGGTGCCACGTTCCTGCTCTCCGACATGCTCGGCGACAACCTCGTGTACGTGAGCATCCTCTCGTTCCAGCAGGGGAACGGCCTCGGCGATTTGATCAGCAACTTCAACGGCACGGTGCTGTACCTGAACCAGTCCCAGCGGCTGAACTGGGGCGTGGGCGCCTTCCGGGTGCGCGGGCTGTTCTACGACGGCGATTTCGACCAGATCTTCCGCGAGACGGCGGTGGGCGGGTTCGTCAGCCTGCGCTACCCCGTCTCGCGCTTCACGCGCATCGAGGGCCAGCTCCGCGTCGAGCACTCGGACCGCACCGACTTCTCGTTCATCGAGGACTTCAGCCTCGGGCTGCCGCGCCGGCGCGCGGTGCTGGCGGGGAACTACCTGAGCTGGGTCCACGACAACTCGTTGTGGCTGGCGACCGGACCGATCGACGGCGGGCGGGTGAACCTCACCGCCGGCATGGTCAGCGACGTCAACAACGCGCGGCTCGACAGCTACATCCTCTCGGCGGACATCCGGCGCTACTTCCGGACCGGGCTGCGCACGGCGCTGGCGGTGCGAACCTACACCTACTACGCCGGCGGCGTGCGCCCGCAGCGCATCGCCATCGGCGGCTCCTACGCGCTGCGCGGCTACCCGCGCTTCGCCTACCTGTCGGGCACGCGTGCGCTGCTGGCCAACGTCGAGTGGCGCTTCCCGATCACCGACTACCTGTCGATCGGCTTCCCGTTCGGCGAGTGGCGCTTCCCCGGCGTGCAGGGCGCCTTCTTCGCCGACGCCGGCAAGGCGTGGACCGCGCGCTCGATCCCGCGCAGCCTGGTCGGCGCATACGGGCTCGGGCTGCGCATGAGCCTCGGCCCGCCGCTGGTGCTGCGGCTCGACCTCGGCTGGCGCTACGACTCCGGCGCGGGGAACGCCTACCAGCTACCCACCCGCTATCGCGGGCGGCGCTTCGCGGACTTCTGGTTCGGGTTCAACTACTAGGATGCGCTCGGATTTCCTTGCATTGCACCGGCGCCATTTCTATCTTGCCGCCCTGGCGCTGGCTACGGCGTGCGGCCGGCCCGGTGCCACGGTGCCGGCAGGGCCGTTCGCAGCGGTCCCGCGCGAGTCGCTGGCCGCCCTAGCCGCGCGCACGGTGCCGGCGGGGCGGGAGGTCCTGCGGATCCGCTGGCGCTCGGACGACGGCCGGATCGCGCTGTCGGGGCAGGGCGCGGTGCGCGTCGCGCCGCCGGACTCGCTGCGGGTGGACGTGGCCGTCCGGCTCGGCGTCGGCCGCGCGACGCTGATCCTGGCCGGCGACGGCGTCGCGGCCGAGCCGCGCGAGATCGTCGAGCAGGTGCTGCCGGACCGCTTCGCGCTGTGGGCCGCGCTCGGCGTGATCCGGGTGCCGGAGGACGTGGACGCCGTCGCGCGGCTCGAGGACGGCGCGCGGACGTTGTGGCGCGCCAGCGCCGAGGGCGGGCGCACGACCACCTTCGAGCTGCGCGGCGACACGCTCGTCGGCGTGACGCGCGAGGTGGACGGCCGCAGTGTGGCGCGGCTGCGGCTCACCCGCGGCCCCGACGGGCGCGTGGCGAAGGCGCAGGTCACGGACCTCCGGCGCGGCGCGCGCTTCGAGGTGGAGATCACGGGCAGCGCGCCGAGCGAGGCGTTTCCGAGTGAGATCTGGCGGCTTCGCCCGTAGCGCGCTGGCGCTCGCGCTGGTCGGCCTGTCGAGCGGCTGCCTGTACGGCTTCCGCGGCGGCGGCCTCCCCGGGCACATCCGCTCCGTGGCGGTCCTGCCGTTCGACAACCGGACCGGCGAGCCGGCGCTGACGCAGGAAGTCTACGAAGCGGTGCGCGAGGCGGTCGAGCGGCGGCTCGGCCTCAGGAGCGCCCCGGAGGCGGACGCCGATGCCGTCGTGCGCGGCGAGATCGTGCGCTACGAGCCCGACTTCCCGCTGTCCTACCAGGCCGATCAGGGGCGGGTGAACGTGACCCGAAGGCGGGTGCAGATCACCGTGAACGTGGAGATCACGGACCAGCGACTCGGGCGCGCGCTGTGGCGCCAGAGCGGGCTCTCGGTGGACGGCGAGTACCAGCCGCCCCAGGAGGCGGAAGGGCGCCGCACCGCGTTGCAGAAGCTCGTCACCAGCGTCGTGGAAGGGGCGCAGTCCCAGTGGTAGCGCGATCACACCGCGGCGAAGCGGGGAAGGTCCGCGCCGGCTGTGTCGTCACCCTGCTGGTCTTCGGCATCGGCGCGTACGTGGGGATCAAGTACTTCGAGGTGCAGTTCCGGTACTACCGGATCCAGGACGAGGTGAAGACCCAGGCCGCGTTCGCGCCGGTGCTGTCGGACGACGTGATCCGCCGCCGCCTGGTCGCCGCGGCGGACTCGCTCGGCCTGCCGCTGGGCCCGAAGAAGTGGAGCATCCGCCGCTCCGCCGAACCGCGCCAGATCGTCATCTCGGCGCAGTATCAGGACTCGGTCGTCTTCGGGTTGCCGGGCTGGCGCAAGGTCTGGCGCTTCCGGTTCACGCCGGGCGCGTCCGAAATGTACTAGTGCCGGCGGGCGCCACGCTCGATCCCGCGCGCAAGATCCTCGACCTGGACGCCGCGGTGCGCTGGAGGCGCGGCGCCCGCGGCGTCGTCGTCTTCACCAACGGCGTGTTCGACATCCTGCACCGCGGCCACGTCGCCTACCTCGCGGCGGCGCGCGGCGCGGGAGACCACCTCGTCGTGGGCGTCAACAGCGACGCCTCCGCGCGGCGGCTCGCGAAGGGGTCGGGCCGCCCGTTCAATGCCGAGGCCGACCGCGCCTTCGTGCTGGCCGGCCTCGCGTGCGTGGACGCCGTTGTGCCGTTCGCCGACGACACGCCCCTCGAGCTGATCCGCGCGCTCGAGCCCGACGTGCTGGCGAAGGGCGCCGACTACGCCCCCGACGCCATCGTGGGCGCGGACCTGGTGACGGCGCGCGGCGGGCGCGTGGTGCGTGTCCCGCTCGCGGCCGGCTACTCGACGACCAACCTCATCGCGAAGGTGCGGCGTGGCGAGACCTGACGGACGCTCCCCGGACGAGCTGCGCCCGATCTCCCTCGAGCGCGGCGCGAACCCGTACGCCGAGGGTTCGTGCCTGGTGCGCACCGGCGGCACGCTGGTGTTGTGCACCGCGTCGGTCGAGACCGGCGTGCCCGGCTGGCGGCGCGGCAGCGGCCTCGGCTGGGTGACGGCCGAGTACGCCATGCTCCCGCGCGCGACCAACGCGCGCACCCCGCGCGAGCGCCAGGGCCCGGGCGGCCGCACCCATGAGATCCAGCGGTTGATCGGCCGCAGCGTGCGCGCCTGTCTCACCGGCTTCGCGTTCGGCGAGCACACGATCCGCGTGGACTGCGACGTTCTCCAGGCCGACGGCGGCACGCGCACCGCGGCCGTCACCGGCGCGGCGGTCGCGCTGGCCGACGCGTGCGCGTGGCTCGCGCGCAGCGCCGGTGTACGGGACCCGTTCGCGCGGCTCGTCGCGGCGGTGAGCGTCGGAGTAGTGGAGGGCGAGCCGCGCCTCGACCTCGCCTACGCCGAAGACAAGACGGCCGCGGTTGACGCGAACGTCGTCGTCGCCGAGCCCGACCAGTTCGTCGAGGTGCAGGGGACCGGCGAGCACGGCACCTTCGGTCGGCCCGAGCTCGACCGGCTCCTCGACCTCGCGCTCGCCGGCACCACGCGGCTGTTCGCCCTCCAGCGGCAGGCCCTCGGCCGGTGAACCGGCTGCTCCTCGCCACCCGCAGCGCCGACAAGGCGCGCGAGATCCGCGAGATCCTGGAGTCGGCGGGGTGCGACGTCGAGCTGGTCTCGCTCGACGAGGCGCGCGTCGCGTGGAGCTCGGCCGAGGCGGAGATCGAGGACCAGGACAGCTTCCTCGGCAACGCGCGCAAGAAGGCCGAGTACTTCTGCCGGCTGACCGGCCTGCCGACGGTGGCGGACGACTCGGGGATCGAGGTCATCGCGCTGCTCGGCAAGCCGGGGGTGAAGAGCAGGCGGTTCGCGCTGAACGCGGCCGGCCTGTCGGGGAAGCCGCTCGACGCGGCGAACAACGCCGAGCTGCTGCGGCGGCTGCACGGCGCGGACGAGAAGCGGCGTCGTGCGAGCTACAGCTGCGTGGCGGTGCTGATGCGCCGGCCCGATGCGCCGCCGGAGGAGTTCACCGGCCGCTGCTGGGGTCGGATCATCGAGGAGCCGCGCGGCAGCGGCGGCTTCGGCTACGACCCGCTCTTCTTCCACGAGGGGTCGGGCAAGACCTTCGCCGAGCTGAAGCCGGAGGAGAAGCACACGGTGAGCCACCGCGGGGAGGCCTTCCGGCGGCTGGCCGAGGCGCTGAAGGCGAAGCCGTTGTAGTTTCCGATGACCGTCAGTCTGCAGACCGCCTGCGCCCGCTGCGCGTCTGCGCGTCTGCCGACTGTCAGTACCGGGGCGTGGCGCAGTCCGGTTAGCGCGCGTGGTTTGGGACCACGAGGTCGTCGGTTCGAATCCGACCGCCCCGACTCTGTAACTCA
>CAYHQJ010000091.1:0-8958 GCA_964358595.1 uncultured Gemmatimonadales bacterium
GACGCGCGCCATCCAGTTCAACGTGCAGGTGCGCCGCGCGGCCGAGCTGCTCGAAAGGGTGCAATGCTGGGACGAGATCGTGCGCCTCCTCGCCGACCTGTTCGCCGAGAGCGAGTTCGACGCCGTACGGCTGACCGTCCAGCCCGCCGAACCCGCGGCGCCGCGGCGCGCGTACCACCTGGAGACGGGCGACATCGTGGAGAAGCAGGTCGCGATCCAGGCGGACGAGTGGGGCGTGCACGTGCCGTTCGCCATCGGGCGCACCGGGAGCATGCGCGGCGAGCTGGCCGTCTTCCGCCGCTACGGTCGGCGGGCGCTGCTGATGGACGTCAACCTCATCGTCGAAGTGCTCCGGCCCGCCCTCAGCAAGGCCGCCGGCCGGGTCGAGGTACCGGCCGCCGCGGCCCGCTGAGCGGCGCGTGCGCATCGTCCACGTCGGCAAGTTCTATCCGCCCGAGTATCTCGGCGGCCTGGAGACCGTGAACGCCACGCTGGCGCGGTCGCTCGCCGCCGCCGGCCACGAGGTGGAGTGCCTCGTCGCCGCCGTGCGGGGCCCCGGCTCGGTGGCGCGGCAGGACGGCGTGCGCGTCGTCCGCGCCGGCTCGCTCGGCATCCTCTACTCGCAGCCGCTCGCACCGGGTCTGCCGGCGGCGCTGCGCCGCACGCCGGCCGACGTCGTGCACCTCCACCATCCCAACCCGCTCGGCGACGTCGCGGTGCTGCGCGACCGGCCGCGGCCGCTGATCGTGAGCCAGCACAGCGACATCGTGCGCCAGCGCTGGCTCTGGCCCCTCGTCGGGCCGCTGGTGCGGCGCGTCTTCGCGCGTGCCCACGCGATCGTCGTCGCCTCGCGGCAGCTTGCGGCGAGGAGCCTGGAGCTGCGCGGCTTCGAGGCGAAGGTGCGCGTCATCCCGTTCGGGATCGACCCGGCGCCGTTCGCGGCGGGTGAGCCCGTGCGGGCGCGCGGCCGGGCCCTGCGCGAGCGGTGGGGCGCGCGATCGGTCGTCCTCGGCGTCGGGCGGCTGGTGGGCTACAAGGGCTGGGACGTGCTGCTGCGGGCGGCGCGGGATCTCGACGCGACGGTCGTGCTCGTCGGCACCGGACCCGAGGAAGGTGCGCTCCGCGCGCTCGCGGGCGCGAACACCGTGTTCGCCGGCCGCGTGGAGGACGCCGAGCTGCCCGCGTACTACCACGCCGCGGACGTGTTCTGCCTGCCGTCGGTCACGACCGCCGAGGCATTCGGCATCGTGCTGCTCGAGGCGATGGCCTCGGGGAAACCGCTGGTGACCACGGCGCTGCCGACGGGTGTCGCGGAGGTGAACCGCGCCGGCGAGACCGGGCTGGTGGTCCCGCCCGGTGACGTCGCCGCGCTGCGCGAGGCGCTCGCGGCGCTGCTCGGCGACGCGGGCCGGCGGGAGGCGATGGGCGAGGCGGCGCGGCATGTCTGCGCCCGCGAGTACACCAGCGCGCTGATGGCGGAGCGGTTCGCTGTGCTCTACGCGGAGGCGGTGAGCGCCCGCCACGCGCCGAGCAGCTCGGCTGCCACGACGCCCCAGTCGTAGCGCGCGCGCACGGCCTCGCGCCCGCGCCGCGCGATGGCGGCGCGCGCCGGGACGTCCCCGGCGAAGTGCCGGATCCGGTCGGCGAACGTCGCGGCGTCCTCGGCGAGCACCCAGCCTTCGCCTTCCGCCAGCTCCAGCCCCTCGGCGCCGATCTGCGTCGTCACGACCAGCCGCTCGTGCGCCAGCGCCTCGAGGATCTTGGTCCGCGTCCCGCTGCCCTGGAACAGGGGCACGGCGCTGATCGCGTGCGCGGCGTAGAGGGGCGCGAGGTCGGGCGGCGTGTCCGCGAAGCGCACGCGGGTCGCGGCGAGCCGCGCACGCACTTCGGCCGTGGCGTGCGAGCCCGCCACGGTCACCACGAGGTCGGGCCCCAGACGCGGCAGCACTTCTTCGAGGAACCAGAACAGGCCCCGCACGTTCGGCGGGTAGTAGAGCGAGCCGACGAGCAGCACGCCCGGTGCGGTGGGCTGCGGGGCGGGCGTGATTCCCGCGACGTCCGTGCCGTTACGGGTGGCGCAAATCCGCGCGGCGAGGTCGGGATAGAGCGTGCGATAGCGCTCGCGGTCCAGGGTGGAGTAGGCGAACGCGACGTCCACCCTCTCCAGCGCCCGGCGCTCGAAGCGCGCGAGACTGCGCGCGTGGACGCGGTCGATCAGCCCGGCGCCGAGTCGTGTCGGCGACGAGCTGGTCATGCGCTGGAGGTCGGTTTCGACGTTGTGGAGCGTCAGCGAGTAGAGCGGCACCGCGGCGGCGCGTGGCGGCAGGTACGCGCTCATGCGCAGCTCTTCGGCGTGCACGACGTCCGGCCGCCAGTCGCGGGCCAAGTCGGCGGCGCGGGCGGCGAGGGCGCTCGAGCGCGGCCATTCGTGATAGGAGTGACGCAGCGCCTGCCAGGCGCGCACGGCGCGCGCGGGCCGGGCGAACGGCAGCTGCTCCGCGTCCTCGTCCGGCGCGCCGCGGCCCGACTGATCGAGCCCCAGGAGCTTGACCTCGACGCCGAGACGGCGGAGCGCGGGCCACAGGTGCGCGTTGCGCACCCGCGGGCCGGTGATCGGCGGCCTCGGGCGGTCGGAGACGAGGGCGAGCACGCGCATCGGTGGTGGCGCGAGGCGCGCGCGCGTCAGCGCGGCGGCGGGAGGCGGCGGCGGCGCTCGCCGGGCGCCGGACCCGGGATGGCGATCAGGTGGCCCACGGTGAGCGCGCCGACGAACGCGGCGTGGCGCAGCGTCAGCGCGGTGCGCACCATCGTCGTGAGGATGCCGGTGCCGGGAACGGCCTCGGGCACGATCCGGACTATCCGGTCGAGCGCGTTGCGCCACCCACCGAACCGGCGCGCGCGGTCCAGCGTCACGCCCCACGCGATCGCCTCGGCGACGCGGTGCGTCCGCCAGGAGCGGCGGCCGAAGGTGTCGCGCCAGCGGGCGAGCCGGAGGTAGCGCGGCTGCGGCGACGGCTCGACCTCCGCCGCGAGGATCGGCGAGAGGTGCGCCGCGTCGGCGATCGCCTCGAGCAGGGGGCCGGGGCTCGGGTCCTCGCGCAGCCGGTCCGCGATCTCGTCCACCGTGAAGCCGGGCGCGCGCGCCACCAGCGCCAGGTCGAGCGCGGCGCGCAGCGAGCCCGACGACCACGCGTGGTTGCGCGCGTCGTGCAGGACGAAGTGCCAGAACAGGTCCGCCGTCGCGGGGACCAGCAGTCCCTTCGTGCCGGACGGCTGGGCCCGCAGGAACCAGGCGTCGGCCGAGGCCGCGCGCCCCCAGCGCGTCGGGCCGAGCCGCCAGTGCAGCTCGACCAGCCGGCCGTCGGGGCTGGTGAACGACTCGTGATAGGGGTGGAAGACCTCGGGCGCGGACGGATCGCGCGGGATTCCGCGCACGTACTCGAGCGACTCGAGGATCCACGCCGCCTGCTCGACCTGGTTCTCGCGCACGAGGATGTCCAGGTCGCTCATCCAGCGGATGCCGAGGGCGGGGACGTAGTTCGCCGCGATGAGCGCCGAGCCCTTGAGGGCGACGGCGTCGATGCCCGCCACCTCGAACTCGGCGCCGAGGCGCGTGAGGTCCGCCGCCAGCTGCACGCACTGCTGCCGGGCTTCGGCGTAGGCGTCGGCGGCGAGGAGGTCCGCGGTGGGCGGGGCGACCTGCCGGAGGTCCAGCGCGTCGAGCGCCCAGCCTAGCGCGGCGCCGATGCCGTCCCAGGTGATCGCGGCGAGCCAGGCGTCCTCGCGCGCGTCCGCCGCCGCCCACCGGTCCACCAGCTGCGAGGCCGCCGGACCGCCGTCGAGGGCGACCCGGAGGGTGCGCGCCATCAGGCGCCGCAGCGGGACCGGATCTAGCGGTCCGGACATACAGAAACACCCCCGACCGACCGGCGGGGGTGTTCGCAGTGGGCGGTGAGGGACTCGAACCCCCGACCTCTGGTATGTGAGACCAGCGCTCTAACCAGCTGAGCTAACCACCCTTCTCTCGCTTGGACGGCCGCTGTGAGGCGACGAAAACTAGCGAGAGGGGAGCCGAACTGCCAACGGAAAAGGCCCGGGACCATCCCGGGCCTTTCGTCGTCGTGCGGTCGCCGCCCCAGGTCTAGTGGCAGCCGGTGACGGCGTGCGTGACCAGGTTGAGGTTGCAGGTCAGGTCGTTCACCGTCAGGACCACGTTGCCCTGCGCGTCGGCGGGGAAGGTCACCTCCGCGCGCCGCTGCACGTCGCGCGTGCCGCTGCGGTTGGCGCCCTCCACCGTCACGTGCAGCGTCATCCGGCGCACGACCCTGCCGGAGACCGGGAACGGGTTGTTGACCCGCCTGCCATCAGCGAGAGGTGCAGCAGCCTGGTCCGGTTCATCACCCGCTCCTTGAAAAAGGCGTCTGGCCAAGAGACGCCGGGGAGGGGAGCGCGTTAAGCGGTCCGTGCGTGGGTGTGATGCGCGTCACGATCGGACCACGGGGGCGAGTGGGCCCTGGAGGGTTCGAACCTCCGACCAACGGATTATGAGTCCGCCGCTCTAACCACCTGAGCTAAGGGCCCGTCACAGCGCAATCTCGGCCACCAGGGAGAGCCGGTCAAGCGCGCGGCGTGCCGCCGGCGCATCACGCGGAGGCCCCGCGCCGCGCGATGCGGACGCGCTCGGCGAGGTGGGCGCGCTCCTCGGGGCGGAGCACGACGAACCACCAGTACACCAGGAGCACCAGCGCCGCCGCCGCCATCTCGGCGGCGAGGCCGACCCACCCGCGCGGCACGTGCGTGCGCGCCTCCCAGACGATCGCCGCCGCGGCCGGCGCGCACCACAGCACGGGCGCCAGCGCGGCGCGCGCCAGTGCCAGGGGCGGGGTGCCGAACGCTCGTCCCAGCGCCAGCGGCAGGTACCACACGGTCGTCGCCAAGAGGCCGACCAGCGTGCCGACCAGCGGGCCGCTGACACCGAACCGCCACGTCGCGGCGACGCTGACTGCCAGGTTCAGCGCCGCACCTACCAGCGCGACCGGCACGATGGTCGCGACCCGTCCGGTGCCGCTGAAGCACCACCCCCACAGCGAGACCAGCGCAAGCAGGTACGCGTTCACGGCCGCGAGAATCGTGATCGCGTCGCCGCCGAAGCTTGCCGTGCCGACCCACTTCACGACGAAGTGGTGGTTGTAGGCGGCGATCGGCACGAGGCCGACGACGCTGAGCGCCGCGACCAGTCGCGTCAGCTCGATCAGCCGCGCGCTGAAGACGTCGCGCCGGCCCAGCGCGTGCAGCTCGGCGAGCGCCGCCCAGCTGGCGCTCCCGATCCCCTGGAGCTGGCCCTGCGCCAGCACGATCAGCCGCTGCGTGAGGAACAGCGGCACCACGCGCGCCGGCCCGAGGATCAGCGCCAGCACGATGTTGTCGGTCAGCAGCCCCACGCGCCCCGCGAGGTTGAACAGCACGGTCGGGCGGTTGAGCCCGCGGATCTCGCGGCGCGCGTCGTCGTGGCGCGGCCCCTTCGCCGCGGCGCCGAGCAGCCCGGGGAAGCGGCGAGCGCCGTCGCGCGTCACGAGCACGGAGAACACCACGTTCCCCGCGGCGATGGCGACGAGCTGGCCCGTGATCCCGCGCCCGCTCCAGGCGAGCCACAGCGCGAGGCCGGTGATGGTGAGGCTCTGCGCCAGGAGGATCAGGTTGACGGCGTAGCCGCGCTGGCTTCCCTCGGCGAGCACGCGGTACGGGAAGAACGGGTAGAGCGCGAGGCCGATCAGCCCGACGAGGCAGGCGACGCGCAGGTCGCGGGCGAGCGACGGCTGCACCGGCACGAGATAGGGGATGACGAGCGCGATCAGCAGACCGGTCGTGACGGTCGCGACGGCGACCCATACGAAGGCCCGGATCCCCTCGACCATCAGCCGGCGCGCCGCGCTCTCGTCCGACCGGCCGAGCGCGAGGGCGAGCAGCGGCGCCAGCGCGCCGCCGAGGCCGATCTCGAGGATGCTGAGGTGCGAGAGCCAGTCGCTGACCGCGCGCACGGCGCCGAACCGCTCGGCGCCAAGCCACGTGAGGAGCAGCGGCGTGGTGACGAACCCCAGCGCGATCGTGATCGCGGTGAAGGCCGCGCCGCTGAGGAAGGTGAGCGCCGAGCGGCGGGTGCGGAGGTTGGGCGAGTCCGGCCGCGCCGCGCCCATCGGCGCTACAGCAGGCCTCCCCGGCGGAACATGCCGACCTCGTCGAACTGGCGCTCGTAGAGGTCCAGCACCTCCTCGCGCGTCACCACGGCGACGCCCGCCTTGCCGACCTCGATCCCGGCCGCGTAGTTGGCCAGCTCGGCCGCCTCGTGGACCGCGGCGCCGGCGGCGAGCGCCGTGCCCACCCAGGCAGTCACCGTATCGCCCGCGCCCGAGACGTCGTACACCTCGCGCGCGTGGGTCGGGAAGCGGGCGATGTTGCCGTCGTGATCGAGCAACGCCATGCCCTGCGGCCCGAGCGTCAGCAGCAGGTTGTCCACCTCGAGCCGCTTCATCACCGTCGGCAGCGCGTTGGCGTGCTCGAGGTCCACCGCGGCGCCGAGCGCCGCCTCCAGCTCGCGCCGGTTGGGCTTGAACACGGTGGCGCCGCGGTACTCGAAGAACTGCTTGTACTTCGGGTCCACGACCGAGGGGATCCCGCGCTTGCGGGCCACCCCGAGCGCCGTGCCGATAACCTCGGGCGTCAGGGTGCCCTTGTTGTAGTCCTCGAGCAGCACGGCGTCCGCGTTGCGCAGCGCGCGCCGGAGCCGGTGCTGCAGGTCCTCCAGCGCGTCGCCGTCGAGGAGCGTGTTCTCCTCCTCGTCGATGCGCACCAGCTGCTGGCTGCGCGCGACCACCCGCGTCTTCGACGTGGTCGGGCGCGCCGGCACGACGATCACGCCGTCGTCGCGGATCCCGGCGGCGGCCAGCTCGGTGCGCAGCTGCTCGCCGCGGCGGTCGTCGCCAATGGCGGCCACCAGCGTCACGTCGGCGCCGATCGCCGCGACGTTGGCGGCCACGTTGGCCGCGCCCCCCAGCGCGTAGCGGCGCTCGTGCACGGTGACCACGGGGACCGGCGCCTCGGGGGAGATCCGATCCACGTCCCCGATGAGGTACATGTCCAGCATCGCGTCGCCCACGACCACCACCCGGCTGTGCCGCATGGCCTCGAGCAGCGCGATGACGCGTTCGCGATGGATCACCCGGTTCTCTCCAGCTGGTCGCCCACGGTGCGCCCGATCTCGAGCGCACACGTTAGCCCCGGCGACTCGATGCCCACAAGGTTCACCCACCCGCACATGCCGCGCGCCGATTCCTCGGCGATCACGAAATCGCGGACCGGCTCGCCCGGCCCCTGGAGCTTCGGCCGGATGCCGGCCATGTCGGGCGCGAGATCCTCGGGCTCCAGGCCGTCCAGGTAGCGCGAGGCGGCGGCGTGAAACGCAGCGCGCAGCGCCTCGGGCACGGCGTAGTCCTGGACGTTGTCGGGGAGGTACTGGACGTCCGGGCCGAGGCGGATGCCGCCCGCCAGGTCGAGCGTGACGTGGATGCCGAGGCCGGCCTGGGCCGGGGTCGGGTAGATGAGGTGCCGCGCGAGGTGGTGCTTGCGCGGGTGCACCCGGAAGTAGTGTCCGCGCGCGTAGTGCAGCCGGTAGCCGCAGGCGCTCACGTCGAAGCCGGCGAGCGCGGCGACGCGCTCGGCCTCGAGGCCGGCCGAGTTCACCAACCACCGCGTGGTGATCTCCGTCGCCCCGCCCGCCTCGTCCAGGGCCGCGACGCGGTAGCCGCCCGCCACGGGCTCCACCGCGTGGAACCGGTGCCGCCACGCGACGCTGCACCCGTGGGCTTCGGCGTCCGCCAGCAGGCTCGCCATCAAGGCGTGCGAGTCCACGATGCCGGTGTCGGGCGAGAACAGCGCCGCGCTCGCCCGCACGTGCGGCTCCAGCTCCCGCACCTGAGCCGGGCTCAGTGGCCGGAGCGACGTGACGCCGTTGGCCTCGGCACGCTGGAGGATCTCGGCGAGCTTCGGCTCCTCCTCCGGCGCGGTCGCGACGATCAGCTTGCCAAGCCGCCGGTGCGGCACGTTCCGCTCGGCGCACCAGGCGTACAGGCTGCGATTGCCGCGCGCGCAGAGCGTCGCCTTGAGGCTTCCGGCCGGGTAGTAGATGCCCGCGTGCGCGACCTCGCTGTTGCGGCTGCTCGCCTCCACGCCGAAGCGCTCGTGCCGCTCGAGGACCACCACCCCGTGGCCCCGCGCGGCGAGGGCCTGCGCGCACGCCAGCCCGACGACGCCCGCCCCGACGACGACGACGTCTGTGTCGTGCTCCGCTACCACGACAGCGGGCCGCTCCAGCGCCGCCGCACCGTGGCCTGCAGGCGCCAGACCCAGCGGTTGTCGCGCACGCCGTCCATGTGGCCCGCATCGCCAACAGCGTTCCGTCCGAGCTCGGCTGCCAGGAACACGTACGGCCGCGGCACCCACCGCGCGGAGACCGCCGCCCGGACCGTGCGCTCGACGACGCCCGCGAAGATCGTCGGCGCCGCCGCGAAGAGCGACTCCGCTGGATAGCGCACGCGGAAATCCCCTTCGCCTTGGCGCAGGAACGTCAGCTCGGCGCCCACCAGGAGCCGCGCTGCGGCGATGGCCGTCACGCGAGCGGTCGCCTGGTCGTAGTCGGCGTAGTTGCGCCCGATGCCGACGCCGCGGAGGCTGTACTGCTCCTCGTTGGCGGGCGTGCGGTAGGCGAGGTTGGTCACCCGCGTGTAGAGCAGGGACCAGCTCAGCTGACCGGCGCGCAGGCCCCCGGACGCCGTCACGGTGACGCCGTACCCCGGCGGCTCCCGATCGCCTTGCGTCCGACGATCGACTTGGAAGTCGTCCACGTACACCTGGCACGTCGAGGCGGCGGCCGGAGCCCTCGCGGCGTCGGACGCCCGGCGCGAC
>CAYHQJ010000092.1:0-8769 GCA_964358595.1 uncultured Gemmatimonadales bacterium
GGATGTGCTCGCGCGCCTCGGCCTGCTCGAGGTCGAACTGCGTCCGGCGGGTGATGACGGTGTGGCGATGCTCGATGAAGTGCGTGAGCATCTCCCGGAGGCTCAGCTCCTTCGGGCGGCCGTCCACCAGCGCGAGCATGATCGCGCCGAACGTGGTCTGCATCTGGGTGTGCTGGTACAGGTTGTTCAGCACCACCAGCGGCGTCGCGTCGCGCTTCAGCTCGATCACGACCCGCATCCCGTCGCGGTCGGACTCGTCCCGGAGATCGCTGATCCCCTCGAGCTTCTTGTCGCGGGTCAGATCGGCGATGTGCTCGACCAGCCGCGCCTTGTTGACCATGTAGGGGATCTCGGTCACCACGATCTGCGAGCGGCCGGTGGATTCCCGCTCCTCCACCTGCGCGCGCGCCCGCACCTGGATGCGCCCGCGGCCCGTCGCGTACATGTCCGCGATGCCCTGCCGGCCGTAGATGATCCCGCCGGTCGGGAAGTCCGGACCGGTGACGAACTTCATCAGGTCGTGCGGCGTCGCGTCCGGGTTGTCCACGAGGTGCGCGACCGCCTTCGCGACCTCCTTCAGGTTGTGCGGCGGGATGTTGGTCGCCATCCCGACCGCGATGCCCGCCGAGCCGTTGACGAGCAGGTTCGGCAGCTTCGCCGGGAGGACGGTCGGCTCCTGGAGCCGGTCGTCGAAGTTGGGGATCCAGTCAACGGTGTTCTTATCGATGTCCTGCAGCATCGCCATCGCGATGCGCGTCAGGCGGGCCTCGGTGTAGCGGTACGCCGCCGCCGAGTCGCCGTCCACCGAGCCGAAGTTCCCCTGCCCGTCCACCAGCGGGTAGCGCAGCGAGAAGTCCTGCACCATCCGCACCAGCGAGTCGTACACCGCCATGTCGCCGTGCGGGTGGTACTTGCCGAGCACGTCGCCGACGACCGTCGCGCTCTTCTTGTAGGGGCGCCCGGGCACCAGCCCGAGCTCGTTCATGGCGTAGAGAATCCGGCGGTGCACCGGCTTCAAACCGTCCCGCACGTCGGGCAGGGCGCGCGCGACGATGACGCTCATCGAGTAGTCGATGAACGACTCGCGCATCTCGTCTTCGATCAGTCGGGGAAGGATTCTCTCGCGCTGATTCGGTGCAGTCACTTCAACACTCGGTGGAGGACCGCTAAATGTATACGAATGTGAGGCTTAAAGCAACGCGCCGAGGCAGCAAGTGACGGGTTGATGGCGGCACGGTGACGCCATGGTGTTAGCGTGTATCACGACCCCAAAGTGGTGCCCGCATTGGGTGGATGTTGACATCTGATGCCTGATCTGCTAGCATCACGCATCATGGCACGCACGACGATCCGCATTGACGACCCCGTCCTGAGGGACCTGAAGCTGCTTCAGCGCCGGGAGAAGAAGCCGCTCGGCCAGCTCGTCTCCGAGCTGCTGGCCGAGGCGCTGGGCCGGCGCTACTCCGCGGCTCGGGTGTCCGAGCCGCCGTTCGTGTGGCACAGCCAGCCGATGGGGTTCAAGATCGACCTCGAAGACAAGGACGCCGTATGGGCGTTGCTCGACCGTGAGGACCGGGCAGAGTGAGCTGCTCGCTCGACGTGAACATGCTCCTCTACGCGTCGTCGCAGGATTGCCCGGAGTACCCGCACGCTCGGCCCTTTCTGGACGCGCTGCTCGCGAGGGCGGACCTGCTCTGTCTTTCGTGGGCCACCTTGTCGGGCTATCTGCGGCTGGCGACGAACCCTGCGGCCACGACAAATCCACTGACGCCCGAGCGGGCAGCCGAGAACGTGGCGGCGTTGCTCGACCGACCACGGACACGGGTACTGGTAGAAGAGCCCGGCTTCTGGGACTCGTTCCGCAGTCTGATGAACCAGCACCGGGCCCGGGGCAAGATCGTGCCCGATGTGCATCTGGCCGCGTTGCTCCGGCAGCACGGGGTCAAGACGCTGTACACGCGGGACCGGGACTTCCGGCGGTTTGAGTTCCTGGACGTGAGGGACCCGTTTGCGTCCTAGTGGTAGCGCTTCTCGCCCGCCCTCACCGCCAGCGCGAGCCGGTTCTCCCGCGGCGGAAGCGGGCAGGTCGCGAACGCGTTGAAGGCGCAGGGCGGATTGTACGCGCGGTTGAAGTCAATCACGGTCCAGCCGCTGGAGTCCGGCCGCGACACGTAGAGGTAGCGGCCGGCGCCGTACGTCTCGCGCGCGTTGGTCGAGTCGCCGAACAGGATCCACAGCGCCGTGTCGGCCGGCTCGGCGAACGGCAGCAGCCGGCGCTCTTGGCCGTCAACCCGGAAGACCAGCTCGCCCGGTACATCGTAGTCCTGCTGGCCGCCCGACACGTCCGCCACCCTGACGTGGCGAGGGCTGCGGAAGGACCGGAACCGCGCCGCCACCCGCCAGGGCAGCTGGGCCGGATACGACTCCGCGCCGGCGAAGGTGCGTCTCAACGGATGGTCCTCGTCCCACACCCGCAGCCAGACCCGCTCGCCGACCTGATGGATGCGCAGCCTGAGCGTTCCTAGCGCGACGTCGGTCGGGCCGGCCGAGTCGTGATCGGTGCGCAGCGCGAGCGGACCGGTGACGGGCGGGTTGCCGGCGGCCGAGTCCGCGACGCTGATCCGGACCCGCGCCGCGGGCTGGAGCGTGACCCGGGTGCCCTCCCGCACCAGGGTTCCGGCCAGCAACGGCGCCTTGCCCGGCGGCACCGCGATGGAAAGGGAGGTGTCGGCGCCGAACGGCGTCGTGCCTTTGGCCAGCTCGTATAGACCCACCAGCAGCAGGAAGCCACCCGACCGGGTGAGGTCGGCGCGCCGCCACGCGCGCCACGTCTCGTGGTCGCGGCGGAAGGCGGCCTCTTCCACCGGCGGCGGCTCGCGCCACGCCTCGCCGCAGCCGGCCAAGGCCGCCGCGGCCAGGCAGGCGAGGAGACGCGCTGATCGCGTCAGCCGGCGGCTTCCTGCGAGCCGGCCCCGCCGGCGGGCGGCTGGGCCGAAGGCGGCGCAACGGCCGCCGTGTCGGTCGAGCGGCGTCCCGACTTGTTCTTCTGCCCGGCCTCGTACCAGCGCCGGGTAATCTCCCCGGCGAGCCCGGTGTTGCCGATGCCGAAGGCCAGGCCTACGGCGAGCGCCGCGGCGCCCAGAATCAGCGTGAAGGCGGTCGTGACGATGTCGCCCGCCACGCCGAGCTGGGTCAGGGCCATGAAGACCGAGATGATGATGACGACGCCCTTGGCCACCTTGGCGAGCGTCGGCACGCCCTCGAACCCGCCCGCCGAGGCGAGGATCAGCCCCCGCACGAACTCGCCGAGGATCATGCCGAGCACGATCACGATGATCGCCGCGAAGACGCTGGGGATGTAGCCGACGAGGTTGGCGAAGATGTCGTTGATGTTCTTCACGCCGAGGGCCGAGCTGGCGAGGAGGATCACGACGAGCATCACCCCCCAGAACAGCAGCTTGCCGACGACCCGCGCGGGACGGATGCCCGCCCCCGCCCGCTCGACCGCCTCGGTCACGCCCCACTTGGCGGCCTCGCGGTCGAAGTGCATCCGGTCGAGCAGGGCGTCCACCAGCCGCTCGACGATCCGGGCCACGAAGAAGCCGGCCATGAGGATCACCAGCCCGAGGAGCAACCCCGGGAGGATCCCGACGATCTGCATCAGGCCGGCGCGCAGCCGTTCGAAGGAGTTCATGCGATCCGTACCACGATCTTACCGAATTGCTCGCCGCGCGCCAGTCGTTCAACGGCCGCGCGCGCCTCCTCCATGGGGAACACCGCGTCCACCACCGGCCGGAGCCGGCCGCGGGCGAGCAGCCCGGCGATCGCCTCGAACTCGCGCCGGTTCCCCATCGTCGAGCCCATGATGGTGTACTGGTGCCAGAACATCCGGCGGACGTCGGTGGTGACCTGCGGCCCCGTCGTCGCGCCGCAGCTGACGAGCCGACCCGAGCGCGCGATCACCTTGAGACTGGTTTCCCAGGTCTTCGTCCCGACCGAGTCCACCACGACCTCTGCGCCCTTGCCTTCGGTAACTCGCCGGACCTCCTGCACGACGTCCTGCGCCCGGTGGTTGATGCACGCGTCGGCGCCTAGGGTTTTCGCGCGCGCGAGCTTCGCGTCGCTCGAGCTGGTCACGATCGTGCGTGCGCCGAGCAGCTTCGCGATCGCCAGCGCGGCGAGCGCCACGCCGCCGCCGATCCCCCAGATGAACACCGTCTCGCCCGCCTTGAGCTGCGCCTTCGTCGCGAGCAGCCGCCACGCCGTGAGGAAGGCTAGCGGGTAGGCGGCGGCCTCCTCCCACGAGACGGTGTCGGGGACCGGGTAGCAGTTGGCTTCGGGAACGCGGACCGCTTCCGCGAGCGTGCCGGGCAGGTGCTCGCCGAGCAGGCTGTAGGTGTCGCACAGCGACTGCTCGCCGCCCAGGCAGAAGTCGCAGCCGCCGCACGAGACGCCGGGGTTGAGCAGCACGCGGTCGCCCGGCTTCACCCGCGTCACCTGCTCGCCAACCGTCTCCACGAGACCGGCGCCGTCGCCGCCCATGACCCAGGGGAAGGTGTGCGTGACGCCCGGCAGACCGCCGAGGACGAAGAGGTCGAGGTGGTTCAGCGCCCCCGCGCGGGGGGCCACGATCACGTCGTGCGGCCCCTGGAGCTTGGGGCGCGGCACGTCGTCCACACGCACTTGCTCCGGGCCGCCATGGGCCCGGATCGTCACCGCGCGCATCATGCGCGAAGCGTCGGGAGCGGTCAGCGGGGTTGCGGCGTCGCCGGCCGGTACGTCGGGCTGGCCAGGACCTCGCCCGCCGGGACGCTCACCGGCGTCAGCGCCTGCGTCGCCACGTCGAAGGTCGCCATCAGGACGGTGTTGTTCGGCCCGAGCGTCGTGAGGGCGATCTTGCTGCCGTCGGCGTTCACGCTGAAGGAGCGGACGTAGCTGCCCGCCGGCGTGAGCGGCGTCTCGCCGCGGGTCGCGAGGTCCATCTTGATCACGCGCTTCGTCGGGGGCGTCCCGCCCTCGTCCCTGAGGAAGTAGACGGAGCTCCCGCCGGCCGCGTACTGCGGCGAATCGTCGGTGCGCGGGTTGGTCGTGAGCTGCCGCTCGCCCGTGCCGTCGAAGTTCATCTCGAAGATCTCGGGGCGGGCACGCTGCCCCGGCGACGTCTCGCGCACCGAGGCGAAGACGATCTTCGCGCCGTCGGGAGAGACGTCGGGCGCGGTGTTGTCGCTCTCGCCGGTGGTCAGCGCGCGGCGGCCGGTTCCGTCGAGGTTGATGACGTACAGCTGCTGCCGCCCCGGGCGCCCCGCGTGGAACACGACCCGGTCCCCCGCCGGACGCACCCACGCCGGAGCACCGGCTGGGAGCGAGTCCGTCGTCAGCTGGCGCCGCCCGCTGCCGTCCGCATCCGCGACGAACAGTTGGAAGTTGGTGGAGCGCGGGCTCGGCGCGGCGGCCCACACGATCCGCGTCAGGTCGGGCGAGAGCGCGGCCTGCGCCTCCACCGCGCTGTCCCGGGTGAGCTGCATGCCGACGCTCGTCCCGCTCATCATGTAGAGGTCCCACATGCCGCCGCGCTGCGCCGTGACGACGAGGTCATCCACGACGTAGACGTCGGAGGCGATCGTGGAATCCCACGGCGCGCGCGCCGTCAGCCGGGCGTGGCCGGCGCGGAGCGCGCGGATCTGCCCCTCGCGCATCACCGCGATCGAATCGTTCGACGACGACCAGGTGAGGTCGGTTGCCGGGCCGGCGCTCTGGCGCCGGTCGTCGAGCAGCTGCACCGCGACCGAGGCCTGCTCCCCCACGCCGAGCCCGAGCCGGGGGCGCGAAATCTGGAGGCCACCCGCCACGACGCGGATCTCCAGCGTGCGCGTCACCGACGAGTCGCGGCCGACCGGCGCCCGCACCGCGATCGTGGTGGCGCCGGCGTGCCGCCCCCGCACGACCTTCGTCCGGATGTCGAAGCCCACGACGCTCGTGTCGGGCATCCGCCAGTCGAGCGGCGCCTCGGGGATCGCCGAGGAGTCGGCCGCGATCGCCGTCGCCGCGACCGTCATCGAGCCGCCGATGGCAAGCGTCGCGGGGCTGGCCGGCGTCACCTGCAGCCCGGCCACCGGCCGGTGGACGCTCACCGTGAGCGTGAGGGTCGGATAGAACGGGCTGGTCGCCGTGACGGTCGCCGTCCCCGGCCCGGCCGCCTCGATGTAGGGGAAGAAGGCGTTGACCTTGACCTTCGCCGTGTCCGAGGAGGAGAACCGGAACAGCCCGCCGGGGTTGAGGTCACGGTTCTGCGCCACCACACGCAGCGGCACCGTGTCCAGCGCGCCGGGTCGCAGCGACACCTGCGACCGCGCGAACCGCACCGAGTCGTCGCGAACCTCGACCGCAACCAGCCCCGGCGTGATGTTCGGGCGGTTCGGCACCGCCGCGCGGATGATCGTGCGGCCCGTCTCCCGCGCCGTCACGACGCCGATGGAATCCACGCTGACCGCGCGCTCGCCGCCGGGATCCGCGTTGAAGAGGATCGGCTGGCGGTCGGCGTTGGTGCCGTCCGCCTTCGCCGTGCGGTAGTGCAGCCGCTGGGTCTCGCCGCGCACCAGCAGCAGTTGCGGCGGCTCGACCAGCAGGCCGAACGCGGGGCCGCTCCCGTCGGGCTGGTAGTCGAACGTGGCGAAACCGGGGCCGGTGGGGCGCCCCGGTACCGCGCGGAAGCCGGGCCGGTTCGCCTCGACCTGCTGCGGCACCACGATCCCGCCTTCCCCGGCGGCTACCGACAGCGTCGCGGTGCCGGACTTGGTCGTCGCACCTAAACCCGTGCGGACGGTGATGGTGGTCGTGCCCGGCGCCTGGCCGCTGGCGATCCCGTTGGGGTCGATCGTCGCGACCGCGCGGTTGCTTGACGCCCACGTGAAGGTGACGTCGCAGACGTTTCCGGCCGCGTCGTAGGCGGTCGCCGCGTACGGTGCGGTACCGCCGACCCGGACCTGCTGGTCGTTGGGGATGACGATCACCTCGGCCACCCGGCAGCGGCGCTGGGCGTGAGCGTCCTGCGGGACGGCGAGCAGCAGCGCCCCGAGAGCAGCCAGTACGGCCGGCGACGGTGTCTGTCGCAGTGACGGCACCATGGCAAAGAAAGAGACAGCCGCGAGGGCTGTCAAGCAAATCCACCCCTCATCTGAAGGTCCGGCTCACCCGCACGTACCCGTCCCGGGGGTCGCCCCCAGCGCGAGGAACCTCAACGACTTGCCGCACTGTCCGGCCGTCCGGGCGGTGCACGACCACGGCGTAACTCCGCCCCGCCAGCCCCTCGAGGATCACGGCGAGGCCGTCACCCTGCGCCCTGGCCTCCAGGATCTTGAGGCGACGGGATCGCTCCCCGCGCCCTGGGGGATCGTCCCCGATTTCGAGGCGCCACCCAGCACCGTGGCGAATTGCAACATCCGTGCCCGACGTGGCCGGGAGAGGCACATCGAACGCCACGTGCACATCGCGTCCGGTCTCCTCGATCCGGTAGGCGACCGACCGTCCCCCCGCGCGCACCTCGCGCAAGCGCGCCCCGGGCGCGAGCGCGGGGGAGAAGCGCACCATGACGGGCGCCGTGCCGCTCACCCGGCGCACCTCGGCCGCGAACAGCGTGTCGCTTTCCGTGAGCGCGATGTCGAGCACGACGTCGCCGATGCGAACGTGCGTCACCCGCAGCACGCCGGGCGTGGTGAAGCGGTGCGGCGCGATCGTGAGCACGCCCCGCGGCGCGTCGGCCTCGATGCCGAGGGCGCCGCGGACCAGCGCTGTGAGGTACATCGAGGTGGCGAAGAACTGCTGCGGCACTGCCGTCTCCAGGGGCTCGAATGCGGCACCCGAGAAAACTTCGGGGTTCCGGCCGAGGCCCCACAGGAAAAACGTGCGGCCCACCGCGTCGAGTTGTTCGCGTCCTGCGTACACGTTGTGGTAGCGGTACTGCGCCAGCGACAGGAATCCCGTGGCGAACGGCCACACGGTGCCGTTGTTGTAGTGGAGCGGGTCGAACAGGTCGCTCTCGCCGGCCAGCACCCGGCCGCCCCAGTCCGTCGCGATGGTCGCGCGCGCCAGCGCGGACGACATCGCCTGGCCGCGCGCCTCGTCGAACAGGTGCCAGCTCATCGCCGTGGCCGGCCACACGGTAAGGTTCTCGTTCAGCCGGTCGCCCTCGAGGATGGCGAACGCGAACCGCCGTGCGTTCGGCATCCAGAACCGCTCCTCGAGCGCGCGGCGGGCGATCGGGAAGCGGCGCTCGGCGTCGTGCGCGAGCGCGGTGTCGCCGACCGCGGCGGCCATTTCCGCCATGCGGCGCAGCGACTCGACCCACACCGCGGCGAGGTAGATGTCGGACTTCACGCCCACACCGAGGTCGCCGACCTCGATCGCGCCCGCGCCGGCCCGGGAGTTGTCCATCAGGCCGTCACCGTCGGCGTCGGTCTCGCGGCTCCAGCGATAGGCGCGCTCGACGTTCGGCCAGAGCGCGCGGACGTACGCCGTGTCCGCCGAGGCGCGGAAGTACTCGCCGATCGCGAGCAGCCAGAAGGGCGTTGTGTCGCCGTGGTAAAACGCGTAGGGGTAGTCCTCGAACCAGCGGATCCGGCCCGCGCTCTGCGAGATCTCGTGGGCGATCTTGCCGTCGGCGCGCTGGTAGCGCGCGAAGAAGGCGAGCCACGGCTTCACGAGATCGAACGCGCCCACCGCCGACAGCGCGAACGAGTTGATGGACGCGTCGCCGCCGAAGAACCAGCCGAA
>CAYHQJ010000093.1:0-8738 GCA_964358595.1 uncultured Gemmatimonadales bacterium
CGAGCTCGCGCTCAATCGTGTAACGGTCGGCGAGCGATGCCGACAGGCGCTGTACCGCGTCTGTCAAAGGTGCCTCATGGGAGGAAGAGGAGACTGGACGAAAGATACCGGGCGCGAACCGGGTCGGCCAGACGCGCCGGGCCCGTCAGCCGGCGAGCGGGTTCATCCAGCGCAGCCGCGCGGCGGGGAGCCCGAGGGCTTTGGTGAGGTCCACGGCGGCGGCCTCATGTGTCAATACATAGGTATTGACACATGATGGCCCCGGCGCGACATTGCACATCATGTCCGCCAAGTCACAGCAGCTGCAGATCCGGATTGCCCCCGCCCAGAAAGCCGCGCTCCGGCGGCTGGCCCACGCCGCGGGACTGGACGTGTCCGGTTACGTGCTGGCACGGGTGCTTCCCCCCGGACCCGAGCGGTTCGCCGGGATTCTGCTGGCGCTCGGGGACGACGCCGATCGCCGGTTCGCGCTCGCCGAGCTGAACGACTTCCTCCACTCCTGCGCGCCCGTCCAGTTCGCGGAGGCAGTGGCCCGGGCGGATCTCGGCGAGCTGTCGCCGTTCGTGCAGAACTACGTGGCCGCAATGGTGGAGCAGGCCGCGGGCCACAAGGGTGTCGCCCCGCCGGCGTGGGTTCGTGACGTCATCCCGCTCGCGGAGCCGCACTTCGCGACGCCGCTGAGGAGCCTGCGGTTGCACCTGCTGCACGCGGCGCCGGTACCGTTCAAGCGCCGGAACATCTTCGTGGACGCCGGTGTCGGCGCACGCGTGTAACGGGGAGGGCGTGTGGCCGAACCGGTCAAGCTGACGAAGGCCGACATCCGGAAGCTTCTCGACCTGCTCAACGCGGAGCTCGCGCTGGGCGACGTCCGGGGAGAGGTGTACCTGGTGGGCGGCGCCGTCATGTGTCTCGCCCTGAGCGCACGCGACGCGACCCGCGACGTGGACGCCTGGTTCAGGCCGGCGAAGCTGATCCGGGAGGCTGCCGCCCGCGTAGCGGCGCGGGCCTCCGTCCCCGACACCTGGCTGAACGACGCCGTGAAAGCCTGGCTCGGTCCGCGTGGTGACTTTGACCCATACCTCGAGCTCTCCCACCTCCAGGTGTTCGTCGCCCAACCCGCCTATCTGCTCGCGATGAAGTGTGCGGCGATGCGTTTGGGAGAGGAGTTTCACGACCTCGAGGACGTCCGCTACCTGCTGCGCTACCTGAACATCACGACCGCCGAGGAAGCCCTGGGGGTGGTGACGAAGTACTTCGACAAAGCGCAGCTCCAACCCAAGACGCGGCTGGTTCTTGAGGAGCTGCTCCCCGGATAGCGCGCGGGGGGCCGGTCAAGCGCTCACCGCCGCTGCGAGCGCAGCTGGTCGAACCAGTGCAGGACGACGTTCAGCGGCGTCCCCTCCAGCGCGGAATCCGGCGTGCGCACCATCACGAACCCCCGGCCATCCGGGGCCACATCCCAGTTCGCTGCGCTCGCTACGGTGAACCGCCCTCCGAACAGCGCGCGCGGCGCGCCGGCACGGAACTCCGGTCCCGGCGTCACGGCCACCGCATAGACCGAATCGGCGGTCCGGAAGAACAGCTCGCGGCCGCTGCGCGCCCAGCGCGGCTCGGCCCCGCCGCCGGTGGAGACCCGCGTGCGCCCACTGCCTTCGGCGAGACCGCGAACGTAGATCTCCAACGCGCCGGTCTCGTTCGAGGCGTACGCCAGCCACCGGCCGTCGGGCGACACCGCGGGGTTGCGCTCGTCGAACGGCGTCACGAGGAGCGCTCGCGCGGCCTGCGGGCTGTCCACCGGCGCGATCCAGATGTCGCGGCCCGTCTGTGCGTGGCTCTCCCGGAACACCATTCCGCGACCGTCGGGCGTCGGGTTGGACTCGAAGATCGGGCTCGGCCGCGCCAGCAGCGACTCCGGCCGGCCGCTGCCGTCGGTCAGGATGGTGTACAAGGTGACGACTCCACCGGCAGCCGACTGGCGCCCGTAGACCAGTCGGCGGCCGTCCGGCATCCATTCCGCGTAGCCGCTCGCGGTGTCGAAGGTGATCCGCTGGAAGTTGCGCGCCCCGAGATCCCACACCCAGACGTCACCCAAAGCGCCCCCGGATGCGCGGCGACCAGTCTCGTTGATCGTCACGGCGATGCGGCGGCCATCCGGCGAGAACCGAGGTGACGCGTACCGGTTCGAGGCCGCCGACAGCGCGCTCGCGCGACCGTCGCGGTCCACCAGGGTGAGATCCGACCGGGCGGCCGAGCCACTCAGATGGGCCAGCGTTCCGGTGCGCGCGATGCCCAGCTTGGCGACCTGCGCGGGGCCCAGCCGCACGTTGTCGGTGATCGGCTGGGGCGCGCCGGTGATGCGCAGGCGCCGCGCGTCGAACGGGGCCGCGAACAGCGTACCATCCTGCTCGGCGTACACCAGGTACCCGCCGTCCACGTAGTGCGGGCTCATCCCCCGCTGGCCGAGCGGCGTCACGACGCTGTCCGCGAGCGTGACCGCCCGCAGGCTCGGGCCGGAGTCCGTGACGGCCGTGAAGACCGCGGCACGAGCGTCGGGCAGCAACTCCGGGAAACGGTAGGCCTCGCTTCGGGTTGAATCGGGCACCGCGATGTCCGCCGGCTGGCCGCCCGCCGCGCTCACCCGCCGCAACCGTCCGGCCTGGCTGAACACGATCACGTCGCCGGCGCCCCACGAGACTCCATAGAACAGGCCGCCGGCGTCGCAGATGGTGACCACAGCCCCGCCGGCCAGCGCGACCTTGCGGAGCTTTCCGTCCTGGACAAAGCCGAGCCACTGGCCGTCGGGGGAGAAGAAGGGCTGGATCGCATCCACGGTCCCCGGGATCGGCACGGGGTCCACACGGTCGAACCCGCGCAGGAACAGGTGCCGCGCGCCCGCGGAGTCCTGGCCCACGTACACGATCCGCGATCCGTCCGGAGAGAGCGCGATCGGAGAGCCGGTCGCGTCCAATGCCGCGGCGCCGCGCCCGAAGTTCAGCGTGAAGCGTTCGGCCGGCGGCGGCACCGCCCGCGGCTGGTGCGTCACCAGCCAGGCGCTCGTGCCGATGCCTGCGACAGCGAACACCCACGGCACCCCGCGCAGCAGGCGCTGCCCGGCGGTCGGACGCGCCACGGCGCGCGATGCGGCTGTCCCGGCGCGCGTCGCCGGCATGGCGAAGTCGGTTTTCCCGAGCGCCTCGGCGAACTGCGCCGCGCTCGCGAACCGGTCCGCGGGCAGCTTCTCCAACGCCATCCGCACCGCCGCTTCCACGTGCGGCGGGATGGTGCGGCGCTGGAGCGTCAGCGAGCGCGGCTCCTCCGTCATCACCCGGGCGATGATCGCCTGCGCCGTCGCGCCCGTGAACGGCGGCTCCGCCGTCAGCATCTCGTACAGCACACAGCCCAGCGCGTAGATGTCCGCTTTCGGCGTGATCTCGCGCTCGCCCATGGCCTGCTCGGGGCTCATGTAGTGCGGGGTGCCGAGCGACATGCCCGTCTCGGTCATCCGCGTCCCGCCGTCACTGCGCGAGGCGGCCAGCGCGATCCCGAAATCGGCGACCATCGCGTGCCCGCCGTGCAGCAGGATGTTCTCCGGCTTGATGTCCCGGTGTACCACGCCGCGCTGGTGCGCGTACTCCAGCGCGTCCGCCACCTCGCGCGCGATGCGCACCGCGTCTTCGATCGGCAGCTGCTTCTCGCGCGTCAGCCGGTCGCGCAGGCTCTCCCCCTCGACGTACGGCATGACGTAGAAGACCAGGCCGTCGGCTTCGCCCGAATCGTGCAGCGGCAGGATGTGCGGGTGCTGGAGATTGGCCGTGGTCTTGATCTCGGCGAGGAACCGCTCACCGCCGAGGATGGCGGCGAGCTCGGGGCGCAGCACCTTGAGCGCGACCTTGCGGTCGTGCTTGAAATCATGGGCGAGGTAGACGGTGGCCATGCCGCCCTGCCCCAGCTCGCGCTCGAGGCGGTAGCGGTCGGCCAGCGAGACGGCGAGGCGATCAGGCGTCGTCACGACTCGGGCTCCCGCCGCACGAGGCCCTTGATGCTATCGAAGTCGCGGTCGTAGCTGCACACCGCCTCCAGCCCCTCGGTCATCACCACGGCCGCGTGCAGGGCGTCCCGCGCCATGATGCGCCGGTTCTCGTCCAGGACGCGTCGCGCCCGGTCGAGGACCTTCGCGGTCACCGGCACCACGGCGGGAAACAGCTGCCGGGTAAGGTCGTAGACACGTCGCCCGTCTTCCCATCGGCCGATCGGCGCCACGACAACGTCGTCATCATCGATGCGCCGGACGACCGGTAGCATCGGGCATCGCGCGGCCGGAGCGCGATCACGAGGTCGATGTCGCGGCTCAAACACGGGCGGCGAGTCGGTCATCGGCTCCGGTCCTGCCGCAGGCCGATCCGCTCCAGCAGCCGCTGGTACCGCGGTTCGCGGCGGCGCGGATACAGGTACGGGATCGCGTTGAGGACCCAGAGCAGGTCGGCGTCCCGGGTCTCGACGGCCCGCTCGAGGAGCGTGTACATGGAGTCCCGCTCGCCCAGCGCGTGGAGCAACACCGCCCGCTGGGCAAGTCGGGGATCGTGGTCGAGCGCCCGCAGCACGCGACGGACTCCGGCGCTGTCGCCTTTCGCCGCGAGGAGGATGCCCTCCGAGAACTGGCGAACCCAGTAGTCTCCTCCGGCCACCGCGATGGCGCGTTCGTGTGCCCGCTCCGACGCGGGGAAGTTGCGCGCATCCGTTTCGAGCAACCCGAGGAGATCGAAGGGCTCGTAAAACGTGGAGTCGACCGCGATGGCCCGGAGCACGGAGGCCCGCGCCGCCGCGCTGTCACCGCTCGACCAGTAGGCCCACGCCAGGTCGCTGCGCCACTGCGCCGTCGTCGGCTCCACCTCGATGAGGTGGCGCACGGTGGCGATGATCTCCGCAAACCGACCCATCTCCCACGCGGTCCAGGCGTACAGCGCCTGCGCCTGCGTGGAGCTGCTGCGCTCCAGGCCGCGGCGGAACTCGTCTTCGGCGGCGCGGAAGTTCCAGTCCACGTGAAGGCGCACCACCCCAAGAGCGAACCGTGGATCGCCCAGCCGGTCGTCGAGGGCGATGGCCCGCGCCGAGGCGCGCTCGATCACGGCTCGCGCCGAGTCGCGCGGTGTCGTCTGGTAGAGGACCGCGTACGCGTTCGTCATCGCGAGGGCCGCCCAGGCGGGAGCGAAGGTCGAGTCGAGCGCGATGGAGCGCTCCAGGTACTCGACACTCCGCCGAAAGCCCTCCTGCGTCCGCAGGTTCGCCTGTTCCTGCCCCAGCAGGTACTGCGCGTAGGCCCTCGGGTTGACCGGCCGCGCCGCGCCGAGCGCCCGCTCCTGGTCCGGCGTGAGGCGGGCCCGGATTCCCCGGGCGATCTCGCTGGTGACCTCGTGCTGCAGGCTCACCACCTCGGCGGCCGGGCGGGAGAAGGTCCGGGCCCACAGGTTCTCGCCCGACGTCGGATCGGTCAGCTCCACGGCCACCTGCACCACATCCCCTGCCTGCAGCACCGTGCCCGTGACGATCGCGTCCACGCCGAGGTCATTCGCGATCCGGATGACCGGGAGCGTGGTGTTGCGATACGCCGCGACCGCGCGGTGGCCGAGGACGCGCACCCCGACGTCGGTCAGCACCCCGATCAGCTCGCGCGTCATCCCGTCGGCGAAGAAGGCCTGGCTCGAATCGCCGGTCTGGTTGTCCATCGGCAGGACCGCGATGCGCTCGATCTTCCCGGCCGATCCGCTCCGGAGCAAGGCACGGCCACCGAACCACGCCGCGGCGATCACGGCCAGCACGCCGGCTGCGATCGGCAGGAGGCGGACTGGTGAGCGCCTGGCGGCCGCCGATGGCGGGCGGGAGGTTGCCGCAACGGTCGTGGTCGCCAGCGCCTGGACGAACTGGGCCGCAGGGTTGAAGCGGTCGGCAGGGTTCTTGGCCAGGATTCGCGCCAGCGCGACCGCGACCTCGGGCGGGACGGTCGGCCGCAGGTTCGTGACCGGGGCCGCCTCCGTGATCAGGTGCTGCCGGGCGACCGCTTCCGCCGTCGGCCCGGTAAAGGGGGGCTGCCCGCCCAGCATCTCGTACAGCACGCACCCCAGGCTGTAGAGGTCGCTCCGCCCGTCAAGGTCGGGGTCGCCCGCGGCCTGCTCGGGACTCATGTACATCGGCGTCCCGATGGACATCCCCGTCCGGGTGAGCCGCTCGGCGCCCGCGGCACTGACGGCACGGGCGATGCCGAAGTCGGCCACGACGGCATGGCCGCCCTCGAGGAGGATGTTCTCCGGCTTGATATCGCGGTGGATGATGCCTCGGGAATGAGCATAGCCCAGCGCGTCGGCCACTTCGCGGGCGATCGCCAGCGCCTCGTCAATGGGCAGCTGCTTGTCGCGGGCGAGTCGGTCGCGGAGCGACTCTCCTTCGACCAGTGGCATCACGTAGAACAGGGACCCCGACGCTTCGCCCGAATCGTAGAGCGGCAGGATATGAGGATGGCGGAGATTGGCCGTGGTGGCGATCTCCCGCAGGAACCGCTCGGCGCCGAGCGCCGCGGCGAGCTCGGGCTTCAGAACCTTGATGGCCACCTTCCGCTGGTGCTTCAGGTCCTCGGCCAGGTACACCGTGGCCATGCCGCCCGCGCCCAGCTCGCGCTCGATGCGGTAGCGGCCGGCCAGAGCCGAAGAGAGGCGCATCAGGACGTCGGTCACGGCGTACCTACTGGACGGCGTTGAGCGTGATCACCAGGCGCCCGCCGCCGCCTGACGTTGCGAGCGTCACGAACCGCCCGCCGCGGGGGTGCACGTCATACTCGGCTCCGCCGGTGGAACGCTCGAACACGCCGCGCAGCAGGACGCGCCGGGACTCCACCGAGTAGCCGGATGGCTCCTGGCGCAGGCGCGCCGCCACCAGCTCCCCGGGCTCGTTGCGGAAGTACAGCGTCCGGCCGTCACGGCCCCACTGAGGCTCCGCACCGCCGTCGATCGAGACGGTCGCCCGCGGGCCGGGCTGCGGGAACGAGCTCACGTACACCTCGTCCCGGCCCGTCTCGTTCGACACGTACGCGATCCAGCGCCCGTCGGGCGATAGCGCGGGAGCCCCCTCGTTGAACGGCGTGACCAGATAGGCGCGCGCGGAGTCCGGTGCGTCGACGGGAAGCGCCCACAGATCCGACCCGCCGCCGCCGGTGGTGGAGAACGCCACCCATCCCGCGCCGACCGCGATCCGGCCGACGAGGGTCCGGCCGCCCGGCGCCAGCACGACCTCTTCCGCTCCGCTTCGATCGCCGCGGCTGGTAGCCAGGGTATCGCCCTTCCGATAGACGACGCGCTGGCCGTCCGGCGTCCACTCCAGGAACTCGGTGTTGCCCCCGAACGTCAGCCGCAGGCTGGTGCCGCGCTCGAGGTCGATGATGTACCCGACGTGGCGAGATTCCACGTCGTGGAAGCCGGCGAGCACTACCCTTCGCCCGTCGGGCGAGAACCGCGGGTTGTCGAAATGGCTGACCTGCGGCAGGGCGAGGGGAACGCGGGTCTCCGCTCCACCCTCCCCCATGAGCGCTACGACCGAGCCCACGTTCCCCAACTGATAGACCAGGGTTCCCGTGCGGGAGAGGCCGAACTCGCCGAGCCCTGCCGCGCGGGTGATGATCCCGTCTGCGAGCCGGACCAGAGGACCGCTCGTGTCCCCGCTGGAGGGGTCGAAGCGCTGCGCGACGACGACCCCGCCATCGCGCAGGGTCACCAGGTGCCCGGCGGCATACTGCGGCATCGAGCCCGGCGAGACGATCCGCACGTCGCGGCGGCCGAGTCGCATCAGTCCGACGTGCGCCGCGCCGAGCGCCCCGGTCTTCGGCCAGACCGTGAACAGCAGCGCGTTGGTCTCCGGCACGTAGTGCGGCCAGACGTGCCCGGATTCCCCGGCCGTCGTATCCGGCCGCGTGAGGCGTTCCGGCGTCCCACCGTCGGCGGTCACGCGAAACAGGCCCGTGCTGTCGAGCCTCGCGAAGACGATGTGGTTGTCCGCGGTCCAGGTGGCGCCGAGCAGCTGGCTACCGATCTCGGCGATCGTGACCGGAGCGCCGCCCGCCACCGGCACCTTCATGAGATTCCCGGAGCTCGAGTAACCGACCCACTGGCCGTCCGGCGAGAAGAAGAGGTTGCGCGCGCCTTCCGTGCCGGCGAGCGGCCGCGCCGCCAGCTCGCGGAGCGCGCGGACCCACACCTGGATGCGCTGGATCTGTCCCTCGTAGGCCAGGGTGCGTCCGTCCGGCGAGATCGCCAGCGGCGGTCCGCAACAGGCGCTCGTCGCGCTGTGCCCCGAGTCCGGCACGTGGTAGAAGCGAACCGGATCAGTCGCGGCCGCGGCCCCGCTGCGGCGCATCCAGCCGAACGCGGCGACCACCACGGCCAGTGCGGCGACGGCCCACGGCGCCCACCGCCGCGCCGGGTCCGCTGCGCGCCGCGCGCCGCGGTCGGCGGCCCCAGGTGCGGCCCGCGTGACGGGTACGGAGTAGTCCCTGTTCCCCAGTGCCTCGGCGAACTGCGCCGCGGAGCCGAAGCGGTCCGCCGGCAGCTTCTCAAGCGCCTTTTGCACCGCGGCTTCCACGTGCGGTGGGATGGTGCGGCGCTGGAGCGTGAGACTCCGCGGCTCCTCCGTCATCACCCGGGCGATGATCGCCTGCGCCGTCGCGCCCGTGAACGGCGGCTCCGCCGTCAGCATCT
>CAYHQJ010000094.1:0-8713 GCA_964358595.1 uncultured Gemmatimonadales bacterium
CCAGCCCCGCGGCGATCTCCTGCTCGGTCAGTTTCGCCATGGCCGTCCCCCCCCTGTCAGCGCATCAGCAGGTGCACGATCAGGTAGCTCACCGCCGCCATCACGGCCGAGAGCGGAATGGTGAGAATCCACGCCCAGACGATCCGGCCCGCCACGCCCCAACGCACCGACGAGATCCGCTGCGTCGCCCCCACGCCGCTGATGGCGCCCGTGATCGTGTGCGTCGTCGAGACCGGGATCCCGAAGTGCGAGGCGATGAACAGCGCGGTGGCCCCCGCCGTTTCGGCGCAGAACCCGCCGTACGGCTTCAGCTTAGTGATGCGCTGGCCCATGGTCCGCACGATCCGCCAGCCGCCGGCCAGCGTGCCGAGCGCGATGGCGGCGTGGGCCCACAGGATCACCCACATCGGGATGGTGTCCACCGAGGTGATGTGGAGGAACCGCCACGGGTGATCGGCGAAGGCGACCTGCGCCGAAAACAGCAGGCCCACCACGATCCCCATGGTCTTCTGCGCGTCGTTGGTGCCGTGGCCGAGGCTGTACGCGGCTGCGGAGACCAGCTGGAAGCGCCGGAACCAGATGTCGATGTTGCGCGGGTGGGCGCGCCGGAAGCTCCAGCCCACGATCACCATCATCACCAGGCCCAGCGCGAAGCCCATCATCGGCGACAGGAAGATGAACAAGATGGGCTTGATCCAGCCGGCGGGGATCAGCGCGCCGATGCCGGCCTTGGCGATGGCCGCGCCGGCGTAGCCGCCCATCAGCGCGTGCGACGACGAGGACGGGATGCCGCCCCACCAGGTGATCAGGTCCCAGGCGATCGCGCCCAGCAGCCCGGCCAGGATCACCTGTGGGTCCACCAGGTCCAGATGGATGAGCCCCTTCCCCATCGTCTTCGCGACCGCAGTGCCGAAGCCGAACGCGGCGACGAAGTTGAAGAACGCCGCCCAGCCCACCGCCATGAGGGGTGAGAGGACGCGGGTGGACACGACCGTCGCGATCGAGTTCGCCGAGTCGTGGAAGCCGTTGATGAAGTCGAACAGGAACGCGACCACCACGATCGCGAGGACGAACGTGACGGTGGTCACTTACGCGTGCTTGATGGTGATGCTCTCGAGCACGTTGGCCACGTCTTCGGCCTGGTCCACGCAGCGCTCGAGGTTGTCGTAGATCTCCTTCCACTTCACCAGCTCGATCGCGTTCTTCTCCTCGGCGAACAGCCGGCCGAGCGCATCGTGGTAGATCGTGTCGGCCTCCTCCTCGAGCTGCTTCGCCTCGATGCAGGCCTTCATGACGCCGTCACCCTTCTTGAGGTGCTCGACGCCGCCCTTGAGCGCGCCCACGGCTCGCTCGATCACCATGGTCAACTGCTTGACGCCCTCGGGCGCGGGACCCACCCGGAAGATCTGCGTGCGGCGCGCCACGCCGTCGATCACGTCGATGACGTCGTCGAGATCCCCGGCGAGGCGGTAGATGTCCTCGCGGTCGATCGGCGTGATGAAGGTGCGGTCGAGCCGGTTCACGACCTCGTGCGTGAACTGGTCGCACTCGTGCTCGAGGCGCTTGATTTGCTCGGCGTGGTAGACCGCGCGCTCGGGCTCGGTGAACAGGCCGACGAGGTGGCCGGCGGCCTCGTGGCTGCGGTGAGCGACTTCCACGAAGAGGTCGAAGAACTCCTCCTCGCGCGGCAACAGGCTGAACGGCACGGTTGGTCTCCCAGGTAGGCGCAGCGGTTTTCTGGCCCGCCAAAGTTAGCCTCCCGGTGAAGCATCGCCACCCGCCCTTGCGCCATCTGCACCGTATCCCCATATTGACCCAAGACCCCGAAGAAAACCCGAAACCAAGCCGGAATGCATGTATGGAAGCCGTTGTCACCGTTGAACTTCCGAAGAAGGCCACCGAGTGCCCCGAGTGCGGGGCCAGGACGGTCCCGGCCTCCGGGTGCCTCTACTGCCCAGCCTGTGGGTGGGGACAATGCCAGTGACGGCGCAGACGCGCAGACGCGCAGACGGGCAGGCCCCGGGGCCGCCGGCCGTGGTGCCGGCAGCGCCTTTGGCGGTGCTCGACGAGCGGCGGCGCGGCACCCGGTTCGTCGAGCTGCCCATCGCCTCGGTGCTGAACTCGCCTGCGCAGACGGGGATGAGCTTCTGGTCGGTGAACCCGTACGTCGGGTGCGAGTTCGGGTGCAGCTACTGCTACGCGCGCTACGCGCACCAGTACGTGGTCGAGCGGGCCCGGGATCGGGGCGCGCTGCCGGCCGCCGAGTTTGCCGACTACCGCGGCCCGCATGGTTGGGAGGCGTTCGAGCGCCGGATCTTCGTCAAGAGCGGCGCGCCCGAGGTGCTCGCACTGACGCTGCGGCCGGCGCGGCTGGGCGGCCACGCGATCGTCGTCGGCACGGCGACGGACCCCTACCAGCCGGCCGAGCGGCGGTTCCGGATCACGCGCCGCCTCCTGGAGCGGCTCGCGCAGTTCCACGGGCTCCGGGTGGGCCTCATCACCAAGTCGCCGCTCGTCGCGCGCGACATCGACGTGCTGCGCCGCCTCGGCGAGCGGAGCGAGGTCTCCGTGCACATCTCGCTGATCGCGGTGGATGCGCTGCTCGTCCGCAAGCTCGAGGTGCGTTCGCCCGTCCCTGCCGCCCGGCTCAAGGCGCTCGAGCAGCTGGTGCGCGCGGGAGTCCGCGCGGGGGTGATGATGGCGCCGGTGCTGCCGGGCATCACCGACGACGTGCCGCACCTCGAGGCGTTGATGCGGGCGGCCAAGGACGCGGGTGCGCTGTGGGTGCGGGCCGACCCGCTGCGGCTCTACGCGAACGTCAAGCGCCGGTTCCTCCCGGTGGTGGCGGAAGAGTTCCCGGCGCTGCTGCCGAAGTACGAGCGGGCGTTCGACGTGCGGGGGATCGTGACGCCCGGGTACGCGGCGGCGCTCAAGCGGCGGATGACGCGGCTCAGGCGGGAGATCGGCGTGCCCTCGGGGGACGAGGACCGGCCCCAGCCGATCGTCGCTGAGGAGGCCTGCGAGGCCGCGCAGCGGGAGTTGGCGTTGTAGCGCGGGGCTTCAGCCCCTGCCGTTGCCGAGCGCGGGCTTCGGCCCGCGTTGGCAATCGGTATCCCGGCGGCATGGGCGCGCCGCGCTAGTCGGCGGAGGAGGGCGTGTCGCTCAGCAGGTCGCTCAGCGCGGTCCAGAGCTCGGCAAGCTCGAACGGTTTCGGGAGGAAGCGGATCCGGGGCTCGGCGGCAACCGAGACGGGCAGCGGCAAGGCGCTGCAGAACAGGAACCGGCCGCGCAGGTGGGGGTGGAGCGTGACGGCCTGCCGCCAGAACGTTTCGCCGTCCATCAGTGGCATCTGGATGTCGGTGACGATCGCGTCGAAGGGTGCCCGAGCCACCAGGTCGAGGGCTTTGGCTCCATCGGCGGCGATTTCCACGGCGCATCCCCGCTGGCGGAGGTACCTGCCAACTCCCTTCCGGATGGCGGGCTCGTCGTCCACCACGAGGATGCGCAACGAGACGGGAGGGGTCATGGGGACGGGACGCAGCCTCTTTGATCACGGTAACTGCACAAACTGCACGCCGAGCATACAGCGCAGGGAGGTGCCGAGTCAACTCGGCCTCAGCGGGAGTGCGAGGTGCGGTAGTAGGTGGCGAGCTCCCGCACCCAGCGGGGTGGCGAGAGGCGTTGCGCCTCGTAGGCACCGAGGAGAAACCGGGCCGTTTCCCGCCCCAGCGCGGCGGCCTGGGAGGGAGAGAGGTCGGCGCCGAGCTCGTCGAGAAGGCGCACGAGCTGGCCGACGCTGGGTTCCCGGTCCGGCGCGCGGGTGGCGGCCAGCCACCGCTCCAGCTTGGCCCGGGTGGCCCGTCGGGGAGCAGCGCCGTTGAGGAAGTTACGGAGCGCGTTGGGGCTGAGACCGATCTGACTCGCGGCCTGCCGCAGCGGCATCATCGCGGTCTGCCGGGCGATGGCGTTGCGCAGCAGGAAGATCGGCAGCGTCGGCGGGCGCGGCGCGGGCTTTTTCACCGGGCGCCGTCATCGGCATGTGCAGTTTGTGCAGTTATGACCGGGTTACACCCGCCAGGCTATGCGAGGTAGGCAGGGAGCGCAAGGCGGTGCAATGAGGTGAGCCGCGTATGACGCCACTCTCGAACCTGAAGCTGATGCTCCCCGAGCACCTGGAGCGGCTGGTTCCCGCGCTCCGGCGCGGGCTCCTCTTCAGCATCCCGGCGCTCGATGCGCTGCTCCAGCTCGGCGTGCCGCGCGGACAGATCACCGCGCTGGATGCGCCGCTGGGCAGCGGTGGCACCGCGCTCCTGCTCGCCCTCGCCGAGACGACGCTCCGGGCGGACGAAGGCGTGGCGCTGGTGGACGCGATGCGCACGCTCGCCCCGCAGGCGGCCGCGCACCTTTCGGCCCTCGGCCAGTTCTGGGTCATCCGGCCGCGCGGGACCGAGAGCGCGTGGTGGTGCGCGGACGTGCTGCTCCGGACCGGCGCCTTCGGGCTCGTGATCGTAGACCAGGCGCCGGCGCCCGCGCGGAAGGTCGCGGTGCGGCTCCAGCGGCTCGCGCGAGACAAGGATTGCGCGCTCGTGGTGAGAGACGCCGGGGCACACCTGCGCGACGCCACGCGGACGCCCGATTATGGCGCCACCGCGCGTCTGCGCGTCTGCGCGTCTGCCGACGGGTTTGTTCCCGCGCTCCCCGGCTCGGGCGCCGCGTGGCCGGGGCCGCGCACGGTGCGGGTCACCACCCTGAAGGGCGGCGCCCCGCGCGCCGCGGAGGTCGAGCTTGACGTCCTACTGCCGCATCGGCTGCGTCCGCATTGGGCGGTTCGCGATCGGCGCGCATACGGGCGGCGCGCAACGGCGCGCTGAGCCGGTTGCGCTGTACGCCGAGGAGCGCGGCAAGTCTCGCGTCGCCGCCGCGTCCGCGGAGGCGGTGCGGCGCGGCGTCGCCGTCGGTATGCCGGTTACCCAGGCCACGGCGCTGGCAAGCGATCTCGCCCTGCTGCCGTGGGACGACGAGCAGCTCTCTCGCGCCGCCCTCATGGTCACGACCGCGCTGCTGGCTGCCAGTCCAAGAGTCTCGTGGGAGCGGAGCGCCGCTCCCCAAGGCGCCTGGTGGATAGACGCCGCCGGGCTCGGCGAGGAAAAGCGACTCGCGCAGAAGCTGCTCCGCATCGCGCGCGGCCTCGGCTACGGGCCCGCGCGTGTCGGCATCGCAGACGCCGCCGTCGCCGCCTACGCCGCGACCTTCCGCCCGCCCGCTGCCTCGCCGTCGCAGCGCCGCATCGCGCGGATCGTGCCGAGCGGCACGGACGCGGCGTTCCTCGCGCCGTACCCGCTCGCGCTCCTGGGTCTCGACGAGGACCTCGCCGACACCTTCCACGCCCTCGGCCTCAGGGCGGTCGGGCAGTTCGCCACGCTCGAGGAGGGCGAAGTCGAAGCGCGCTTCGGTCCCGCGGGACTCGCCGCGCACCGCCTCGCGCGGGGCCTCGATGCGCGCGGCCCCAGCACCCCGCGCGACGACGCGGTCCCCGTCGTCGAGTGCGACCTCGGCGCTCCGGTCGCCACCGCCGAGCCGCTACTGTTCGTGCTCAAGGGCGCCTTGGGCGCGTTGGGCGAGGCGCTGCGCACGAAGGGTCTCGCGGCGCGCGAGCTGGCGCTCGCGCTCACGCTCGACGACGGCACGCTGGCCGAGCGCGCGGTGCGCCCCGCGCGCCCGACGTCGCACGCCGACGCGCTGTTCGATCACTGCCGCGCCGCGCTCGAGGACTGGCGACTCCCGGAGCCCGTGGTCGCGCTCGCGCTGCGCGCCGCGCTCACCGTGCCCGCCGCCGGCGAGCAGGGCGACCTGCTCGCGCCGCGCTGGGCCGATCCCGCCGCGCTCGAAGCGGCATTCGACCGCATCCGCGGCAGCGAGGGGAGCGACGCGGTCACGGTGCCCGAAACGCGCGACGGGCACCTGCCGGAGGACGCAGGCAGGTGGGCGGCCTTGCGCTCGGGCGTGCCGGGGCGCCCGCCGGGCTGCGCCCCGACAGTGCTCGCCTCGGCGGGCGCCCCAACCCGCCCTCGCCGGCCGCCATCCGCCGTGCTCAGGCGGATCGACCAGCCGGCGCCGGCCCGGGTACGGCTCGGCCGCTCGGGGCTCGAAGCGTTCCGGCACGACGACACGTGGCACGACGTGACCGCCTGGAGCGGCCCCGAGCGCCTCACTCCGCGCTGGTGGGCGAGCGACGCCGGCGCGCGCGACTACTACACGGCGCGCACCACCGGCGGCACGTGCTGGCTGCTGTTCCGGTCGGCGAAGGAGCGGAAGTGGTTCGTCGAGGGCTGGTGGGATTGAAGACGGTCGGCAGACGCGCAGACGCGCAGACGCGCAGGGAGCTGTCACCGGTCTACGTGGAGCTCCACTGCCACTCGGGGTTCTCGCTCCTCGACGGCGCGTCCAACCCGGAAGCGCTGATCGCCCGCGCGGCGGCGCTCGGCATGAAGGCGATCGCGCTCACCGACCATGACGACCTCGGCGGTGCGGTGCGCTGGGCCGAGGCGGGGCGGGAGCACGGCGTCGCAGCGCTCATCGGGCTCGAGGCGACGGTCGGGGCGTCACATCTGACGTTGCTGGCGATGAACGAGGAGGGATACCGGAACCTCTCCCAGCTCGTCACCGCAGCGCGCAGCGGAGAACGGGGTGCCCCGACCGTATCCTGGGATCGGATCGAACGTCACGCGGCGGGCCTCTTCTGCCTCACCGGCTGCCCGGACGGCGAAATCCCGCAGCTGCTGGCGAAGGACGATGAGGCCGCCGCCCACACACACCTCGGCTGGTTGGCCGAAGTGTTCGGAGGCCGCGTCGCCGTCGAGTGCTGGGACCACGCGCTCGCCGAGGAGCGCGCGGTCGTCCCCAAACTCATCGCGCTCGCCGGCTCGCTCGACCTGCCGTGGGTGATCACTAACGACGTCCACTACGCGACACCGAAGGGGCGCCTGGTGCACGACGTGCTCACGTGCCTCCGCCACCAGACCACGCTCGATCTGGCCGGCACCCTGCTTCGCCCCAACAGCGAGTGGTACCTCAAGCACCCCGATAGGATCGCGCATCACTGGCGTCACTACCCCGAGGCGCTCGCCGCGACGCGGGAGATCGCCGAGCGGTGCGCGTTCCGGATGGGGCAGTTGACCCCGGTGCTGCCGGCGTTCCCGCTGCCGCCCGGCGTCACCGCCGACGCGTACCTCGCCTCGCTCGTGGCCGCGGGAGCGCGCGAGCGCTACAGGGACCGCCTCACCGAGCGCCACAAGCAGCAGATCCGCCACGAGCTCGACGTCATCCAGCGGCTCCGCCTCGCCGGCTACTTCCTCATCGTGTGGGACATCGTGCGCGAGGCGAGCCGCCTCGGCGTGCTGGCGCAGGGCCGCGGCTCCGCGGCGAACTCCGCGGTGTGCTACTGCCTCGGCATCACGGCCATCGACCCGATCGGGATGGAGCTGCTGTTCGAGCGCTTCCTCTCGGAGGAGCGGCGCGAGGCGCCCGACATCGACGTGGACTTCGCGCACCGGGACCGCGAGCAGGTCATCCAGTACGTCTACCGCCGCTACGGCCGCGACCACGCCGCGATGGTCTGCGAGGCGATCACCTACCGCGGCCGCGCCGCGGTGCGCGACGCCGCGCGCGTCCTTGGCTTCTCCGTGCAGCAGGCCGAGAAGCTCGCCGACGAGGCCGACCGCTCCGGCGCGAAGGAAACGGCCGCGCACCTGCTCGAGGGCGGCGCGCAGGCGGCCGACCTTGACCCCGGTGACCGCCGCGTCCGGATGCTCGCCGAGGTCGTGCGCGGGCTGGACCAGCTCCCGCGCCACCGCTCGATCCACGTCGGCGGGTTCGTCCTCTCGGCGCAGCCGCTCGCCGAGGTCGTCCCGATCGAGCCGGCCGCGATGCCGGAGCGCACCGTCATCCAGTGGGACAAGGACGACCTCGACCCGGTGCGGCTGATCAAGATCGACCTCCTCGGCCTCGGCATGCTCACGCTGATCCAGGACGCGGTCAAGCTCATCCGCGAGACGCGCGGCGTGGTGATCGACCTCGCGCGGCTCCCGATGGACGATCCCGCGGTCTACGACATGATCTGCCGCGCCGACACGATCGGCGTCTTCCAGATCGAGTCGCGCGCGCAGATGAACACCTTGCCCCGCCTCGCACCGCGGAAGTTCTACGACCTCGTGGTCGAGGTCGCGCTCATCCGCCCCGGCCCGATCCAGGGCGAGATGGTGCACCCCTACCTGCGCCGCCGCGCCGGCGAGGAACCGGTCACCTACCCGCACCCCGCCCTCGAGCCGATCCTCGAGCGCACCCTCGGCGTGCCGCTGTTCCAGGAGCAGGGGATGCAGGTGGCGATCGCCGCCGCGGGGTTCACGCCGGGCGAGGCCGATGAGCTGCGCCGCGCGATGGGCCACAAGCGCTCGCACGAGCGGATGGCGAAGATCTGCCAGAAGCTCGTGGACGGCATGGCGAAGAACGGGATCGAGCCCGACGTCGCGCGCCGGATCTTCAACCAGATCTCCGCGTTCGCCGACTACGGCTTCCCCGAGAGCCACGCCGCGAGCTTCGCGCTGCTCGTCTACGCCTCGGCGTACCTCAAGCACTACTACCCCGTAGAGTTCACGTGCGCGCTGCTCAACGCGCAGCCGATGGGCTTCTACCCGCCGCATGTCCTCACGCACGA
>CAYHQJ010000095.1:0-8666 GCA_964358595.1 uncultured Gemmatimonadales bacterium
GGTGGACGAGCGGTGGATCGTGCCGCACTTCGAGAAGATGTCCTACGACAACGCCGAGCTGCTGAAGTGCTACGCCCATGCGTACGCCGCCTTCGGGACGCCGCTGTACCGCGAGGTCGCCGAGGGCATCGTCGCGTGGAACCTCGCCGTGATGTGCGAGGGCGAGCGCGGCGGCTTCGCGGCCTCCCAGGACGCCGATGTCGGCCTGCACGACGACGGCAACTACTTCACCTGGACGGCAGACGAGGCGCACGCCGTGCTGAGCGTGGAGGAGTGGGACGTCGCGCGGCGGCGCTGGGACATCTACCCCGACGGAGAGATGCACCACGACCCGCAGAAGAACGTTCTATGGGTCGCGCGCAGCGTCGCGGCGCTGGTTGACGAGCTGGACGTCGAAGAGTCCAAGGTCAGAGAGCTGCTGGCAGGCGCCAAGGCGAAGCTCGGGGCGGCGCGCGAGTTGAGGCCGGCGCCGTTCGTGGACCGCACGGTCTACGTCAACTGGAACGCAATGATGGCGGAAGCGTTCCTCGACGCCGGTGCCGCGCTCGGCCGCGAGGACTGCGCCCGGTTCGCGCTGAAGACGCTGGAGCGCCTGTGGGACGAGGGTTTCGTGCCGGGGCACGGAATGCCACACCGCCTCGATGCCGCCGGCACCCGACACCCGACACCCAACACCCCGTTTCTGCTCGACGATCAGGCACAGGCGGCCAGCGCGTTCCTCGCCGCGCACGAGCACACCGGCGACGGCCGCTGGCTCGACCGCGCCCGGGAGCTGGCCGAGATGATGCATGCGTTCTATTGGGACGCGGAACACGGCGGTTTCTTCGACACGCCGGGCGCGTCCGGCGCCGGCTTTCTCACGGCGCGCGCCAAGCCGATCCAGGACGCGCCCACCAGCTCGCCCAATGCGACGGCCGCGCTGGTTCTGCTCCGCCTCCACGCCGTCACCGAAGAGGCCAGGTTCCGGGAGCGCGCCGAAGCGACGCTCGCGGCGTTCGCCGGGAGCGCGGCCGAGCTCGGGCTTTACGCCAGCACCTACGCGCGGGCGTTGGACTTCCTCCTCAACGGCGAGTGCCGAATAGTAGTAGCGGATACTACTACCATGGATGGGGCCTTGCTGCCATCGGCACTTTCGGCCTACCGACCGCGCAAAGTGGTGGTGCCGCGGCGCGAGTCGCCCGTGCCGGGCATGCCGCCGCCGGTCGCGCTGGTCTGCGCGGGAACGACTTGCGCGGCGCCCTGCCGGAGCCCCGCGGAACTCCGAGCGACGCTGGAGAGTTTCGCGCGGGGGCGGTAGGATTCACCGATGCTCGAGGAAGCCAAGCGCGCGCTGGGGGCCGAAGTCGAGCGGCTCAACCACGAACTCAACGTCACCCTGCCCGAGGCGCTGAAGAAGGCGCTCTCGCAGGGCGACCTGCGGGAGAACGGCGACTATCACGCCGCGCTCGAGCGGCAGGGGTTCGTGCAGGCGCGGCTCAGCCACCTCCGCTCGCGGCTCGCGAAGCTGAACTCGATCGACCTCTCCAAGATCCCCACCGACGGCGTGGGCCTTGGCTCGAGGGTCGTGGTGGAGGATGTCGCCACCAAGCAGCACGAGAGCTACGAGCTCGTCGTCCCCGACTCGATGAACTTCGACAATCCGGCGCACATCTCGATCGCCTCGCCGCTGGGGCGTGCGATGGTCGAGAAAAAGCCGGGCGACACCGTCGTCGTCCAGTTGCCCGGCGGCGTGCGCAAGCTCAGGATCATCGAGGTCGTCACCTTCCATCAGCTCAAGGCCGAGTAGTCTCTCGACCTTCGACTTTCAACGTTCGACGTTGCGGGGGTACGTGAAGCAGCGCTTTTGCTTCGATACGGCGAAAGGACGCTTCGAAGGGGAGCTCTTCCCCGTCGAGGCGCCGGGCACCGTGGCCAACTTCGAGAAGCTCGCCAACAGCGGCTTCTACCACGGCACCCGCTTCCACCGGGTGATCAAGGACTTCGTGATCCAGGGCGGCGACCCGCTCTCCAAGGACGCGAACAACCCGCGGGTCGGCACCGGCGGCCCGGGCTGGACGATCAAGTGCGAGACGAGGGGCAACCCGCACACGCACGTCGCCGGCGCGCTTTCGATGGCGCACGCGGGGAAGGACACCGGCGGCTCGCAGTTCTTCGTGAGCCACGGGAAGCTGCCGCACCTCGACGGCGTGCACACCGTCTTCGGCCAGGTGGACGCGGGGATGGACGTCGTCTACGCCATCACGCAGGGCGACGTGGTGAACTCGATCCGGGTCACCGGCGCGTGATCATCGCGCTCGCCGTCGTCTGCGACCACGCGCTGATCGACCAGGGCGGCAAGCTGTCGGTCATCGGCATCTTCGAGCGCATCTGGGTGGAGCGCTTCCCGGCGGTCCACCCGCGGCTGCACCTGGTGCTGCGGCTCAAGGGGCGGCGCACCGAGATCGGCGACCATCCGATCGTGATCACGTTGAAGGACGAGGCGGGCCGCGAGGTCCTGCGCGGCGAGGGCGCGGTGCAGATCGGCGAGCCGCCGGCGGGGATCACCGAGGTCGAGGCGGGCGCCGTGCTCGCCTTCGACGTGCCCCTCGAGCACCCCGGCCTCTACACCTTCGACATCGTGGTGGACGGCAAGCACCAGGCCGCGGTGCCGGTCACCGTCTCGCAGATGCCGGCGCCCGCCCACCAGACGCCGTTCGGGCCTACTTGACCGCGGCAGGTTCCAGCCGGAAGCTGGGAACAATTCTGAACAGGACAATCCCCATGACACGGCGCACGCTGGTTCTCGCCGCATTCCTCCTGATTCCCGCGCAGCCCCTGCGCGCGCAGCTGGAGCACGAGCACGCCGGAGCGCCGCCGACGCGGCTCGGGCGCGTGGACTTTCCGACCTCGTGCAGCGCCCAGGCGCAGCTGCGCTTCGAGCGCGGCGTCGCGTTGCAGCACTCCTTCTGGTTCGAGGAGTCGGCCCGCGCCTTCCGCGACGCCGCGGCAGCCGACTCGACCTGCGCGCTGGCCTGGTGGGGCGTGGCGTCGAGCTACCTGCACCCGCTGTGGGCGCCGCCGGGGCCCGAGGACCTGCGCAACGGCGCCGCGGCGGTGGAGCGCGCCCGCGCGCTCCACCCGCCGACCCCGCTCGAACGCGACTGGGTCGAGGAGATCGGCGTCTACTACCGCGACTACGCCACCGCGCGCCACCCCGACCGGCTGCGGGCCTGGTCCGACGCGCTGGCGCGCCTGCATGAGACGTATCCTGACGACGCCGAGGCTGCGATCTTCTACGCGCTGTCGCTGATCGCCGTCGCGCAGAACTCGCCGCCCGACACGACCTACGCGCGCCAGCGGCGGGCGGGCGCGATTCTGGAGCCGCTGTTCCGCCGGCAGCCGAACCACCCGGGGCTCGCGCATTACCTCATTCACGCCTACGACTCGCCCGCGCTCGCCGCCGTGGGGGAGGGCGCTGCCAATCGGTACGCGAGCATCGCGCCCTCGGTGCCACACGCGCGGCACATGCCCTCGCACATCTACATCCGGCTCGGGATGTGGGACGCGGCGATCGCGTCGAACGTCAGCTCGGCGGCAGCCGCACGCCAGTACGAGACCGAGCAGCACCTGGACGCCGCGTGGGATCAGCGGCTCCACGCGATGGACTACCTGGTGTATGCGTACCTACAGCAGGGGCGCGACGCGGCGGCGCGGCGGCGCGTGGATGAAGCGGCGCGGATGCAGCGCGTCTTCCCCGAGGGAAGCGTGACGGCACAGTACGCGCTCGCCGCCATTCCCGCGCGGTACGCCCTCGAGCGCGGGCAGTGGCGCGAAGCCATTGGCCTCGCCATCCGGCAGGGGTTCCAGCCCGGGGCGGAGGCGGTCACCCGGTTCGCCCGGGCGGTCGGCGCGGCGCGCGGGGGCGACCTGGCCGGTGCCCGAGCGGATCTGGCGGCGCTCGCAGCGCTCGACTCGGACCTCACCCGGCGCCAGGTGCCGGCGTGGGCGGGGATGGTGCACGCGCAGCGGCTCGCTGCGGAAGCCTGGCTCGCGCTCGCCGAGCGCGACACCGCGCGGGCCGTGCAGATCGCCGCGCAGGCGGCGGACGTCGAGGACGGCAGCGAGAAGCACCCCGTGACGCCGGGCGCGATCCTCCCGGCGCGCGAGCTCCAGGGCGACATGCTGCTCGAACTCGGGCGGCCGCGGGAGGCGCTCGTAGCGTATCGCGCGGCGCTCGCACTCCAGCCCAGGCGACCGCGCAGTCTCGCGGGCGCGGCGCGCGCGGCGGCGCTGGCCGGCGGCGGCGCGTCCGCGCGGGGCTACCGGCGCGAGTACCGCGCGCTGATGGCGCGCGCCGACCGCGCGCGGCGTGAGGTCGCGCCGGGCCGGCCGTAGCGCGGCCGGCTAGTTCACCTTCGCCTGGGCACGCCGGAACCGCACCCACAGCTGGTCGTCTTCCGGCACGTGCTTCAGCGCCAGTGCCAGCTCCCGCACCGCCGCGACGATGTCGCCTTTCCGCTCGTAGATCCGCGCCAGGTTGATGTGCGGGAAGTGCCGCGGCTCGTAGCGCCGCGCCACGGCCGCCCGCTCGAGCCACGGCACCGCCTCCTCGTCGCGACCCAGCTCCATCAGGTAGACGCCGATGTCGTTGTACGGGTTGCCGAAGTCGGGATCGCAGGCGATGGCTCGCTTGCACTCGGCGATCGCCTCGTCCCACCGGCGCTGGTACGAATACGTCCATCCCAGAAACGTGTGGGCCTCGGCCGTGGGGCACTCGGCGATCGAGGCCTGGTAGAGCCGGATCGCGCCGTCGAGGTCCCCGGCCTCCTGAAGCTCGTAGGCACGCTGCCACAGCTCGAACGCTCTGGCCCTGTCACTCATCGGTGAACCCAACCATCTTCAACCTTCAACGTTCAACGTTCGACTCTCAACGCCCTACTCCCAACTCCGAGCCCGCAACCCATGAAGCTCTCCCGCGCCGACGCCCTCGACCTGATGCACGAGTACACGCCCTCCGACGCGCTGCGCAAGCACATGTACGCCGTCGAGGCGGCGATGCGCGCCTACGCCCGAAAGTACGGCGAGGACGAGGAACCGTGGGGGGTCGTCGGCATTCTCCACGACTTCGACTACGAGCGCTGGCCCAACCCGGATCACAGCCCGACCGAGGAGCACCCCTCCGAGGGGTCGAACATCCTCGCCGCGCGCGGCTACCCCGAGCATCTGCGACGCGCGATCCTCGGCCACGCATCCTATACCGGGGTGCCCCGCGACACGCTGCTCGCCAAGGTACTGTACGCGGTGGACGAGCTGTGCGGCTTCCTCGTCGCGTGCGCGCTGGTGCGTCCCTCGCGCAGCCTGGCCGATCTCGAGGTGTCGTCGGTGAAGAAGAAGCTCAAGGACAAGGCCTTCGCGCGCGGCGTCAACCGCGACGAGGTGCGGCAGGGCGCCGAGGAGCTCGGGGTGCCGCTGGACGAGCACATCCAGTTCGTCATCGAGGCCCTGCGGCCCGGGGAGCGGGAGCTGGGCCTCGGTCAGGCGCCGTCCTGATGTCCCCGGCCGTGGACTCAACACCCACGGTGTCCCCTGCGTAATACAGCCAGGGAACCGGATGCAGCCCTGGCGGCCCGGGCGGCCGCGGGCGACCGCGAGGCCTTCGGCGAGCTGGTGCTCCGCTACCAGGCAGCGGTGCGCCGCGTAGCACGGGCGGTGACCGGCGACGACCACGACGCGGACGACGCGGCGCAGGAGGCGTTTCTGTCCGCGCTCGATCGTATCGAAACATACGATCGCGGGCGCCCGTTCGGCCCGTGGCTGATGCGGATCGCGTCGAATGCGGCGATCGACCTGCTGCGCCGCCAGGCTGTGCGCCGCGCCGAAGTGCTTCCCGAGACGGTGCGCTCGCCGGACCGGTCGCCCGAAGCGGACGCGGCGGTGGCGGAGATGCGGGAGCGGATCCGGGTGGCGCTCGCGGCGCTGCCGGAGCGGCAGCGGATGGCGGTCGTGCTGTTCGACGTCGAGGGCTACCCGCACGCGGATATCGCCGAGATGCTCGGCATTCCCGAGGGGACGGCCCGCTCCGACGTGTTTCATGGGCGGCGCGCGTTGCGTCAGGCGCTGGGGATGTACGACCCGGCGAAGGAGGACGAGCCATGAGGGACCTGCTGCGGCAGCATCTGACGCCTGACGACGACGGCCGCGCCTTCGTCGAGGCGGTGCTGTTCCGCGCGAGCGGCACGCTGTACCGGCGCCGGGCCGCGACGGCGGCGGCGCTGCCGGCGTGGGGCTGGCTCGAGCGGTGGGCACGGCCGTGGGTGGTCGTGATGCTGATCCTCCTCGCCTTCGCCACGCTGCTGCCGCTGCGCCGTCCGGCGCCGGTCGAGCAGGTGGCGGCCGATGCCGAAGTGCGGGCGGAAGCGCTGCTGACCGCGGCGCAGCCCGAGGACGTCTTCGCCCTCACCGAGGGCAGGTAGGAGAAGTCCATGTTCAGTCAGTCCAAACTCTCGGCGGTCGGCCTGCTCGCGGCCATGGCAGCGGCCGGTTTCGCGGCGGGCTTCGCGACGTCGAGCTTTGCCGGCGGCAGGCGTGGGAACGGCCGCGAGCGCCCCAGCTGGTCGGGCCGGTTGACGGCGGAACTGCAGCTCACGCCGACCCAGAGCGACTCAGTCCGCGCGATCCTGCGGTACCACCGCGGGGAGATGCGCGCGGTGTTCGAGAGCGCGCGGCCGCGGATGGACTCGGTCCGCCGCCGGATCAACGACGAGATCCGCGCCGTGCTGACGCCGGACCAGCAGGGCACCTACGAGCGGCTGCTCCAGCGCGAGCGCGAGCGGGCCGAGCGCTGGCGCGTCGACAGCGCGGGTCACGACCGCGCCGGACACGGGGGCCGCTGACGATGCGCGCGATCACGATTGCCACGACCGCCCTGCTGGCCGCCGGCACGCTTGCCGCCCAGCAGCCGCGCCGCGTCACGCTCGGCGACGCGCTGCGGCTCGCGCTCCAGAACCAGCCCGCGACGGTGCAGGCCCGCCAGGACGTGCGGGTCGCGGAGGCGCAGGAGCGCCAGGCCTTCGGTGCGTTCCTCCCGTCCATCAACACGAACATGAGCGAGACGCGCAACAGCACGACGCGCGTGGACGCCACCTCGGGTGGCGCCCGGCCGAACCAGCCCCCGTACAACGCGTCCCTCGGGTTGTCGGCGAGCCTGGATCTGTTCACCGGCTTCCGCCGGGGCGCGCAGCGCCGATCGGCGGGCGCGACCACGGCCCTGCGGGAAGCCACGCAGCTGCGCCAGGAGTACGCCGTCGCGCTTTCGACCAAGCAGGCGTTCTTCAACGCGCTCGCCGCGCACGAGCTGGTGGCGGTGGCGGAGACGCGGCTGCGCAGGGCGGACGAACAGCTGAAGCTGGTGAGCGAGCGGCTCCGGCTCGGCGCTACCACGCGCTCCGACTCGCTGCGCTCGCGCGTCGAGTACGGCAACGCGCAGCTCACGCTGATCCAGGCGCAGGCCGACCTGCGGACCGCCGAGGCGAACCTCGCCCGCGCGATCGGGATCGAGGGCCTCGTCGCCCCGGCGGGCGACACGACGCTCGAGATCCGGCTCCGTGCCCTCGACACCGCGGGCCTGCGCCGCGAGGCGCTCGCCACCGCGCCGTCGATCCGCGAGGCGGAGGCGAGCGTCACCAGCACCCGGGCGTCGCTCAGCGCGAGTCGTGCAGCCTATCTGCCGACGGTCACGGCGACGGGCAACAAGAACTGGGTGCGTACCGAGAACGATCTCTTCAGCAGTGTGCCGTTCACACCTTCGTGGAGCGTGCGCGTCGCGCTCTCGTACCCGATATTCAACGGCTTCCTGCGCGAGACGAACATCGTCAGTGCCGATGCCAACGCGACCGCCGCCGAGGCGCGGCAGCGTGACGCGCGGCTCCTCCTGGACGCCAACCTGACGCAATCGTTCGCGGCACTCGAAGCCGCGGCCGCGAAGATCGACGTCGCGCGCGTCTCGGTTGCCGCAGCCGAGGAGGACCTGCGGATGCAGCGCGAGCGCTACCGGCTCGGCGCCTCGACGATCATCGAGGTGCTGACGAGCCAGGTCTCGCTCGACCAGGCGCAGGTGGATCTCGTGCGGGCGCGCTACGACTACCTCGTGGCCCGGGCGCAGATCGAGGCCTACGTGGGGCACTCGCTGTGACCACCACCGCGCCGCGCCGCCACACCGCGGAAGCAACCGCCGCGAACGGCCCGATGATCCTGACCGCGGGCCTCACCCGCGACTACGTGCTCGAGGGCGAGGTGGTGCGCGCGCTGCGGGGGATCGACCTCATCATCCACCGCAACGAGTTCGTCGCCGTCATGGGACCCTCGGGCTCCGGCAAGTCCACCCTGATGAACCTGATCGGGTGCCTCGACACACCGACTGCGGGCGAGTACTGGCTCAACGGCCAGCGCGTCTCGGACCTCGCCGACAGTGCCCTCGCGCGGATCCGCAACAAGGAGATCGGGTTCGTCTTCCAGATGTTCAACCTGCTCCCCCGCGCCACCGCGCTGCACAACGTCGAGCTGCCGCTGGTCTACGGCGGCGTGGGCTCGAAGGAGCGGAAGGAGCGCGCGCTTGCGGCGCTCGAGGCGACGGGGCTCGCCGATCGCAAAGACCACAAGCCGAGTGAGCTGTCGGGCGGCCAGCGCCA
>CAYHQJ010000096.1:0-4642 GCA_964358595.1 uncultured Gemmatimonadales bacterium
CGCTGCCGCGCGGCCGGCTGTTCGGCGGCGCCACCTCGCGCAGCGGCACGCCGCTGTTCGCCGCCCCGGAGCAGCTCCTCGGTGGCCAGGTGGACTTCCGCACCGACGTCTACTCCCTCGGCGCGGTGGGGTACTTCCTGCTGCTGGGCCGGCCGCCGTTCGACGGGCGGACGATCGACGCCATCGTCGGCGGTCACGTGAGCGGCACCCTGCCGGACCTGCAGATGGAGCGCTCCGGAGTGCCCGCGGCGCTGGAGAAGGTGCTGCGGAAGGCGGCCGCGATGGATCCCGGCGCGCGCTACACCACCGTCGCCGGGTTCCGGAAGGCGCTGGACCGGAGCCTCCGCAAGAGCGGCGAGGCACCCGCCCCGCCGGCCGGCGGGCCGATCACCCGCCTGCTGCGGAAGCTCTAGCCGCAGGCGGCGTCAGCCGCCGCGGCGCTGGCAGGGGGCCTGCTGGACGACCGTCGGCGAGCCGGGTGTGTGCTACGGCAGCACCACCGTCCCCACCGACACGACCTGCTGCGGCTCCACCGAGACGCGGGGCACGAGCACGCGGCCCAGGCCGGAGGACCGCGGCGGATCCACGGCGACGATGTACGTCGCCCCCACCCACGCAGGCGGTGTCGCCCACCACGAGCTGCGCGTGACGTACGAGATCCGGAACGCCCCGTTCGCGTCGGTCTGCGCCGACTGGAGCGCCGGCCAGGTGTTCTCGGGGTCCGTCGGCACGCCCAGGTAGAGACGCACCGCCGCCTCGGCGACGGGAGCGCCCGACGCGGTGCGCGCGCGCACCACCCCGGTGACCGTCCCGGTCCGGCTCGCGTCCGCCGCGCGGAACTGCGGCATGAAGATGAAGCCGCTGTCCGTGCTCGCCGAATCAACTTCCTGCACGGTCGTGAAGCTCCGGCTCACGTCGAAGTCGATCACGATCACCGCCCCGGTGTCGGGGACGCTGAGCTGCTCGTGCACCAGCGCGTTCAGCACCGGACGCCCGGCGCTCGACTGCCAGTGGATGCCGGGCGTCGTGCTGCCGGTGAGGACGCGGCCATCCTTGAGCGTGACGCTCGAGGAGTCGGTGTCGATCACCATCCGCACCGCGGTGATCGCTCCCGTGGGCAGCGCGAGGGACCCCAGCTCGGCGGTGGTGCCGTTCTGGAGCGACAGGATGTCGTAGCGCCGCTGCGGGCTCGCCAGGGTCACGAACCCCCCGGCGCCTGCGCCGGTGTCGGGAGACAGCGACGCCGAGACGCTGACGATGTGGATGTCCACGCGTCTCAGGCGGTCGTACGGGAACGGGCCGTCGGTCAGCAGCACGCGGGACAGCGCTCCGGTCTGGGGAGCGACCGTCTCGTTCTTGCAGGCGGCGAGGCCGAGGAGCAGGGCGAGGAGCAGCGGGGGAACGGCGGTTCTGGTGGCCACGGCGACCTCCGGTGACTGGACGCTCTCACGCAACGCCCAGTCCGTCAAGCAGACGTCAAGCAGCTTCCGCTCAGCGACCGGTGTACCGCAGCAGGGCCGTGAAGTTGCTGGCCGGATCGTACTTGGCGTATACCACGACGGTGCCCGGAACCGCCGTCACCTCGGCGAAGTACTCCTCCCCCTCGCGGGTGAAGTGCGTCCATTGGCCGCCGGCCACGACGGCGACGTCGAGCGCCCCCGGCACGCGGAGCCGGAAGCGGTACGCCCGACCGGCCGCCAGGACCCCGCTGAGCGGCTCGATGAGCGTGGCCCCCCGGGCCCCGAAGCTCCCGTAGGCCATCGGGAACGCGGCGTCGGGCGTGCCGCGCGCGGCCTGCACCCGGTAGTCGAGAACCCAGCTCAGACTGCCCTCCGCACCCTGCGGCTTGGCGAAGAGGCGGAGCAGGTAGTCGCCGGGCCGGGGGAAGAGGGCGTCGATCCGGGCCTCGGTCGCTCCCACCTGCACGAAGGACAACTCCCCCTCCACAGGCCGGTCGGTGGCGGCGTCGACCACCTGCGCCGTCATCTGCACCGGCTGCGTGAGGCCGAGGGTGACGGTGACACGGTCGTCGGCCGCGATGCGCGCGCGGGCGTGGCTCCCGATCCGGAAGCCGGCGAGGAAGAACATCGGCCGCAGGTATACGTTGTCCGCGTACTCGGCCGCGGAGACCGGCCGCTCGAGCAGTTGCCAGCGCTGGTCCTGCGGCAGGTGATCGAAGACGAACGCATCCGGCGCCGTGAGGAAGTAGTGCTCCTGGAACCGGCGCACGAACCGCATGCTCTGGTCGAGGTAGCCGGCGCCCCAGGTGGGGTCCATCAGGCGCCATTGCCCCTCGATGCGCACGGCGTTCCACGCGTGGTTCGTGGGGCCGTCGAAGCGCTGGCCGGAGGTGTAGCCATAGCCCTTCGACCAGCCGCTCACGACCTCGATCTCCAGCCCCATCGCCTCGCCGAGCGCCTCGGCCAGGCGGGCGTATCCCTCGCAGACCGACGAGCGCCGGCGGAGCACCCCCTCGGGGCTGAGGTCGCCGTAGCTCGCCGTGCGGAAGCCGCTCACGTCGTACTCGATGTTGCCGGCGATCCAGCGGTAGAGCGCGCGGGCGCGGGTGAGGGCGTCCGGCCCGGCCTGCGCGAGGTAGGCGGCGAGGGCCGGCCCCGACTGCTGGACGGAGGGCGGCGCGGCGTCGGCCAGCGCGTCCGCGGCGGCGAAGCGGCCGGTGCGCTCGCCGGACGCGCCAGCGGGCGGCGCCTTCTGCGCGGCGAGGACGCCGGGCAGGGCGAGGGCGGCGACCAGCAGCGGCACGAGCCGTCGTGTCATAGGGATCCCATCAGGCTGGGGGTCTCGAAACATCCGCGACGGCGAGCGGTGCGGCAAGCGGTAGGCCGTCTCTTGACGTTTCCTTGACGGGGCGCTCTAGGTTGGCGGAGGAAGTCCCCTCGCGGAGGATTCAGTGCGCACTGCGAAACGCTTGACTCTGGTGGCCCTGTGTGCCGCCGCGCTCGCGCTCGAAGCCTGTCCCACGGTTCGCATACCGGAGTTGATGGATGCGAGCCGACCGACGGCTGCGAACCCGGGCGCCTACCGGCTGAAGGTGCATCTGCGATCGGGAGACCTGCTGGTCTTGAGCGGTTGGTCCGATCTGCCGGGAGACTCGGGGCTGGCCGGTCGCGGGTCGCGCTACGACGTGCGCCGGCGCCCGGTCGGGCCGTTCAGCGGCCGCATCGCACGAGACTCGATCGCACTGCTCGAGATGACGCGTGGCCAAACGGCGTATCCGGCTGGCTCCGTCGTGTTGGGCGTGTACACGGTGCTCGCGGGCGCTGTCACGTTCGCCTGCCTCGCCGACCCCAAGTCATGCTTCGGATCGTGCCCGACGTTCTACCTCGACGAGAGACAGGATCGGCCGGTCGCGGAAGGGTTCAGCGGCAGCGTGGCGCGATCGCTCGAGGCCACCGACGTCGACTATCTGGGCGAAGCTCGCGCCACAGGACGCAGCTTCGCGATCACGATGCGCAACGAGGCGCTCGAGACCCACGCCGTCCGCTCGGTGCGGCTGCTGGTGGCGGCGCGGCCGGATGGCGGCAGCGTCGTCGCCGCCGGCGACGGCCGCATGTACGCCGCGTCTGAGCCGACGGCTCCCGAGCGCTGCGACGCTCGGGACGGTGACTGCGCGGCGCTCGTGGCGCAGCGCGACGGCGGCGCGTGGTTCAGCCGGGCCGACTCGACCGACCTGGGCGCTTCGGACAGCATCGACCTGGTGTTCCCGGCAGTCAGCGGTCCGGCCGCGCTCGTCGTCACCGCGCGCCAGTCGCTGGCGAGCACGTACGTCTTCTACCAGTCGCTGGCCTATGCCGGCTCGCGGGCGGGAGAGATGCTCGCCGCGGTGGAACGCGAGGGAACCTCGGCGTTCGGGGGGGCGTGGACCTTGATGCGCCGACTCGGGAGCGTGGAGGTCCTGCTCCGCTCTGCGGACGGAACGTGGCTCCCGGTCGGTGCGTTCGGCGAGCCGGGGCCGATCGCGGCAGACCGCCAGGCGGTGCCGCTGGGATCCGTCGCCGCCGGACCGGTGCACCTCCGCTTGCGGTTCGCGCGCGGGGCGTGGCGCTTCGACGAGCTGGGCCTCGTCGCGCTGGGCTCCCTCGTGCATCCGATCGCGCTCGATCCGGCGCGGGTGGAGCGGGATGGGGTCGCCGATACGCTCGCGCTGGCGCGGCTGCGCGACCCGAGCCGCTACCTCGTGACGGATCGTGGCGACGCGTATCGGATCGTGTTCGACCTGCCGACGGACGGCGCGAACCTCGAGTTCTTCCTCGAGAGCACCGGCTACTACTACGAGTGGATGCGTCCCGAGTGGCTCAGGGAGGAGAATCCGGCGATGCTGGCGCTCATCGCCGTGAATCCCGCGGCCGCACTCCGGGCCATGGCACCAGGCTACGCCCGCCTCGAGCCGAGGTTCGAGGAGCTGTTCTGGGCGAGCCGATTCGGGGGGAGGTAGAGCGATGCGCGCGCTTGGGGTGGTGCTCGCGCTGGCGTTCGGCGTTGCGGGCGGGATGCGGGCGCAGGCGACAGATCCGCAGGTGGACGTGACCGGTCGGGCGATCGTGCTGTTCATGGCCCGGGGCACCCCGCAGCAGGTGCGCGGCGAGCTGCTGGCGGTGCGGCGCGACAGTATGTGGGTACT
>CAYHQJ010000096.1:4652-6179 GCA_964358595.1 uncultured Gemmatimonadales bacterium
GCATCGTGGCCGTCCAGCTCAGGGACGTCTTGGAGGCGAATGTGCAGCGGCACGGGTTGACGCCGGCCACAGGCCTCCTTTGGGGGCTCGGCGTGGGTGCGGTGTCAGGGATCGGCTTGGCCGTGGCATACTGCGATTACGAGCAGTGCAGCGGCGGATCCGAGGTCTCCACAATCGCCAGGGGGGCACTGGGGGGCGCATTCATGGGCGGGGTAGTGGGGGGCGTCGCGGCGCTCTCGTTCCATTTCTCGAGCCGATGGAGGTTCCGGCCGGCGACCGAAGTGAAGCTCGCGCCGTTCGCGCGCTTCCCTCAGGGGCCTCCCCCTGGCGGCTTCGACGCGCTGCTCCGGCCGTAGCGCGACTCGCTGGTCGTGCGGCCCTGAGGCGCGGCGCGCGCTGCTCAGCGCACCAGGCTCCGCACCACGAACCAGACGTTCGCCGGCCGCTCCGCGAGGCGGCGCACGTACCAGGGGAACCACGCGCTCCCGTAGCTGATCAGCACCTTCACCGCGCGTCCCGCCGCGGCCAGCGCGCGCTGGTCGGCGCCGCGGATGCCGTAGAGCATGTGGATCTCCCATGCGCCGTCGGCCACCTCCAGCTCCGTCGCGCGCGCCGCCAGACGCTCCACCAGGCGCATGTCGTGCGTGCCGAAGACCGGGAGCGCGCCGCCGCGGGAGGCCAGCTCCAGCAGGCGCTCCCCGAGGCGGAAGTACGCCGCGTCCACGTCGCGTTTGGCGGGGAAGGCCGGTTGCGCGGCCTCCGCGTACGCCCCCTTCACCAGGCGGATGGTCGGCCGCAGCGGCATCAGCGCGTCAAGGTCCGTGGGGGTGCGGCGCAGGTAGGCCTGGAGGCACAGGCCGACTTTCTGGTGCCGCTCGCGCAGCCTGCGGAACAGGTCGAGCGTGCGGTCCACGTAGCTCGAGTCTTCCATGTCGATCCAGAGCAGCGAGCCCGCGGCATCCGCGCGCGCGGCGAGGGTCGCGAGGTTCGCCAGGCAGGCCTCGAACGACAGGTCGAGCCCCAATTGCGTCGGCTTGACCGAGGGCCAGCTGATGAGCCGCCGCTCGGCGATCCGGCCGAAGACGCCGAGGTAGTGCTCGCGCACCGCGTCGGCCTCCGCCAGCGACGTGAGGTTCTCGCCGAGATGCGTGACGACGGTGCCGATGCCGGAGCCGGCGAACGCGGCGGCCGCGTCGATGGCGGCCTCGAGCGTCTCGCCCGGCATGAAGCGGCGGACAGCGCGCCGGGCGAAGTCGCGCCGCGTCACCTGGCCGGCGAGCCACTGGTTGCGGGAGACGGCGAGGAGGGCGGAGCGCGCGAGGGACATGGGCCGCCTCAGCAGCCTGCGACGAGCGTGACCTGGTCGGGCCGGTTGGGCACGACGCAGAGGAACGCGAACGGGGCCTCGAACATCTCGTAGGGATGCGAACCCGGAAGGCTCGCACGAAGTACGAACGCCAGCGGGGAGGGTCGTCGAAGTGCTGGTGATTGAAGAGCCACCGGTCGGACTTGAACCGACGACCGCTC
>CAYHQJ010000096.1:6189-8658 GCA_964358595.1 uncultured Gemmatimonadales bacterium
GCAGCACGAAATGTGTAGTCTAACTTATGGACTGGTCAGTAAAGTACGAACGCCCCCTGAGGGGGCGTCGTAAGTTCTTGTCCTGTAAGAGCCACCGGTCGGACTTGAACCGACGACCGCTCGATTACGAATCGAGAGCTCTACCACTGAGCTACGGTGGCTGAGGGGAGTGCCCTGGGCCGGATTCGAACCGGCACGGCTTTCGCCACCGCCCCCTCAAGACGGCGTGTCTGCCAGTTTCACCACCAGGGCGAGACAGACTTGAAGTTTACCGGGCGCCGGCGAGGCGCGTCAACCGACGGCCAGGGAAACGCGCTGCCCGCTCTACGGCGCCCGCCGGCGCTGAGCCGCGTCGCCCTGCACCGTCACGGGTTCCCGCCGGTCCGAGCGGAAGCCGTTCCCCAGCTGACCCGCCGTCCCCGCACCCCAACAGACCGCCGCGCCGCTCTCGAGAACGCCGCAGGCGTGGCTCGCGCCCGCGCCGATGGACGCGAAGCGCTCCTCCACCCGCACCCGCATCGGCGTCGCGCTGCCGGCCCGGTCGGTTCCGCCCAACTGGCCCAGCGCGTTGTCGCCCCAGCACCACGACGCACCGTCCGGCGCCACGGCGCACGAGAAGTCGGTGCCGACCGTCAGCGCGCGGAACCGCCGTGCGCCCGCGACCGCCCTCGGCGTCATCGCGTGCACGGTGTCGCCGGTGCCGAGCTGGCCGAGCCGGTTGCCGCCCCAGCAGTACGCGGTGGAGTCGGCGGCGAGGGCGCAGGTGTGCTTGCTGCCCGCAGCGACGGCGGTGAACCGCACGCGCGCCTCCGCCCGCACCGGCTGCCGCAAGCACGGCGTCGGGCTCCACGGATTGGGCCCGCACCGTTCCGCCCGCGCCGCGGCGCCGAGCTGGCCGTAGAGGTTCCAGCCCCAGCAGAGCACGGCGCCCGCCGCGGTGACGCCGCAGGAGTGGAACGCACCCACGGAGAGCGCCGCGAACCGCGTCCCACCCCCGACCTCCAGGGGCGGGAAGCTCCCGGGGTCGCGCCCCCGTCCGAGCTGGCCGCGGTCGTTGGAGCCCCAGCACCAGACGTGGCCGTCCCGGGTGAGGCCGCACGAGTGGTCGGCCCCCGCGCCGACGGCGCGCAGCGCGGGCACGTCGCGCACGGGCTGCGGCGTCGGGTTGCAGGCGTAGGAGAGCCCGCCGACGATACAGTTCGCGTCCTTGCTGGTGCCCGCCTGCAGCCGGGGGTTGAGGCCCCAGCACAGCACGGCACCCTCGCGCGTGACGGCGCAGGTGTGCGAGTCCCCGGCATCGAGGGCGGTGAGGAAGGAGTCGGCCCGCACGGCTTTCGGGAGGAGCGACGAGCGGTTGGTCCCCTCGCCGAGCTGCGCGTAGCTGTTGCCGCCCCAGCAGAAGGCGGTGCCCGCCTCGGTGAGGAGGCAGCTGTGGGCCAACCCACCGGTAGGGAGGTTCGCCGCGACCAGCGGCCGCGCGCTCCACGCCGCGGCGGGCGGGGGAGGCGGAAGCGAGGGCCGTGTCACCAAGTACGCGACCGCCGAGACCACGACGAGCACGGCAGCGGCCGCCGCGAGGAATCCTGCCCGCACCCTCTGGCCTATCACCTCTCACCTATCACTCATCACCCATCACCTATCACCTCTCACCTCTCACCTATCACCCATCACCCATTACCCATCACGTCTGTTCGCCTACATCGTCCCCTGGAACATGATGTGCGCCTTCGGCGTGCCGGGATGCATCAGCCACGGCGCACCGGGCCGCGGCGTGGCGGAGATGCCGGAGGACGCCTCCGTGGCGCCCGGCACATACACCACGAACAGGGGACGCGCCCCGCTGACGGCGCCGGTCTCGGCGTTGTAGCTCCCGGCGGGACCGGTCAGCGAGTACAGGCTCGCGACGGCGGGCATCGGCACGCGGCCGGCGGCGACATCGGCATTGCGGACGCTGTCCACGGCGTCGCCCTGCACGCCGCGCGCGCGCAACTCGCGGCCCCGCGCCATGAACGGCTCGAGCGCGTTGTGGTAGCAGGCGACGTGGAACCGGTCGTCCCGCGGATCGTCGGCGAGGCAGGTGAAGCTGCCCGTCCCGGCCCGCAGGCGCACGAGCTGGTTCCGGGCGTCGTAGCCGAGGACCGTGGCGCCGGCGCGCTGCTCGGCGGGGAGCGGCAGCACCGCCGCGGCGACCTGCTTCTCGGCCGGCAGCACGCGCACGACGGCAGGTGTCTGCGCGTGCAGGGACGCCGCGAGACACGAGGACGCGACGACGACGGCGACGGATCTGTTCACTGAGCAACTCCTCAGCCGTCAGCCGTCAGCCGTCGGCCGTCAGAGGCCTGAGGCCTCACCTATCACCTATCACTCATCACCCATCACTTCTTCGCATTCCTGTAGTGCTCCGCGACGCCATCCCACCGGACGACATTCCACCACGCGCCGACGTAGTCCGCCCGGCGGTTCTGGTAC
>CAYHQJ010000097.1:0-8541 GCA_964358595.1 uncultured Gemmatimonadales bacterium
CCCGCGCCGGCGATCGCCGCGAAGTGGTGCCCGTACACCACCCACTTGTTGGTCGCGAGCGGCACGACGCCGAAGCTGGTGATGCGCGAGTCGCACGCGCGGCTGGTGGGCTACGGCGGGATGCTGATGGAGTCGTTCGTCGGGATCATGGCGGTGATCGCGGCGGCGACGCTGGAGCCGGGCGTGTATTTCGCGATGAACGCGCCCGCCTCGGCCCTGGGCGGGACGGGCGAGACGGCGGTCCAGGCGATCGCGCAGTGGGGCTTCACGCTCCAGCCGGGGCAGATGGAGGCGTTGGCGCGGCAGATGGGCGAGGCGACGCTTTACTCGCGCACCGGCGGGGCGCCGAGCCTCGCGGTGGGGATGGCGCACATCCTGTCGGGGGTGTTCTCGGGGCCGGGGCTCGCGCTGTGGTATCACTTCGCGATCATGTTCGAGGCGCTGTTCATCCTGACCACGGTGGACGCCGGGACGCGGGTCGGCCGGTTCATGCTCCAGGACCTCGGCGGGCACGCGTGGAGGAAGTTCGGCGACGTCTCCTGGTATCCCGCGAACCTGCTCGCGAGCGCGCTGGTGACGGCGGGCTGGGGCTACTTCCTCTATCAGGGGGTGGTGGACCCGCTGGGCGGGATCAACTCGCTGTGGCCGCTGTTCGGGATCGCGAACCAGCTGCTGGCGGCGGTGGCGCTGTGCGTGGCGACGACGATCATCATCAAGATGGGGAAGGCGCGCTACCTCTGGGTGACGGTGGTGCCGCTGGCCTGGCTTGCGACGGTCACGCTGACGGCCGGCGCGCAGAAGGTGTTCGCGGGCGATCCGCGGCTCGGTTTTCTGTCGCACGCGCGCACGGTGCTGGCCGCGAACGCGCCGGACGCGGCGCGGCTGGCCTTCAACGACCGGCTGGACGCGGCGCTGGCGCTCGGGTTCATGGCCGTCGTGGTGCTGGTGATCGCGGCCTCGGCCCGCGAGTGGTGGCTGGTGCTATCCCGGAGAAAGGAGCCTCGGGTGAACGAGGCTCCGTTCGTGCAGTCGGCGTACGCGGCGGGGGACTGACTACACCCCCCGGTCGCTGCTCCGGCCGACAATCGCGAGGAGGATGACGGCCAGGAGGGTGGCCGCCGCGCTGGCCTCGAGCGCGAGGCCCGCGCCTTTCGTCTGGTACAGCCACCCGAACAGCGCCGCGCCGGGAAGCGCCACGGCGCTCAGGCTCCCGTGGTACCAGCCGAAGCCGCGGCCGCGCCGCGCCGCGCCCGCGTACCCGGCGACAAGCTTGCGCTCCGGGCTCTCGGTGAGCCCCGCCACGAGACCGAAGGTGAGGAAGACGGCCCACGCCTGCGCGGCCGTGGTCGCCGCCGCGAACGCCACGGCGAGCGCCGCGTAAACGAGCCAGCCCACGGCGAGCGTACGCCGCGGACCCCACCGGTCGGTGAGCACGCCGCCCGGATACGACGCCGCCGACCGCACGACGTGCAGCCCGGCCCACAGAAGGGGCACGCTGCCTAACGTCACGCCGAGGTCCTGGGCGCGGAGGATGAGCAGCGTCTCGGGCGCCCGAAGCAGCGCCGCGACGGCCAGCACGATCACGAGCGGCAGGAACCCGGGCGCGGTGCGCTCGACCGGCACGCCGGCCGCGCTTGACGCGGCGCGGGCGTCCGCCTGCCCCTGACCCTTCGCGGCGCTGCGCACGGCGAGCCACGCCAGCAGCACGGCGAGCGCCCCGGGGATCGCCGCGACCCAGAACACCTGCCGCACCGCGAGCCCCCCGGCGAGCAGCGCGGTCGCCAGCAGCGGCCCCACGATCGCGCCGACGTGGTCGGCCCCACGGTGCACGCCGAACGCGCGGCCGCGGATCTCCTCCGCGGCGACGTCGGCGATCATGACGTCGCGCGGTGCCGTGCGCACTCCCTTGCCCAGGCGATCCACCGCGCGCAGCCCGATGACGTGCCACGCCGCGCCCGCCATGGCGACCAGCGGCCGCACCGCCGCCGCGATGCCGTAGCCAGCGACGATCAGGGGCCCGCGCAGCCGCGGCCGCTCGGCGAGGTAGCCGGAGAGGAGCTTGAAGGCGGCCGACATCGCGTCGGCGACGCCGTCGAGGATGCCGAGGGCGAGCGCGCCCCCACCGAGCGTCCGGGTCACGAACGCGGGCAGGAGCGGGTAGATCATCTCGGAGGCGAGATCGTTCGCGAGCGACGTCGCGCCGAACCAGTACACCGCCCGCGGAAGCTTCGGCGCCGTTGCCACTAAGCCCGAAGACCCAAGAAGCAAGACCTACCCACCCAGCCCCATCCCCCACCGAATCAGGGACACCGGCAACCCGCCATACGCCAGCACCTCGTCGTGAAACTTCCGCAGCGAGAAGGCCGCGCCGTCCCGCCGCCGCACGTCGTCGCGCAGCCTGACCAGCTCCCGCCGGCCGACGGCGTAGCAGAGGTTGTACGCCGGCGTCGCGCAGTAGCGCCGCACCTCGGCCTCGGCGCTGGCGCGCTCGATGCCGAGCGTCTCGACCATCGTCTTCACCGCTTCGTCGAAGGTCATCCCCGTCGTGTGCAGCCGGATATCGAGCACGACCCGCAGCGCGCGCCACAGCAGGTGCAGGCGCTGGAAGAACTGCTCCTCGGGCCGCGCGAGGAAGCCGTGCTCCGTCATCAGCTCCTCGCAGTAGAGCGCCCATCCCTCGACCATCAGCGGCGAGCTGACGATGCGCCGCACCGGCGAGGCCTGCGCCTGCGCGGCGAGGAACTGGAGGTGGTGGCCGGGATACCCCTCGTGCAGCGCGGTGCACGCGATCTCGTGCACGCAGTGGTCCTTGAGCTGCGCCGGCGCCGGCACCGTGACGTAGAAGAACCCGGTGCGGTCGGCGGCGAACGCGCCGGGCGGATCGTACGCCGCGAACGGGATCAGCGGCTGCATGAAGCCCGGCGTGGCGATGACCTGGAGCGGCCCCTCCGGCACGCCGACGAGTCCGCGCTCGAGGACGAACCGCCGCGCGCTCTCCATCTCCGCGGCGTAGCGCGCGACGAGCGCGTCGGCCGCCGGATGGTCCGCGCGCAGCCGCTCGGCGAGCGCGCGCCACGGCGTGCCGGGCGCGAGCGCCGCGGCGCGGCGCGCGAGGTCGGACTCCAGCTCGGTCACCAGCGCCTCGCCGTAGCGCAGCAGCGCGGGCACGGTCTCCTGCAGGGCATGCTCGAAGTGGAGCCGGAAGTCGAACGCCGCGCGGCCGATCGCGAAGTCGCCGTCGGAGCGCTCCAGTAGCTCGCCGGCAAGGAAGTCGGTGAACTTCGTCAGCGCCTCGCGCGCGGGCGGGAGCGCCTCCTCGATCTCGTGCAGCAGCTCCCGCGGCAACTTCGCCGCGAACTCGGGGATCGCCCGCGTGAGCAGCGCCCGGCCGCCGCGCGCGACGTCCAGCGCGGTCTCCGTGAACACCTTGGGCGGGCGCTGGAGCGTGGCCTCGGCGTCGCCCAGAAACCGCGGCGTCTCCCTGAGCCGCCCCGCGAGCGCGCGGGAGCGCGACTCGAGCGGCTGGTCCTGCCGCAGCAGCAGCGCGAACAGCCCGTTCAGCAGGTGCGTGAGGTGGAACTCCGGGTTCAGCTCGTGCGGCTTCTCGTTGTCGAGCCGCGCGAGCGTGGCGCGCACGTCGTTGAGGACGGCGGTGAGGTCCACCTCGTCGCCGATCGCCTCCACCTCCGCGGACTCGAAGGCCAGCGCCATGGACTTGAGCGCGGCGAGCGCGGCCTTGACGTCGCGCCGAGTGTAGTTGCCGAGACGCGCGTCGTGGGTCCCGATGCCGGCCATCGTGGCGGCGACGGGGTCGAGTTGCCAGCGGAGATCGAGGTAGGACCGGATGAACTCGCGATAGCCGGGTGGGGCCACTAGGCCCCCACGCTCGCGATCAGCGCGTGGCACTCCAGGTCCGTGAGGACGTGGTCGGATTGCTTCGCGGCGTCGAACAGCACCTTCGTGTACTGCTCGTTCGCCGCGTCGTAGCCGTGCGCCTCAAGCCAGTACTTCACGTTCGAGAGGCCGGAGACGGGCGAGATCTCGATCTTCTGCTTCACGCCGAGGGCGCCGGCGGGGACGCTCGAGTACACCCGGTCGGCGAGCCACTCGTCGCCCTTCTGGCGCGCCTTCATGATGGCCGCGGCGTGCACGCCGGTGCCGGTGCGGAACGCGTCGCGGCCCTTGACCGGGTAGTCCACGCCGATCGGCCGGCCGACCGCCTCGGAGACCAGCCGGCAGTACTCCGGCAGCTTCTTGAGGTCCCCACGATACGAGCCGTGCAGGTAGAGGTTCACGATGAGCAGGTCCATCTCGGTGTTCCCCACCCGCTCGCCGATGCCAAGGGCGGTGGCGTGCACGCGGTCGGCGCCGGCCTCGATCGCCGCGAGGGTGTTGGCCACGCCCATGCCACGGTCGCGGTGCCCGTGCCAGTCGAGCTTGATGTCCTCGCCCGAGGGCCTGACGACCTCGTCGCGAATGTACTGTACCAAATTGACCACTCCGTCCGGCGTGGCATGGCCCGCCGTGTCGGCGAGGCAGATCCGCTTGGCGCCCCAGCGGATGGCGTTGCTGTACAGCTCCTTCAGCGTCTCGGGGTGGGCGCGGGTCGTGTCCTCGGTCACGAACATGACCGGGAGATCGTGCTTCACCGCGAAGGTCACTGCTTCCTCGCTCACCTTCAGCATCCTGTCGAGGGTCCAGTCCTCGACGTACTGGCGGATGGGCGAGGAGCCGATGAACGTCGCGGCCTCGATCGCGATGCCGGTCTCCTGCGAGATGTCCACGATCGGCTGGACGTCCGCGACGACGGTGCGCGCGGCGCAGTTCGGCGCGATCGGCAGCTTCGCACTCACGATCTCCTTCGCGAGGGCGCGCACCTGGTCGCGCACCCGCGGGCCTGCGCCGGGCAGGCCGATGTCAGCGGCGACGATGCCGAGGTCGGCCATGAGGTGCAGCAGCCGCAGCTTCGCCTCCATCGGCGGGTCCTTCACCGACGGGCACTGGAGGCCGTCGCGCAGCGTCTCGTCGTTGAGATCGTAGCGCGCCGTCGTCCAGTCGAAGGAGACGGTGACGGTATTCCAGTCGTAGATGAGGTGCTGGTATTCCATCTGTCCGGCTAGTTTGGCGACCTTGCGGCCCACCGTCAAGCGCGGTACGCTCCGCGGGTGGAGCAGCTCGTCGCCGATCTCCTGGAGCGCCGCGAGGTTTGCGCCGCGCGCGAGTGGCTCGAGTGCCACGACGCCGGGACGCTCGCGCTCCAGCGCGCACTCGCCGAGATCCCCGCGCCGACCGGCGCCGAGGAGCTGCGCGGCGCGCTCGTCGCGGAGCGGTTCGAGGAGCTGAACCTCGCGGACGTGCGCCGCGACGGCGCGGGCAACGTGCTCGGCCGGCTCGGTCCGAACGGCGGCGTGGGCGTCGTGCTGGCGGCGCACCTCGACACCGTGTTCGGGCCGGAGACCGACCTCACGGTGCGCGACGCAGGCCCGCGGCTCGTCGGCCCGGGCATCGGCGACAACGCGCGCGGGCTCGCGGCGCTGCTCGCGGTCGCCGGGGCGTGCCGGGCGGCCGGGATCGAGCCACCGCTGCCGCTCACGTTCGCCGCGACGGTGGGCGAGGAGGGCCACGGTGACCTGCGCGGCGCGAAGCACCTGTTCGAGGACCCGGCGTTCCGCCCGCACGCGTTTATCGCCGTGGACGGCGCGGGGCTGGAGCGCGTCGTGCACCGCGCGCTCGGCTCGCGCCGGATGCGCGCGACGTTCCGCGGCCCGGGCGGGCACTCGTGGGCCGCGTTCGGCGTCGCCAACCCGGCGCACGCCGTCGGGATCGCGACGTCGCAAATCCACGATATCCCCCTGCCCCCGCGCCCACGCGCCTCGGCGAGCGTGGTGCGCTTGGGCGGCGGCTCGGGACTCAACACCATCCCGCAGGAGGCGTGGCTCGAGCTGGACCTGCGCTCCGAGCACGAGGCCGCGCTCGAATCGCTCTACGGCTCGGTGGCCCAGGTGCTCGGCCGCGCGCTCGACCTCGTGAACCGGCGCCGCACCGCCGGCACGACGCCGCTCACGCTCCAGCTCGACTCCCTCGGCCAGCGTCCCTCGGGCGCGACGGACGAGCAGCACCCGCTCGTGCGGGCAGCCGTCGCCGCGACGCGCGCGCTCGGCGCAACCCCGGCCCTCGCCGCCGCGAGCACCGACGCCAACGTCGCCATCAGCCGCGGCGTGCCCGGCATCGCGCTCGGCGCCGGGGGACGCGGCGGTGACGCGCACCTGCCGAGCGAGTGGTACGAGAACGTGAACGGCCCGGCGGGGATCCTGCGCGCGCTGGTGGTCGCGCTCGCGGTCGCGGAGACGTAGCAGCCGTGCAACCCTTCGAGCAGACCTCACATCCCGACCAGGAATTGCTGCGCAAGCCCATCAAGGAGCTGGGCCTGCGGCTCGAGGGCTCGGCGATCGAGAAGTACGTCCTGCAGCTCTACCGGGAGATCGAGCGGAAGGGGCTGAAGCACTTCCGCCCCGCCTGCTACCTCACCGACGAGTGGGGCTGCCCCAACGAGCAGCCCGTCGTCGGCATCCCGTTCTACCTCGCCGATCCCAAGCTCGCCGCGCTCGAGAAGTCCATGAACGACCTCGAGGACGAGCGCGAGATCATGATGTACCTGCGCCACGAGGCGGGGCACGCGTTCAACTACGCCTACGAGCTGTACAAGACGGAGGAGTGGAAAACGCTGTTCGGCCCGTTCCGCCGCCCGTACCGCGAGCGCTACCGCCCGGTGCCGTTCTCCCGGCAGTTCGTGCGTCACATCGCCGGCTGGTACGCGCAGAAGCACCCGGACGAGGATTTCGCCGAGACGTTCGCCGTGTGGCTGACGCCACGCTCCAGTTGGCGCCGCAGGTACAAGGGGTGGGGCGCACTGCGCAAGCTGCGCTACGTGGACCGGATCGCGCGCCGTGTGGCGGACCAGCCGCCGCTGCGTCCACTCGGCGAGACCGACGTGACGGTGGAGGAGATGGAGGTCACGATCGAGCAGTTCTACCGCGACACGACGCCGGACGAGTCGCAGGCGATCGCGGATCTCGCGCTCGACGCCGATCTGACGGACATCTTCATCAAGCCCTCGCCGCGGCGGCGCAACGGGATTCGTTCCGCCGCCGAGCTGCTCGCCCAGCACCGCAAGGAGATCGTGGACAAGGTCACGTACTGGACCGGGGTGCGGCGGCCGCTGGTGAAGAAGCTCGTCGAGTCCATCGAGGGGAGACTGGACGAGCTGAAGCTCGCGGCGCTGCGGGGCCGCGAGACCGGGTACGTGGTCGAGATCACCGCGTACGCGACGACGCTGGCGATGAATTACCTGACGCGGGGGAAGTTCACCCAACCGTGAGCGGCGCGTGAAACACGAAGGCCTGAAGATCGCGATTCTCTACGACACCTGGGACGACGGCGCCGCGGAGCCGACGGCGCCGCCCGCCGAGGAGGAGCCCGCGCCGAAGCGCCGGCGCAAGGGGAAGAAGCGCAAGAAGGCGCGGCGCCCCAAGCTCGACCGCGAGGAGATCTTCGAGGCGCTCGAGAAGCTGGGCCACGAGCCGAGCTACCTCGTGGTGGACGGAGAAGACCCGTCCCTGCTCGCCGTCGCGAAGACCAGGGCCGACCTCGTCTTCAACCTCACCGAGTCGTACGCCGGCGACGACACGATGGACATGAACCTCGCCGCGTACCTCGAGCTGGTGGACCTCAAGTACACCGGCGCGGGGCCGCACGGGCTCTACCTCGCGCAGAACAAGGCGCTCGCCAAGAAGATCTTCCACTTCCACGACATCCGCACCCCGTTCTTCGCCGTGAGCTACAAGGGGCTCAGCGACCACGCGCACGACATCGCCTTCCCGCTGATCGTGAAGCCGATGTCGGAGGACGGCTCGATCGGGATCGACGTGGACTCGGTAGTGTCGAGCGTCAAGGAGCTGATGGAGCGGATCCACTACATCCACGAGCAGTTCGACTGTCCCGCCCTGATCGAGGAGTACATCGAGGGGCGCGAGATCTATGCGGCGATCCTCGGCAACGAGAAGGCCGAGGCCCTGCCGCTGGTCGAGCTGGACCTCTCGAATCTCCCCGAGGGCACGCCGAAGATCGCGGGCAGCGAGGTGAAGTGGGAGAAGGACAGCGAGGCCTACAGGAAGACCCGCTCCCACATTGCCGAGGACCTCGACGAGGAGACGGCCGAGCACCTGAAGCAGACGGCGGTGGCCGCCTACCAGGCGCTCAAGCTCCGCGACTACGGCCGGATTGACCTGCGGCTCACGAGCGAGGGGAAGATCTACGTCATCGAGGCGAACCCGAACCCGTGGCTCAGCTCGGGCGCCGAGTTCGCGATGGCGGCGAAGAAGTCGGGGCGCTCCTACGCCGAGCTGATGCAGGACATCGTTGACCTCGCGATGGGACGCTACGACTAGCCGGCGCGCAGCTCCGCGTGCGAGCCGAGCGACGCACTCCCCGTGTAGCCCTCCACCGTCACCTCGTCGCCGAGAATCGCGCCGGTCAGGCGCG
>CAYHQJ010000098.1:0-8523 GCA_964358595.1 uncultured Gemmatimonadales bacterium
CCCCGCCTCGGCGAAGGCCCGCTCGCGCGGGGTGAAGCGCCGCGGCCGCTTCCCACCGAGCGAGGCGGCGCGGCGCGTCGCCTGGATCTCGCGCTCGGCATCGTGGCGCGGGATGTCGTGCTCGGCTGACTGCATGGCGCCCTCGAACGCCACCTCGGCGGCGTCGTACTGGCCGCTCTCGCGCAGGATGCGGCCGCGCAGCATCAGGCTGTCGGTGTGCGGCTCGAGCGCGAAGGCCCGGTCGAGCGCGAGGAGGGCGCGGGAGTACTCCCCGGTGCGAAAGGCGGCGTAGGCCAGCTCGTGCCAGGCGAGGGCGAGATTGCCGTCGCGCTCGAGCGCCGCCTCCAGCGCCCGCACGGCGTCACGGGTGCGGCCCAGCTCCGCGCAGGCGGCGCCCTTGAGGGCGAGGGGCATCGCGGCGTCGGGCCCGAAATGCTCCTCGGCCTCGGCGGCGACGGCGAGCGCGTCGGCGTGGCGACCGTCCCGCCGCAGCAGCTCGAACAGCTCGATCCACCCCGCAACGGTATCGGGATTGCGGCGCAGCGCGGCGCGGTATTCCTGCTGCGCGGCGTCCACCTTCCCTTCGCGCCCGAACCACCGGGCCTTGGCCAGGTCCTTCTCGCCCGGGTCGAAGCGGAAGACGGCGAAGGAAGAGGTGAGGCGCATGGCGGAGAAGATACCCGCGAGGTATTTTTTCGCTACTATGAATAGCCTCCAATCCTACGTCGATCGCGAGCAGTCGCGGCTGCTCGACGACCTCAAGGCCTGGCTGCGCATCCCCAGCGTCAGCACGCTGCCCGAGCACAAGGGCGACTGCCGCCGCGCGGCCGAGTGGCTTGCCGAGCGCCTGCGCGGGCTCGGCTTCCGGGTGGACATGATCGAGACCGAGGGGCAGCATCCCATCCTCTGGGCCGAGGGGCCCGACGTGCCGGGGGCGCCGACGGTCCTCATCTACGGACACTACGACGTGCAGCCGCCCGATCCGCTGAACGAGTGGATTACCGGTCCGTTCGAGCCGGCGGTCCGCGACGGCAAGCTCTACGCACGCGGCACCGCGGACGACAAGGGCCAGGTGTTCTGTCTCGTCTCCGCGCTCGAGGCGGTCAAGGCGACGACCGGGCGGCTGCCGGTCAACGCGCGGCTGCTCATCGAGGGCGAGGAGGAGGTCGGCTCGAAGGCGCTGACCAAGTTCCTCACCGAGCAGCCGGACCGCACGAAGGCCGACGCCGTCCTCGTGCCCGACGTGCACATGGTCGCGCCCGGTGTGCCGAGCGTGGACGCGGCGCTGCGCGGCATCGTGCAGGCCGAAATCCGGCTGCGCACGCTGAAGAAGGACCTGCACAGCGGCCTGTACGGCGGCGCGGTGCCGAACGCGATCGAGACGCTCTGCCATCTGTTGGAACGGCTCAAGGGCCCGGACGGCAAGATCCGGATTCCGGGGCTCTACGCGCGGGTGAAGAAGCCGACCGCGAAGGAGCTGAAGGCCTGGAAGGCGCTGCCCATCAAGGAGCCGGGCTTCCGCAGGGAGGCCGGCACGAAGGCGCTGACCGGGGAGAAGGGCTTCAGCTTTCTCGAGCGTACCTGGTCGCGGCCGACGTTCGAGATCCACGGCATCGTGGGCGGCTACACCGGCGCCGGCGTGAAGACGGTGATTCCCGCCGAGGCCACGGCCAAGGTGACGCTGCGGCTGGTGCCACAGATGCGCGGGAAGGAAGCAGCGGCGCAGCTCCAGAAGGCGGTGAAGCGGTTCGCGCCGAAGTACGCGGACGTGAAAGTGCACATCTTCGCCGCCAGCGACCCGGTGCAGACGCCGCTCGACAGCTGGCCGTTCCAGGTGCTCGACCGGGCCTGCCGCGAGATCTGGAAGAAGGGCATCGCGCCGATCCGCAGCGGCGGCTCGATCCCGATCGTGCCGCTCCTGCAGCAGCGCAACGCGCCGGTGCTGCTCGCCGGGATCGGGCTGCCCGACGACGGGCTGCACTCGCCGAACGAGAAGCTGAACCTCGACCAGCTGTGGAAGGGGATCGTGCTGTTCGGGCGGTTCTTCGAGCTGATGGGGGAGAAGCGCTAGCGGGCGGGCGCAGGCCTTCGCTCGGCGGCGACCGGACTCAGCGCCGGGGCCCCCGGCGCATGCGGGCGGGGTCGGGCCGCCCGTAGCGCTCTTCGCGCCACGGGTCGCCGCGCATGTGGTAGCCGTTGTCCTCCCAGAAGCCCGGCCAGTCGCCCGCCATCAGCTCGATCCCCGTGACCCACTTGGCGGACTTCCACAGGTAGAGGTGCGGCAGCAGCAGCCGCACCGGGCCGCCGTGCTCCGCCGAGAGCGGCGCGCCGTCGTGGTGCGTCGCGAGCAGGTTCTCCTCGCGCAGCAGGTCCTCCAGCGGGAGGTTGGTCGTGTAGTCCGGCTCGGCGTGCACCAGCGCGTGCGTCGCCGTGGGCTTGATCCCGGCGCGCTCGAGGAGCGGCCGTACCGGCACGCCGGCGAACCGGTTGTCGTAGCGCGACCACGTCGTGACACAGTGGATGTCGCACGTCACCTCACGGCGCGGCAGGCCGACGAACTCCTCCCACCCGATGGTGGTCGGGCGCTCCACCTCGCCGGACACCCGAAAGGTCCAGCGTTCCGCTTCCACGCGCGGCACGTGGCTGTAGTGGAGCACGGGCCACTTCTGCGTGAGGATCTGGCCCGGCGGGAGCCGCTCCCGGTCCTTCGTCCGTGCATCGATACGGTCGTCACTCATGGCGACAACATAGTCGAGTCCTCTGTCCTCTGTCCTCCATCCTCGGTATTCTCCCCCGTGCCTCCGCGGCCACCCCCGTCACCCCCGGCCCTCACGGTGCTCAGCGTCCTCGCGGCGCTGGTCGTGACCTGGGTCACCATCGCCCTCGAGCAGGCGGTGCGCGGCGGCGCCGGCACGCTGGTCGGTGTGCCGTACCAGGCCCTCGTGCTCTCACCCCTCTACGTCGTGGAAGTGCTCCAGGGGCGCCCCGGCCCGCTGACCGCCTGGGGCTGGACCCTCATGCTCCTGTCCGGCCCGGTCGCGCTGGGGTTCGTCGCGATCGGGACCCATTTCGTGACCGGCCGGTTCCGCACGGCCGGCTGGCTGCGCTCGCTCGCGCTGGAGTGGGTGGTGGTGGCGCTGCTGTGGCTGCCGACGGCGTTCGCGGCGGCCGCGCTGCCGAACGGCGGCGGGCCCGTCGCCGAGCTCTACGCGCGGCTGGGTGACCCGCAGGCGGGCCGCTGGGCGGCGCTCGCCCTGGCGCTGCTGCTGCTGTGGCTCCTGGCGGGCGTGGTGTCGAACCGCGCGGTGGCGGTCGGGCGAAGCTGGATGCGGACCGACGGCCTGGAATTCCGCCGCAAGCTGGTGCGGGTGGTGGCTGGTTATCCGGGGGCGGCGGCCCTCGGCGCGCTCGCGATCGTGGCGGGGTGGATGGCGCCGGCGTGGTGTATCGCGTGGCTGGTGCTCGCCTTCGCCGCGCTGATGCTGCGGACCAGGTGAAGAGGACAAAGGACCGAGGACGAAAGCGGCCTCAACCAACCGGTCCCACTCGCATCCCTCCTTCGCGGCTCACGGTGTCGAACTGAAACACGCGAGCGCAGGTGCCTGCTCTGCATAATGTCAAGTATTGTACGCTGTTCACTGGACATTAAACATCGCCGGCCTTATGTTCTGACCGCAAGAGGAACACGTATGAACAAGCCCAAGACTCTTTCCGTGGCCCACGCCGTCCGATCGCGCATCCTGCGCGCCGGAGGCGACCGGCTTTGGATGTACGCGAACTTCCCCGCTGGTGATCGGGTCGCCGTCTCTGCCGCACTGTCGCGGCTCGCGAGGGCGGGCCTGATCACGCGCCTGCGGGCCGGTGTGTACTACAGACCCAGGCGGACCGTACTGGGGCCGAGCCGCCCCGATCCGGAGGTGGTGCTCGACGCGGTGCTGCGTCGATGCGGAGCCGACTCGGTGCGGAGTGGCATCGGAGAGTACAGTCGACTTGGTCTCACAACGCAGGCGAGCGGTGCGATAACGAGAGCGGTGCCACGCCGGATGAACCGGGCGATCCTGCGTGAGGTTCCCGTCCATCTGAGCACGCGACCTCTCGAGAAACAGAAGGGCATCCGGCCCGAGGAGCGGACAGTGCTCGACGCTCTCCGAGACTTGGGCCGCATCCCGGACTCGACCTCGCGCGACGTGCTCGAGCGCATCGGGATGCTGCTCCGTGCCGGCAGGCTGAGCTTCTCTCGCCTCGCCCGCTTCGCGATCGCGGAACCGCCGCGCATTCGCGCGCTGCTCGGTGCCATCGGCGAGGATATCCGTGCTGAAGGTCCTCGTGGCCGCGCGGTAGTATCGAAGGACGCGCTGCATGCACTTCGCTCGCATCTGAACGCGCTCTCGACCTACAGCGTTCCAGGTGCGCGGGAGGTCCTCGTATCAGCCGCCAGCTGGCGGATCGCATGAACGCTCCCCAGTCGCGCTACCGCTGCAGGACTCACCAGCAGCGACTGGGTGCTGGTCGAAGCAGGATTCCGAGGTGGCCCGCAACCACACGAGAACAGGCCCATTGGATCCCTCATCGCTGAGTTCCTCGTCAACGAACCGGGAGCGGCGGGGGTGATCAAGGACTACTCGCAGGACAGCACGTCGTTCGGGATGGACGCACTCAAGCCCGAGCGGACTCTCGCGGAGAAGCTCCTGTTACTGCACGAAAGGATGTCCCGGGGAGTCGAAGGCGCGAGAAAAGTACCCACGCGACACTACTACGACACCGCCATGCTCTGGGAAAGGAGCCCAGAGGTTCGTCGTTGTGTGGAGAGCGGGGCCATCGCAGAACTCGTGCGTGAAGCGGCTGTCATCAGCAACACCTACTTCGGAGCGGGGATTGAGGTGACGCGGCTGGATCTGCGGTCGAGCCGTGCTCTCGATCCCGACCCCGAGCAGGTGGCCGTGCTGCGCGCGAGGTACGACGACCCGCTCGAGCGCGCCCTCTACTATCGGGAACGCCCTTTGTTCGACCGACTCCTGCAGATGATCGCCGAGTTGAGGCAAGCGCTGTCCGGGCCGCTGGGAGGCTAGGCCGCGTCTGGCTCGGGACTTCGCCGTGCGGGTCGAGCTACGGAAGCTGCGGGAGCGTCTCCACCGCCTCGAACCCGAAGACGCCGGCGAACGCGTCCACGACCGCCTCTCTGGCGGCCTCGCCCAACTGCGATGCGCCGCTCGGTACGCCGGTACGCGCCGTCTCTATTTCCACGCTCGTCATGACCACGTTGGGGATGCCGCACGGCACGATCAGGTCGAATGCCGAGAGGTCGGTGGTGACGTTGAGGGCGAAGCCGTGCCACGTCACCCACTGCCGCACATGGATGCCGATGCTCGCGATCTTGCGCCCGCGCGTCCAGACGCCCGTGAAGCCGGGGTTCCGCTCGGCGGGAATCCCGAGGTCGCCGAGCGCCGCGATGAGCACCTCCTCGAGCTGGCGGAGGTACCAGTGCAGGTCTGGCTTGTGCCGCTGGAGGTCGAGGATCGGGTACCCCACCAGCTGCCCCGGGCCGTGGTAGGTCACGTCGCCGCCACGCTCGATCTCGTGGACCTCGATGCCGCGGCGCCGCAGCGCGTCGGGCTCGACCGGCAGGCTCGACCCTCTCCAGCCGCGGCCGAGGGTGACGACGGGCGCGTGCTCCAGCAGGAGCAGCGTGTCCGGGATGCTCCCGGCGATGCGCTCCTCCGCCAGCCGTCGCTGCAGCTCGAGTGCCTCGCCGTAGGACACGCGGCCGAGCTCGCGCACGACGAGCGTGCCGCTCACGACCGGCGCTCCGGCGCCAGGAAGATGCGGTAGGCGCCCACGATCACGAGCAGGCACAGCCCCGCGAGCACGGCCAGGCCCGCTGGGCCACCGACGATGTCCGCGGCCGTCGTCAGCACCCCGACGAGCGCGGTGCCCGCGGCGGCGATCATCGCGACGACGGCGCGCCGCCACACCGGCAGCGAGCGGGCGAGCGTCCAGCCCACGATCGCCCCCGCCATCAGGCCGCCCGCCGCGCCGAGCAAGGCGATGGTGCCGAACGTGGTATCGGGCCCGCGGGGCATCCAGTAGCTGGCGAGCAGCACGAGGCAGACGACCGCGCCGCCCGTCGCCGAGCCGATGAAGACGGCGGCGAGGGCGGCGCCGAGCGGGTCCTCCGCCTTCACTAGATGTGAATTACGCGACCGAGGGCGTCGAGCGCGGCCTCGCTGACCGCCTCCGACAGCGTCGGATGCGCGTGGATGGCAAGCTCGACCTCCTCGACGGTGTACTCGTTCGCCCGCGCGAGGGCCAGCTCGTGGATCAGCTCGGTCGCGTGCGCGCCCACGATGTGCGCGCCGAGGATCTCGCCGTATTTCCGGTCACGGACGATCTTCACGAACCCGTCGGTCTCGCCCGTGGTGCGCGCCCGGCCGTTGGCGCTGAACGGGAAGCGCCCGACGACGTAGTCGAGCTTCCGCTCCTTGCACGCCTCCTCGGTGAGGCCGATGCTCGCGACCTCCGGATGGCAGTAGGTTGCGCCCGGCACGTTGGTGTAGTCGATGGCGTGCGGCGTCTGCCCCGCGATCGCCTCGGCGGCGACCATGCCCTCGCGGCTTCCCTTGTGCGCCAGCAGCGGCGGGCCGGCCACGTCGCCGATGGCGTAGTAGCCGGGCACGCTCGTCTGGAGCTGCCCGTCCACCTTGATGAAGCCCTTCTCCAGCTTGACGCCGATCTCCTCGAGGCCGATCCCCTCGACGTTGGCGGCGCGGCCCGCGGCGATGAGCACGCAGGCCACGTCCAGCGTCTCCTTCTTGCCGCCGCTCTCGAAGCCGAGCGTGACGCCGTCGGGCTTCAGGGCGGCCTTCTCGACCCGGGCGCCGGCGTGCACCGCGATCCCGCGCTTCTTGAACGCCTTGGCGATCACGTCGGAGCACTCGGCGTCCTCGACCGGGAGGACGCGCGGGAGCATCTCGAGCAGCGTCACCTGCGTGCCGAACGCGGAGAAGACGTCGGCGAACTCGGTGCCGACCGCGCCCGCGCCCACGATCGCCATGCTCTTCGGCGCAGCCTCGAGGAACAACGCCTCGGTGCTGCTGAAGATGGTCTTCCCGTTGAAGACGAGCCCGATCGCCGGGATGTCCTTGGGCCGCGAGCCGGTCGCGATGATCACGGCCTTCGCGGCGGCTAGCTCGACGGCGCCGTCTGCCGCGGCGACGGCGACCTTCTTGCCGGGCTTGAGCGTGCCGGTCCCTCGGACGACCTCGACCTTGTGCTTCTTCATCAGGAACTCGACGCCCTTCGAGTTCTGCTCGGCGACGCGGCGCGAGCGCCGCATCGCCACGCCGTAGTCGGTCTGGACCGCACCGGTCGTGATGCCGAAGTCCGCCGCGTGCTTCAGCGTGTTCGCCAGGTACGCCGAGTGGAGGAGGGCCTTGGTCGGAATGCAGCCGATGTTCACGCACACGCCGCCGAGCTTGTCCTTCTCGACGACGGCGACGGTGAGGCCGAGCTGCGCGGCGCGGATGGCGGCGACGTAGCCGCCGGGCCCGCCGCCGAGGATGATGACGTCGTAGGTGGTTGCCATCAGAGGAGCATCGCCATGGGGTTCTCGAGCATGAGCTTCACGGTCTGCAGGAACTTCGCGCCGCTCGCGCCGTCGATCACGCGGTGGTCGCAGGACATGGTGACGCGCATCATCCGCCGCGGCAGGACCTCGCCGTCGGCCACGACGGGCTTTTGCGCGATGCGGCCCACCGCGAGGATCCCGGCCTCGGGCGGGTTGATCACCGCGGTGAACTCGTGGATGTCGAACATGCCGAGGTTCGAGACGCTGAACGTCGCGCCGGTGTACTCCACGGGCTGGAGCCGGCGCGCGCGCGCCTTGTCGGCCAGCGCCTTCGCCGCGGCGGCGATCTCGGCGAGCCCCTTCCGGTCCGCGTGGCGGATGACCGGCGTGATGAGTCCGTCCTCCACCGCCACCGCCATCCCTACATGTACGTCGCCGTGGTAGCGGATCCGGTCTTCCATCCACCACGCGTTCACCGCGGGGTGCTGCCGCAGCGCCAACGCCACCGCCTTGACGACCAGGTCGTTGAACGAGACCGTGTATTGCTCGCCCATCGCCTTGAGCGCCTGGCGCGCGTCCCACGCGCGCTCCATCTCGATCTCGGTCGTCAGGAAAAAGTGCGGGATCGGACCGAGTGACTGGGCGAGCCGCTTGGCGATCGTCTTCCTGATCTGCGTGAGGGGGACGTCGGTGAAAGTCCCCGGGGCCGGGGGACCGGGGGACGGGGGGACCGGTGGGACCGCCGCGGACGGCGCCACGCGCTCGATGTCGCGCTTGGTGATGCGGCCGCCGGGGCCGGAGCCCTCGAGCCGCGACAGGTCGAGCCCCTGCTCGGCGGCGAGACGGCGCGCCAGCGGCGAGCTCTTGACACGACCGGTGGGCGCTGAGGGGGCCGGGAGTGCCGTCGGCGCGGCCACAGCCGCGGCGGGCGCCTCCGTCCCGCGGTCCCCCGGTCCCCC
>CAYHQJ010000099.1:0-3928 GCA_964358595.1 uncultured Gemmatimonadales bacterium
AACGGCAGCCCCTGGCGCTGCCGGGCGTCAAGGAGCGCTGGAAGTTCATCGAGCCGACCCTCAGCAAGGCCCCGACCATCAAGATTGTTCCCATGATCGGCAGCTTGGGCTGCCCCTACTCGTGCAGCTTCTGCATCGACTCGGTCGTGGACTACCAGACGCTCGGCTTCGAGCAGATCCGGGAAGACCTCCGGTTCCTGCTCGGCACGATGCCACGGCCGCGCGTCGGCTGGCACGACCCGAATTTCGGGGTCCGCTTCGACGATTACATGACGGCCATCGAGGACGCGGTGCCTCCCGACCGGATCGATTTCATCGCCGAAAGCAGCCTCTCGCTCCTCTCGGAACCGCGCCTCCGGCGACTCCGGAGGAATGGCTTCAAGGCCATGCTTCCCGGCATCGAATCGTGGTACTCCCTCGGGAATAAGTCGAAGACCGGCAGCAAGGTTGGGTACGAGAAGGTCCGGCACGTGTCCGAGCACGTCAACACGATCCTGCGCTACATCCCCTACGTGCAGACGAACTTCGTCCTGGGACTGGACACCGACAAGGGGGCGGAGCCGTTCGAGCTGACCAAGCGGTTTCTCGACCGGTCGCCCGGGGCCTTCCCGGCGCTCTCGCTGCTCTCGGCGTTCGGGCGGGCGGCGCCGCTCAATCTCGAGTTGCAGCGCGACGGCCGGGTGCTGCCATTCCCGTTCCACTTTCTCAATACCAACCACGCCATGAACGTGCGCCCCAAGAACTACGGCTGGCGCGCGTTCTACGAACATGTCGTGGACCTGTACCGTCACGTGTTCTCATGGTCGCGCATCGGGCGCCGGTTTCGGGCCAACCGCGGCGCCGTTCCGACGCTCATGAACCTGGTCCGCGCCGTTTCCTCCGGAGGGTTCGGGCGCTTGAGGTACCTTTCGACCATTCGCGAGTTGCTGGATTCCGATGCGACCGTCCGCCGCTTCTTCGAGGGCGAGACGAGGACGCTCCCGCGGTTCTTCGCAGACCGTGTGCGGCGCGATCTCGGTCCGTTCTGGGAGGCACTGCCGCCCGGAGCGCTGAGCCACGATCCCAACGCCTACCTCAAGGCGCAGGCGCTCGAAGCGGTCCAACTCGGGTAACGGTGCCGGCGGCTCGGCGGCCGGCTGTGCTTGACGCGAGCCGCCGTAAGCCCACCTTTCGCCGGCGTCGGCGCGAGCGTCACAACGTCTCAAACGCAAGCGTTTGCCCAGCAGCACTGCGATCCCCCGCACGGCGTAGCGCGCCGGCTGGCCGCCGGGCCGGCCGTCAGCGCCCGACCACCGCGAACGCGCGAACCGGGAACGTCCCGAACGCCTTCACCTTCGGCGGCACGGCGAAGAACCGGAACCCCTCGTCGGGCAGCCGGTCGAGGGCGCACAGGTGCTCGGCGATCGGAATGTCGGCGCCGAGCAGGAGGGTGTGCGCCGGGCGCGTGCCGTCCGCCGTGTCGTCGATGTTGAGCGAGTCGATGCCCGCCAGCGCCACGCGCTGCTCGACCAAGAATTCCGCGGCCGCGCGCGTCAAGAACGGGTGGCCCTCGAAGTACGCGTCGGTGCGCCAATTCCGGTCCCAGCCCGTGTCGAACAGCACCGCCTTGTCGCGCACGGTCCGCCCCTGGAGCACTTCCGGGCCGATGGCGCGCGAGCCGCGAGCGCGGCACCGGATCACGATCCCCTCCAGACGGGCGAGCGACTCGAGCGCGAGCGCCGCGAGGTCCTTGCCGTCCTCGTAACGGTGAAACGGGCTGTCCACGTACGTGCCGGTGTTGGCCACCATGTCGATGCGGCCGATCTGGAACTCGGTCCCCTCGGCGTAGTGCGCGCGCGACGCCTCGCGGCTCAGGTGATCGCAGATGATCGGCGCGGGCAGCCCTTGGTAGGTGATCATGCCGGCCTCGATCTCGTGGCTCAGGTCCACGAAACGCACGTCGCTGCCTCGCTCCCTCTGGGGTGCCGCAAAGCTACCCGAACGCCGCGGCGCCCGCCCGGGGCCGCTGGCGTGGTCCGCGCTCGGCTGCTAGCGTGAGGGCATGATCGACCGCTTCCCCCAGCAGCTGGCGGGCCTCGCGACCCTCGTGACGTTCGCGATCCGGTAGCCCCCATGCCCCCCACGACCGACGAGCTGAAGCGCGCCGCGGCCGCGCGCGCCGTCACGTTCATCCGGAGCGGCACGGTCATCGGGCTCGGCACGGGCTCGACCGTCCGGCCGCTGCTCGAGCTCCTCGCCGCGCGGCTGCGGTCGGACGAGCTGGAGCAGGTGATCGCCGTGCCGACGTCGGAGGACACCGCTGTGCGCTGCCGCTCGCACGGCATTCCGCTCACCACCCTCGACGAGCATCCGCGGCTCGACCTCGCCATCGACGGCGCCGACGAGGTGGGCCCCGGGCTCGACCTCATCAAGGGCCTGGGCGGCGCGCTGCTGCGCGAGAAGCTGGTGGCGCGCGCCGCGCGGCGCTTCATCGTCATCGCCGACGAGTCGAAGCGCGTGCGGAAGCTCGGCACCCACGTGCCGGTGCCGGTCGAGGTCATCCCCTTCGGCTGGACCACCCACCTCGACTTCCTCGCGCGGCTCGGCGCCGAACCGGTGCTCCGCCGCACCGCGGACGGGGAGCCGTACCGCACCGACGGCGGCCACTACATCGTGGACTGCCGCTTTCCGCGCGGCATCGCCGACCCTCCCGCGCTCGCGCGCGCCCTCGCCCGGCGGCCGGGGATCGTCGAGGACGGTCTCTTCCTCAAGATGGCGCGCGTCGCGGTGATCGCGGGGGCGAAGGGGGTTCGCCTCCTCGAGCGGTAGTCGGCAGTTGTCGCCGGCGTGGCGGGGCGACGGCACGCCTCGTAGTTTCCTCCGTGAACGCCGTCAACGAGGACCTGCCATGCGCATTGCCTGCACTCTCGCGCTCCTGGCTGGCGTCAGCTCCGCTGCACTGGCCCAGGCCAATCCGCCCGCCCGCCGACTCGCCTTCGAGGCATCCGGCGCCGACACCGCGACCTGTAACGGCGTGCGGATGCAGTTCGTGGACTTCCGCAACGACATGCACGGCGGGATTGGGTTCGCCGTCCGGCTCACGAACACCAGCAGCCAGAACCGGGAGTTCGACCCGACGAAGATCCGCGCCGAGCTGGCAAGCGGCCGGCAAACGAGCTTCCTGTCCGTCGGCGAGATCGCCTCGCAGTTCATGCAGACAGACGCCGCCCGCGTGCTCGACAACGATCGCCGCCAGATCGAGCAACGGGACGTCGAGTCGGATCCGCGGTTCACCGCCGGTCCGGTGCGGCCCTGGGTGCCGGTGCAGAAGTTCCTCGCGCTCGGCTGGGGCCGCGTGACCGGCGGCGAGCCGGCGTCGTACCTGCCCCTCACCCTGTACTGCAACCGGCAGGCGATGGGCCGCATCGACTTCGCGCGTACGGGCAGCAACTAGGACGGTGGGCGATGGGCGCGAGCGCGCGCGATCGAGAGTGATCGATCCGGCGAGCCGCTGACGATGCGGCCGCTCGCGCTCGCCCTCGCGGGCTCGCTGTGCTGGCTGCCGGCGACGCATGCGGCCCGCGGTGCGATGGCCTTCCCCCGGGGGCTGGCTCGCGACTCTGCGTGTTCGGTCGCGGTCGTGCCGCTGAGCCCCGAGAGCCTCCTCGCCGCGGGTCGCGCGTGGCACGCGCTGCGCGCCGCACCCCGGCTGCCGCCGTCGGGTCCGCTCGCCGCGCGGGTGGCGCTGCTGCACGGCGCGATTGCCGAGGGGCTGGGGCAGTTCGCGCGCGTCGAGGAGATCGTGGGCCGCGCGCGGGGCGGCGATTCGCTCGCCGAGTTCGTCGCGCTGGCGGCGCGCGCCGACGAGCGCGCCGCGCGCTGGAGTGCGGCGGCGGCGAAGTACCGCGCGTTGGCCACCCACGAGGCGGCGCCGCCCGCGCTGCGCCCC
>CAYHQJ010000099.1:3938-8476 GCA_964358595.1 uncultured Gemmatimonadales bacterium
CCTAGTTCGGCTGGCCGTTGCGTTCGATGCGCTCGGGTGGCAGGACTCGGCGGCGATCGGGTGGCGGCGTGCGGCGCAGGCGCAGCCCGAGATCGCCGACTGGTTCGCCATCCGCCGCGCCGAGCTGGAGCCGGACACGATCATCGCGTTCGCCGCCGTCTCGGGCGCGCGCACACCCGGCGCCGCCGAGCGCGCCGCCGACCTGATCGCACGGCGCCGGGTCGCCGCGGGGAACCTGCTCGGCGCGCTCGAGGCCTACCGCCGTCCCGGGCGCACCCTCGACCTGGCGCGCGTCGAGTTCGCCCTCGGCCAGCGGCGCTCCGCCCGCGCGCGCGCCGACTCGGTGCTGTTCCTGGATCCGACCAGGCCGGCCGGGCTCCTCGCCGCCACGTTCCTCACCGAACGGTTGGACACCCTCACCCTCGCCGAAAACCTGGCGGTCAGCCGCGCCTACCGCGCACGCAGCGACTTGGCCTCGGCGGACCAGTTCGCGCGGCGCGCGGTGCAGCGTGCGGACACCAGCATCGAGGCCTGGCTCGAGGTGGCGCGCATCGCGGCCGAGCGTGGTGCGGAGACTTCGGCAATGCGGCTGGTGGACAGCGCGGGTGCACGCGCCCGCCGCCGGCGCGCCACGCTGATCGCCGCCGCGCGCGTCCGGATGCTCGCGATCGCCGACCGGTGGGATGCCGCCGACAGCCTCGCGCGGCAGCTGGTCCGGGCGCACGCGGGCGACAGCGCGATCGCGCGCGCCGTGCTGGTCCTTGCCGACCACCACCGCGCGCTCGGCGAGACCGACGCAGAGCGCGCCTGGTACAGGACGCTGCTGCGCCGCTTCGCCGGGTCCCCGGCCGCCAACGTCGCCCGGTTTCGCCAGGCGCTCTTCCTCTATGCCGGCGGCGCCGGCGACAGCGCCGCCGTGCTGGTGCGCTCGGTCGTATGGCGCGACACCGTGCGGCAGCTGGGCCTCGCGCCCCGGTACTGGGACGCGCGGCTCCGCCTCGAGGCGGGCGACACGGCGGCGGCGCCCGATCTCAGGCGGCTCGCCGCCGCGGCGCCGGTCAGCTTCTACGGCGTGCGCGCCCGCGAGCTGCTCGGCGACACGACGAGCTTCCTGGCGGGCAGCGCGCCCGCGCCCCCGCGCCCCGGCTCGTTCCCGCCCGCCCGCGCCCGCGAACGCGTCCGCCTCCTCGCGAGCCTGGGCTTCGACGCCGAGGCGCGCGCCGAAGCCCTCGGCTGGGCGGGCGACACGGCGGCGTCGGTCTATCTTCTGGTCGCCGCGAGCGTCGCGGCCGCGGCCGCCGGCTACGCCCGCGAGGCGATCGCCCTCGGTGAAGCGGCGCGTACGCGCGCAGGGACGCTCCCCGGCGTGGCCCGCGCGCTGTTCCCGTACCCGTACCGCGCGGTGATCGAGGCCGAGGCCGCCGAGCACTGCGTGGACCCGCTGCTCCTGGCCGCCATCATCCGCCAGGAGTCGCGCTTCGATCCGCGCGCGGTGTCACGCGCCGGGGCGCGCGGCATCAGCCAGATCTACCCGCCCACCGGCCGGGAGATGGCCGCGCGCCTGCGCCTCGGGCCGTGGGACGCGGATCTGCTGTTCGTGCCCGACTTCAACCTCCACCTCGGCGCCCGGTACCTGCTCGAGCGGATGACGCGGGATACGTTCCCGGTCTACGCGCTGCTGGCCTCCTACAACGCGGGGCCGAACCGGGTGGCCCGCTGGCGCAGCTGGCCCGAGTTCGGCGATATCGACTTGTTCGCCGAGCGTGTCGTGATTCCGGAGACGCGCGATTACGTCAAGACGGTGTATATGAGCTACGTATGGTATCGCTACGCCTATCGGGCCGTGCCGCCGCCAGTGCCGCCGGAGCGGCCGCTGGCACCGCTGCCCTGATTCTTGCCGCCGCTTGCGCGCGCGACCGGGCGCCGGAGCTCGCGGTTGCCGGCGACACGAGCGGCATCCGGATCGCCATGATGGTGCAGCAGCAGTACCGCGCGCCCGACATCGTGCCGGCCGGAGCCTTCAGGTGGATTGGCCGCGACGGGGCCACGTACGTGCTGGTGGACGTCCAGTCGGCGATCGCGGGGCTCGTGCAGGCGCGGGTCGACCTCTGGATGCTGACCGACAGCGGCATCGCGCCCCTCGGACGTTCGGACGTCATGCCGTCGGCAGCCGCAATCGGCGCCTTCGCCTTCGAGGACCTGACCGGGGACGGCCTCCCGGACCTCCTCGGCTATGTCGCCGATTCGGCCGGCGTCAGCTATCCGGTGCTCATCCCCGGGGCGCACGGCGCGATGGGCGAGGAGCTCGCGCCGGCCGCGCCCGGGTGGCGGTTCGCCACGGACACCGACTCGCTGCCGCGCGCGGTGCGGGACTCGCGCGGGGCCGGCTGCTACGTGCAGTTGTGGGCGGAGGATCCGCTTGACGGACGGGGCGATGGATGGCGTTACCTGCCGCTGCTGCGCGGCGGCCGCCTCGGAGCGCCCCGGGCCGCCGTGCCGGCATGCCCGTAGCCCGGCGAACTCCCGGCCGGTGCAGGGGTACTGTGGCAGGGCAACCACCCTTATGATTTTGGGATGAGAATCGCGCGCACCCTGCTCGTGCTTGGCGCCGCCGCGGCCGCCCTGGCCGGCGCCGGCTCCCGTCCCCGGGTCGCCGACTCCGTGAGCGTGCCGCCGGATTCCGGGGAGAAGCACCTCGCCACCATCCGCCAGCTCACGTTCGGGGGGCAGAACGCCGAGGCGTACTGGTCGCACGACGGCCGGAGGATCATCTACCAGGCCACCGTGGACAGCATGCGTTGCGACCAGCAGTTCATCATGAACGCCGACGGGTCGCACAAGCAGATGGTCTCGACCGGCCGCGGCAAGACGACCTGCGGCTACTTCTACGACCGCGACCGGCGGATCCTCTACTCCTCGACGCACCTGGCGAGCCCCGAATGCCCGCCGCCCCCCGACTACTCGCAAGGCTACGTCTGGCGGCTGGAGGAGTTTGACATCTTCACGGCCCGGGCCGACGGCAGCGACCTGCGCCGGTTGACCGACGCGCCGGGCTACGACGCCGAGGCGACGCTCTCGCCCGACGGCCGCCGTATCGTCTTCACGTCGGTGCGTGACGGCGACCTCGACGTCCACACCATGAGCGTGGACGGCTCGGACGTGCGCCGGCTGACGACGGAGCTGGGCTACGACGGCGGCCCGTTCTTCTCGCACGACGGCCGGCTCATCGTCTATCGCGCCTACCACCCCCAGACGCCCGAGGAGCAGGTGCAGTACCGCCAGCTGCTCGCCCAGCACCTGGTGCGCCCCTCGCGCATGGAGCTGTGGGTGATGAACGCCGACGGCTCGGACCGGCGCCAGATCACCAACCTCGGCGGGGCGAACTTCGCGCCGTACTTCACCCCCGACGACCGGCGGATCATCTTCGCGTCGAACCACAGCAACCCGCGCGGCCGCAACTTCGACCTCTACCTCGTCAATCGGGACGGGACAGGGCTGGAGCAGGTCACCACCGATCCGGACTTCGACTCGTTCCCGATGTTCTCCCCGGACGGCCGGAAACTCGTTTGGGCGTCGAACCGTAACGGACGGGTGAGGGGGGAAACGAACATCTTTGTCGCCGACTGGAGGCCGTAGGACCGATGACCGAACCCACCAAGACCGCACCGGCGGGCAAGGCGCCGCCGCCCGCGCCCAAGACCTTCGGACGCTGGGCGTGGGAGTGGCTGAAGTCGATTGCGGTCGCGCTCGTGATCTGGTTCGTGCTGCGCTCGCTGCTGATCGAGGCGTTCCGCATCCCCTCGAGCAGCATGGAGCGCACGCTGCTGGTCGGCGACTTCCTGTTCGTGAACAAGGCGCTGTACGGGGCCGAGGTGCCGCTCGTCCACACCCGGCTGCCGGCATTCCGCGAGCCGCAGCGGGGCGACATCGTGGTCTTCGACTCCAGGACCCAGGCGGACGTGAAGGTGGTCAAGCGCCTCGTGGGGATGCCGGGCGACACGCTCGAGATGCGCTCCGACGTGCTGTACCGGAACGGTATGCGGCAGATCGAGCCGTGGGTGCAGCGCACCGATTCGCTCTCCGACCCCGCCGATCCCGAGATGCGGGCCTGGCAGGTCGGGTACCTGCTCCCCGAGGTGGACCGCGGCGGCTACCGGCCCACCCGCGGCAACTGGGGACCGCTGATCGTGCCCGCCGGCCAGTACTTCGTGATGGGCGACAACCGGGACAACTCCTACGACTCGCGCTACTGGGGGTTCGTGGACCGGCGGGTGATCCGCGGGCGCCCGCTGTTCGTCTACTACTCCTTCGACCACGACTCCTGGCGGGCCCTCCCCTTCCTGACCGCCATCCGCTGGGGCCGCATCGGCAGCAGACCGCACTGACATCATCCGCCCGTGCGCGAATAGGCAGCGACGGGCGAAGGGAGAAGCGAGCGCCCTTCGCTCTTCGCTCTTCGCCACTTACTTGTATCGGTAGGTGATGCGACCGCGCGTGAGATCGTAGGGAGAGAGCTCCACCGCCACCCGGTCGCCCTG
>CAYHQJ010000100.1:0-8179 GCA_964358595.1 uncultured Gemmatimonadales bacterium
ATGCGCTCGACCTGCATACCTGCGCCTCCCTGGAGCCCCAGGAGGGCCCCCTCGCCGAAGGACATGGCGAAGATGGTGGAGCAGTCGGAGGAGCTGCCGACGGTCTGGGCGTCGGACTGCCAGTCGGAGACGCCGATGGGGATACCGTCGTAGAAGTTGAGCCGGTTGCCGAAGGAGTCGGTGTCGGACTCCAGGACGGAGCCGCCGGCGATGTCTCTTTCCTGGAAAACCTCGCAACGCCTGCTGCCGCTCGACGCCGCGTGCATCGCCGGCATCATCAACGTCACCCCCGACTCGTTCAGCGACGGCGGTCGTCACTTCGCCGTGGAGGACGCCGTGCGCGCCGGCCGCGCGATGCGCGAGGCCGGGGCCGCGCTGCTCGACGTGGGCGGCGAGTCCACCCGCCCCGGCGCGGCGCTGCCGGACGAGGCGGAAGAACTGCGCCGCGTCGTCCCGGTGATCGAACGGCTGGTGCGGGAGGTCGCGCTCCCGGTCAGCGTGGACACGCGCCGCGCCGCGGTGGCGCGTGCGGCGCTCGCGGCGGGGGCCGAGATCGTCAACGACGTCTCGGGCCTGACGCACGACCCGGCGATGGCCGGCGTCATCGCCGAGGCCGGTGCCGGCTGCGTCCTGATGCACATGCGGGGCACGCCCGACACCATGGACGCCCACGCGGTGTACGACGACGTCGCGCGCGACGTCGCGCGCGAGCTGGCCGGACGGCTGGGCGCCGCGCTCGCCGCCGGGATCGGCCCGGACGCCATCGTCCTCGACCCCGGCCTCGGCTTCGCCAAGACCACGGAGCAGAACCTGGCGCTCATCGACCGCCTCGCTGCGGTCCTCGCCCTCGGGCACCCGGTCATGGTTGGGCCCTCGCGCAAGCGCTTCCTCGGCGCAGTCACGGGCCGGCCGGTGCACGAGCGCGACGCCGCCACCGCGGCCGCCTGCGTGGCCGCGCGGATGCGGGGGGCGCACCTGTTCCGCGTGCACGACGTTGCGGTCACGCACGAGGCGCTCGCGGTCGTTGATGCCGTGCTCACCGCCACCGTTCGACGTTCGACGTTCGACGTGCAGCATCCGGCGTCGTAGCGTGGACCGCTTCGGCTTCCTCGTCCCGCACTGGCGCGACGTCGTCGAGATCGTCATCGTCGCGTTCTTGATCTACCGCGGGCTGCTGTTCCTCGTCGGCACGCGCGCGATCCACATCCTGCTCGGCCTGGTGCTGCTCGGCGCGGCGTACCTCGCGGCGGTGCTCCTCAAGTTCGCGATGATCAGCTATCTGCTCGGGATCATCCTGACCTACGGCGCGTTCGCACTGCTGATCGTCTTCCAGCCGGAGCTGCGGGCCGCCCTGGCGCGGCTTGGCCAGTCGCGGCTGATGCGCTTCTTCTACCGCGGCGAGGCGCACGCGGCGGCCGAGGAGCTCGCCGAGGCGGTGGACCGCCTGAGCCGCGCAGGAACGGGCGCGATCGTCGCCGTCGAGGGCGAGGTCGGGCTCGGTGACTACCTCGAGAACGGGACGCGGCTCGACGCGAAGCTGTCGGCCGACCTCGTGACGACGATCTTCACACCGTACTCCCCGCTGCACGACGGCGCGCTGGTCATCCGCGGCGACACGATCATCGGCGCGGCGTGCATCCTGCCGCTCACGCAGTTCCCCGTGGCCGACCGCAGCCTCGGCACCCGGCACCGCGCGGCGCTCGGGCTGTCGGAAGAGACCGACGCGCTGGTGATCGTGATCAGCGAGGAGACGAGCGCGATCTCCGTGGCCCGCCGCGGGCAGCTCGAGCGCGGCGTCAGCCTCGCCCGGCTGAAGGAGCTGCTGGCCTCCGGACCGTTCGCCCGGATGCCCGCTACTGGACTGCAACCGGTTCGCGCTTGACATTTCAGCCGTCCGAGCGACAACTACAGCTGTAGTCTGACCGAGCCCGCAGTCGAGAGAAAGCGCGTGCACGCGAACTCAGCCGAGTCAACCGCCGAGCGACCGCCCTATCTGCTGGCGTTCCTCGCCGCCCTCGTCGTCCTGACGGGCTACGTCGTCTCGCTCGCCCCCACCGTGACGTTCTGGGACGCGGGGGAGTTCATCGCCACGGCGCACATCCTCGGGATCCCGCACCCGCCCGGCACGCCGGTGTTCGTGATGCTGGGGCGCGTGTGGGACATGCTGATCCCGGGGCTCACGACGGCGGTGAAGACGAACCTCATGGCCGCGACGTTCAGCGCGGGCTCGGCGGGGTTCCTGTTTCTGTTCGCGCACCAATCGCTCGCGCGCGGGGCGCGGGGGCTCGACGCTGCGAGCGCGCGGCTGTTCCGGGTAGGCGGCGCGTTCGCGGCGACCCTGATCGCGGCCTTCGGCTTCACGGTGTGGCAGAACTCGGTGGAGACCGAGGTCTACCAGATCGCCATGTTCTCCATGGGCGTGATCGCGTGGATGCTGTGGCTGTGGCGCCGCGACCGGGGCGGGGTGCGCGGCGCGCACGAGCTGCTGCTGCTCATCTACGTGCTCGGTGCGGCGCTCGGCAACCACCTGATGGCTCTGCTGTGCGGGCCGGCCGCCCTCGCCTTCATGTTCCATGTGCTGCGTACCCAGCCGGCGCGTGAAAGCGCCGAGCGGAGCGTGCAGTGGGCCGAGTGGGCGGTGACGGGGAGCCTCTGGGTGACGATGGTTGGCGTCGGTGTCGCGAGCCGCGGGGTCATCGCGATCGGTCTCGTGCTCTACGTGGTCGCGGCGGCGTGGGCGTTCCGCGCGAAGAATGGTCTGTTCGCGATCATCGCGCTCGTCGTTGCGGCGGCGGGGATCAGCACCTACGCGTACCTCTACATTCGCGCGGGACTGTATCCGTTCATCAACGAGGCCGACCCATCCACGCTCAAGAGCCTCTGGGCGGTGATCGGGCGCGAGCAGTACCCGCCGCGCTCGCCGCTCGATAACCCGATGTACCCGTCGGGGCCGGACAACCCGGGGCGCACGCTGCTGATCCTCGGGCTCCAGGTGCTCAACTACCTCCAGTACTTCGACTGGCAGTGGGCCTCGAGCATCATGCGCGAGAGCACGCTCCTGGCGCCGGGACGGCTCCCGTTCACGATCGCTTTCACGCTGCTCGGCATCTGGGGCGCGACCGAGCACCGCAAGTGGGACCGCTCGAGCTTCTGGTTCCTCGCCACGCTGTTCGCGACGACGAGCATCGGGCTGCTGCTGTACCTGAACTTCAAGCCCGGCTTCTCGATCGGGTTCGAGAGCTTCCCCGACCGCGAGCTGCACGAGGTCCGCGAGCGCGACTACTTCTACACGGTCTCGTACGTGATGTGGGGGCTGTGGGCCGGGCTCGGCGCGGCCAGCGCGTTTCGCGCCTTGCGCGAGCGCCTGGCCGGCCGGACCCCGGCCCTCGCCTCGCCGGTGCTGCTCGTCGCGCTGCTGCCGTTCGTCCTGAACTTCGAGACGGCGGGGCGCCGCCACGGGCCCACCGCCACGCTCGCTCGCGACTTCGCCTACGACCTGCTGCAGTCGGTGGAGCCGTACGGGATCCTGTTCACCAACGGCGACAACGACACCTTCCCGCTCTGGTACCTCCAGGAGGTCGAAGGCGTGCGCCAGGACGTGGTGAACGTCAACCTGTCACTCGTCAATACCGACTGGTACATCCGCCAGCTGCGCGACAACCCGGCACGGCCCTACCGGCCGGACAGCCTCGCGGCGGCGATGTACGGCCGCGACGCGCTTCCCCTGCCGGGTTGCAGCCCGGCCTGGGTGGACACCCTGAACGCGTGGGCGGCGCGCTCGCACCGCAAGAGCGTGACGGTCACCGGCGGCACGCCGCTGTGCCTCCACACGCTGACCGACGACCAGGTCGTGACGCTCCAGCCGCAGCTGCTCCCGCAGGAGCTCGCGTTCCGCGCGGGGAACCTCCAGCAGACGTACCCGGCCAACACGCCGATGTACGTCAAGGACATCATGGTACTGCGGCTGATCCAGGAGAATTTCGGCAAGCGGCCGATCTACTTCGCGCTGACGGCGGGCAACGCCAACCGGATGGGGCTCGACCGGTACGTCACGCAGGAAGGGCTGGCCTTCAAGCTCCACAACGACGTCGTCCAGAGCGGCCCCGGGGTCGCGCAGGGGCTGTTCGGCACGCTGGTGGACGTCGAGCGGACGCGGCAGCTCACGTGGGACGTGTACCGCTATGCGCGGCTGTTCCAGGCGGACAGCCTGCGTCTCGACCCGACCGACGACAACATCGCGGGGAACCTGGCGTTCGTGTTCATGACGCTCGGCGACGCGTATCGGCAGCAGGGCAACCTGCCGCAGATGATGGCCAACTACCGGAAGGCGGCGCACCTCTCGCCGAACCCCGAGCTGCAGCGGTTCATCCGCCAGCTCCAGGGAGCGACGCTGGCGCCCGAGCCGCCTGGCAGGGATTCGGCGGCGCCGGAGCTTGGCGGCGGAGGCGGGGGAGGGCGCGACAGCGCCAAACGGTAAGGCGACGAACGGGGGCGGCGGGTGGTTCTAGCCGCCCTCGCTCGTTGCGGGACCAATCCGTGCGCGCAGCCACGCCGCGACGTCCGTCTCGCGCGGCTCGGCCGTCGCCACGCTCATGACCATGGCATACAGCTCTGCCGGGGGCGTCGCCAAGCTTGGCTACTCGCCGCGCCGCGGCGATACCGCTAAATTCTTGCGGCTATGGACCTTGAGACCGTGCGCGCCCGGATTGCCGAGGCGGCCCGGCGCGCGGGTCGGGACCCGGCCGCGATCACGATCGTGGCGGTCACGAAGGGCCACCCGATTGCGGCGGCGCGGGAGGCACTCACCGCCGGGCTTCCGGACATTGGGGAGAGCCGGGTTCAGGAAGCGCTGGAGAAGATGGCAGCGTGGCCCGACGCTCCGGTGCGCTGGCACCTGATCGGGCACCTCCAGCGCAACAAGGCGAAGCACGCCGTCGGGCGGTTCGCGCTGATCCATTCGCTTGACTCGGTGCGGCTGGCCGAGGCCGTGGACAAGGAAGGTGCTGCGGCGGGGCTGGTGCCGGACGTGCTGGTGCAGGTGAACGTCGTGCGCGAGCCCCAGAAGTCGGGCGTCGCGCCCGAGCAGGCCGAGCTGCTGGTCGCGCGCGTCGCGGGCCTGCCACACCTCAAGCTGTGCGGCCTGATGACGATGGCCCCGCTGACCGGCGATGTGGCGCTGCAGCGGGAAACGTTCCGGGGGCTTCGAGAGTTGAGGGATCGTCTGACTGTCGACCTTCGACTTTCGACGTTGAACGTCTTGTCGATGGGCATGTCCAACGACTTCGAGATCGCGGTCGAGGAGGGGGCGACGATGCTCCGTCTCGGCACGGTCCTTTTCGGGGAGCGGCAGCCATGAGCGACGAGGTTTTCCGGCTCACGCCACTCGACGTCCGCAAGCAGGAGTTCAAGAAGACGATGCGCGGCTACGACCCGCTCGTCGTGGAGGACTTCCGTTCGCGGGTGGCCGACGAGATGGAGCGGATCGTGCGCGAGAAGCTCGCGCTCGAGGAGCGGCTCCGGCACGTCGAGGAGCAGCTCAGGGAGTACAAGGCGCGCGAGAAGGCGATGAACGACGCGCTGGTTGCGGCGCAGCAGCTGCGGGCCGAGACGCGCGAACAGGCGGAGCGCGAGGCGCAGCTGATCCTGCGCGAGGCCGAAGCGGACGCCGAGCGGCGGCTGGAGCGGGCGCGCCGCGAGGTCGAGCGGCTCGAGGGCTCGGGGCAGCAGCTCGCGCAGAAGCACCACGCGTACCTGGCGTCGCTGCGCGCGCTGGTCGAGCGCCAGAAGGCGGAGCTGGAGGCGCTGGCGAACAGCGAGGCGGCGTCGTTCGGCAAGGTGGCCGGCACCATCACGCCGGCGGACGAGCGCGCCCGCGAGGCGCGGAAGTCGTCGCCCAAGTGGATCAAGTCGATCGTCGAGGAGTGACGCGCGCCGCGGTCGAGCGCGCGGCGGACGTGATCCGGGCGCGCTGGCCGAAGCGCCCGGAAATCGCCGTCATCCTGGGCACGGGCCTGGGCGGCCTGGGCCGCGAGATCGCGGTCGAGGCCGAAGTGCCCTACCAGGCCGTCCCCGGCTTTCCGCTCTCCACCGTCGAGTCGCACGCCGGCAAGCTGCTGCTGGGCACCCTCGAGGGCCGCGCCGTCGTCGCGATGTCGGGCCGCTTCCACTGCTACGAGGGCTACACCGCGACGCAGGCGGCATTCCCCGTGTGGGTGCTGAAGGCGCTTGGCGCGGGCACGCTGTTGGTCTCCAACGCGTGCGGCGGGATGCACCCATTGTGGTCGCCGGGCGCTCTGATGCTCATCGCCGACCACATCAACCTCCTCGGTGACAACCCGCTGGTCGGGCGTAACGACGACAGCCTGGGTCCCCGCTTCCCGGACATGTCGGAGCCGTACGACCCGGCGCTGCGCGTGCTGGCGCGGCAGGTCGCGCTGGAGCAGGGCATCCCCCTGCGCGAGGGGGTGTTCGTCGCGGTGACGGGCCCCAACCTCGAGACCCGCGCCGAGTACCGCTTCCTGCGCGCCATCGGCGCCGACGTCGTGGGGATGAGCACGGTGCCCGAGGTGATCGCGGCGCGCCACGCCGGGATGCGGGTGCTGGGCGTTTCGATCATCACCGACGCGTGCCTGCCCGACGCGCTCGAGCCGGCCGACATCGAGCGCATCATCAAGACCGCGATGGGCGCCGAGCCGAAGCTGACGGCGCTGTTCCGGGGCGTGCTCCGCCGCCTTCCCGGATGAGCAGGTATCCGCTGATCTCGCCGGACGCACACGTGGACCACCTCGAGCGCGAGCTGCTCCACACGTGGAAGACGGAGGACCTGTTCCACGAGACGCAGCGCCGCACGAGCAGCGGGACGCCGTTCGTGTTCTACGAGGGCCCGCCGACCGCGAACGGGAAGCCGGGTATCCACCACGTCTTCGCGCGGACGATCAAGGATCTGGTGTGCCGCTACCAGGCGATGCAGGGCCGGCGCGTGACGCGCATCGCCGGGTGGGACACGCACGGCCTGCCGGTCGAGATCGAGGTCGAGAAGCGGCTCGGCATCAGCGGCAAGACCGACATCGGGGACCACGCGGGCGCGACGATCTCGGTGGCGGAGTTCAATCGGCTGTGCCGCGAGAGCGTGTGGCAGTACAAGGCCGACTGGGAGAGCCTCTCCGACCGCATCGGGTACTGGCTCGACTACGACCGGCCGTACGTCACGTACACGAACGACTACATCGAATCGGTGTGGTGGCTGCTCTCGCGGCTGCACGAGAAGGGGCTGCTGGTGCGCGGCCACAAGGTGCTGCCGTACTGCCCGCGCTGCGGCACCGCGCTCAGCTCCCACGAGCTGGCGCTCGGCTACGACACCGTGAAGGACCCGTCGGTGTACGTGCTGTTCCCGATCGAGGGCGAGACCGACCGCTTCCTCGTCGTCTGGACGACGACGCCGTGGACGCTGATCGCGAACTTCGCGGTCGCGGTACACCCCGACCTCGCCTACGTGGAGATCGCGTGGAAGGGGAAGCGGCTGGTGCTCGCCGAAGCGCGGCTGCCCCACATCATTCCGGCGGGCGACACCGAGCCGCTGAGCGCGCACCCGGTGCTGCGCCGCTGGAAGGGTACGGAGCTGGTCGGGACGCGCTACCGCCGCGCGCTCGAGGTCGCGCCGCTGCCCGAGGGCCGCAAGTGGGAGGTGGTCTCCGGCGACTTCGTCACGGCGGAGGACGGCACCGGGCTGGTGCACCTGGCGCCGTTTGGCGCCGACGACTTCGCGGTGGCGAAGACCGGGAGCTTCGCCTACGCCGTGCCGGTGGACACCGCGGGGAAGTTCACGGGCACGACGTGGCCCGAGATCGAGGGCGTGTTCGTGAAGGACGCCGACGCCGCGATCATGCAGCGCATGAAGCGCGAGGGCACGCTGCTGCGCCGCGAGACGATCGAGCACCCGTACCCGTTCTGCTGGCGCTGCGACACCCCGCTGCTCTACTACCCGCGCGAGTCGTGGTTCATCCGCACGACGGCGTACAAGGAGCGGCTGGTCGAGCTGAACCGGGCGGTGGGCTGGCACCCGCCGGAGATCGGCAGCGGCCGCTTCGGCGAGTGGCTCGAGAACAACGTGGACTGGGCGCTGTCGCGCGACCGGTTCTGGGGCACGCCGCTGCCGGTCTGGGTGTGTGACCGGGACGCC
>CAYHQJ010000101.1:0-8064 GCA_964358595.1 uncultured Gemmatimonadales bacterium
TGGGCGTTCACGACGTGCACGCCGCGCCCGCTCGCGAGCGCGGCGACGCGCGCCGCCGCAGGACCGACGCGCGCGAAGTCCAGTTCGGCCGTTTCGAGGCCGCGCTCGCGCGCGAGGTCCGCGAGCGCGCTGCCCGGCTCGCAGCCCACCAGCACCGCATGGCCCGCCTCGCGCTGCGCCGCGGCGAGCAGCGCGATGGAGATGGTGGAGCCGGCGGCATGGTCTTCGTGGGAGAGGTGCAGGATCGTGAGCGGGGCGGTCACGGCGCCAGGCCGTGCCGCGGCTCCGCGCCGAACTGGAGCTCGTAGAGCCGCCGGTAGGTGCCGCCGGCCGCGAGCAGCTCCTCGTGCCGGCCGTGCTCGACGATGCGGCCCCGCTCGAGCACCAGGATCTGCTTCGCGTGCTGGACGGTCGAGAGCCGGTGCGCGATGACGAACACCGTCCGTCCCCGGAGCAGGCGGTCGATCGCCTCCTGCACCAGCCGTTCCGATTCGGTGTCGAGGGCGCTCGTCGCCTCGTCGAGGATGAGGATCGGCGGGTCGCGCAGCAGGGCGCGCGCGATGGCGATACGCTGGCGCTCGCCGCCCGAGAGCCGCGTGCCGCGCTCGCCGAGCATCGTGTCGTAGCCGAGCGGGAGCTGCGCGATGAACCCGTGCGCGTTGGCCGCGCGCGCCGCCGCCTCGATCGCCGCGGGGTCGAAGCGGTCGAGGGCGCCGTAGGCGACGTTGGCACGCACGGTGTCGTTGAAGATCACCGTCTCCTGGCTCACGATCCCCATCAGCCGGCGCAGCGAGGGGAGCGTGAACTCGCGCAGGTCGCGCCCGTCGAGCAGAATGGCGCCGCCGCTCGGGTCGTAGAACCGGGGGATGAGGTCCACCAGCGTGCTCTTCCCCGCCCCGCTCGGCCCCACGATCGCGACGATGTCGCCCTTACGGGCCGTGAACGAGACCTCCTCGAGCACCGCGACCCCGCCGTCGTAGTGGAAGCCCACGCCGCGGAACTCGATCGCGCGCTCGAGGCCGGTCGCCGCCGCGCTGCCCGAAGCGCGCGCCTCGTGCGGCGGCTCGTCGAGCACCTCGAGTACGCGCTCCCCCGCCGACACCGCCTGCTGGAACTGGGCCGGGAAGTTCGCGAGGAACTTGAGCGGCGCCATCAGCCGCAGCGCGACGAACAGGAAGGCGATGAAGCTCTCGGGCCGCAGCTCGGCGCCCGGGCCGATCGACAGGTTCGCGCCGACCCACAGCAGGATGACGACCACGAGCGCGCCGAACGTCTCGCTGATCGGCGCCGAGAGGAGCGCGGAGCGCTGGATCTTCACGATGCCGCGCGCGTAGCGGTCGGCCGCCCGGCCGAACCGCCCGCGCTCGTAGCCCTCGGCGGCGTACGCCTTCACGAGCCGCACGCCGGCGACCGTTTCCTGCATCAGGCTGGTCAGCTCGCCGCGGTCGTGGAGCGTCTCCCGGTAGTCGCGGCGCAGTCGCCGCACCAGCGGCCGCAGCGCCAGGATGAGCAGCGGCGCGAGCACCAGCGACAGGATAGTCAGGCGCCACGAGAGTGATAGCAGGATCAGAAGATAGACGGTGATGGTCGCGACCGACTGAAGCAGGCTCGCCGCCTGGTCGCCGAGCGCGCTCTTGGCCTGCTCGGTGTCGGCGAGCATGCGCGTCAGGAGCTGGCCCCCGCGGGTGCGCTGGAAGTAGTCGAGCCGCATCCCCTGGAGGTGCGCGTACAGCGCCATCCGCATGTCACGCACGGTGTTCTCCTGCACGATCGCGCTCCACAGCCGCGACACGTACAGCAGCAGGTTCTTGACCGTCACCGTGCCGAGGATGACGAGCGCGACGTTGCGGAAGGCCTCCTGCGGAGAAGCCCGTGCGATCAGCCCGCCGACGGCCCACCCGAGCAGCCGCTCGACGTTGTTCTGTCCCGCGGCCGGGAGCAGCGCCGTTTCGCCGAAGATCGCGCGGAGGAAGGGGATGATGAGGACGAACGAGAAGCCGTCGAGGATCGAGGTGACGACGGCGGCGAGGAGGCCCGCGAAGAACAGCCCCGCGTACGGGCGCAGGAACCCCAGCAGCCGGCGGTAGCGTCGCACCCTAGCGACCGGCCCGCGGCGTGAGGAGCGCGACCGGGAGGATCATCTCCTCGGGCGAGACACCGCCGTGCAGGAAGGCGCCGCGGTAGCGGGCCTGGTACTCGCGCAGCTTGGTCGGGTAGACGAAAAAGCGGTCACCGACGGCGATCAGCGCGCGTACGCCGAGGCCCCGGCGCGGGAGCCCGAAGCGCTCCGGATCGTCCACCGTGATGGCCGCCTGCGCCTCCTCGGCGCGCAGGTCCTCGCCGAACTTGAAGCGCAGGTTGTTGGTGGCGTCGCGCTTGGCGTACACCGTCGCCGGAGTGTGGCAGTGAATCGAGCCGTGGTCGGTCGTGAGGATCACCGGCACCCGCCGGCGCTCCGCCTCGAGCAGCGCCGCCTTCAGCGTGCTGCGCTCGAACCAGGCGCAGGTCAGCGCCCGCAGCGCCGCCTCGTCCTTCGCCACCTCGTAGAGGATCGCGTTCTCGGAGCGGCCGTGGGTCAGCTGGTCCACGAAGTTGAACACCAGCGCCGTGACCCCGTCCTGCGCGAGGTGCGCGGGGAGCCGGCGCACGACGTCCTCGCCGTCGCTGCCGCCGACCAGCTTCTCGTAGCGGGTCGGCACCGGCCGGCCCACCAGCCGCTCGAGCTGGCGTTCGAGCAGCTCCTGCTCGTGCGCGTTGAGGCTCTCCTCCTCGCGCTCGGTCCACCAGTCGGGGTACTCCGCCGCGATCTCGCGCGGCAGCAGGCCGGCGAACAGCGCGTTCCGGCTGTACGGGGTCGCCGTGGGGAGGATGCTGTAGTAGTAGGACGTCTCGACGTCGAGGAACGGCGTGATCAGCGGGACCAGCGCCTCCCACTGGTCGAGTCGCAGGCAATCGACCACCACGAACAGCGCGCGGCCGTGCTCGCGCAGCACCGGAAGCAGCATCTCCTCGACCACGTCCGGCGAGAGCGCCGGCCGGTCCACGTCGGGGCGGTTGATCCAGCCCGCGTAATGCCGCTCGATGAAGGCGGCGAAGTCCTTGCGCAGGCCGACGATCATCGTGCGCAGCGCGTCCTGGAGCCCCGGCTCGTTCGCCTCGGCGAGCCGGGTATCCCAGACGGCCAGCTCGCGCACCAGGTCGATCCACTCGCGCCAGCCGAGCGCGGTGGCGCGCCGCTCCTCGAGCTCGCGGAACCGCCCGACGAACTCGCGCGAGAGGTGCTGCTGGCGGATCCGGTCGCCCTCGAGCAGGCGGGTGACGACCGAGAGGATCTGCCGCGGCTGGAGCGGCTTGACGAGGTAGTCGTCGATGGCGAGGCCGATGGCCTCCCGCATCGTGGCTGCGTCCTCGGACTTCGTCACCATCACGATTGGGACGGCGGGGTCCATGGCGCGGATCGCGCTGAACAGCTCGAGGCCGCTGCGGCCGGGCATCTGCTCGTCCACGAGCACGATCCCGTAGGGCCGGCGGCGCAGCAGCTCGAGCGCGTCGTCGCCGTGGGCGGCGGACTCGACGTGGTAGCCGTGGTCGGCGAGGAAGCGGCGGTGCGACTCCAGGCTCTCGATCTCGTCGTCCACCCAGAGGATGCTCTTCGGGCGTGACGTCATACCGGCCAACCTAGCCGGTCGGCGGCGCGGCCGCTACATTGTCGGCGGAGCCCTTCCGCACCGGTCCGCGATGAGCCATCCCGCCCTTCCCGCCGCCGACGCGTCGTTCGCGACCGCCCTCGCCGAAAGCGCGCGCGGGCCCCACCGCGACGGGGTCTTCGCGCTCTGGCTGGTGGTGCGCGCGGCCCTCGGTGCGGCGCCGCCGCTCGCGGCCCCGGCGCGGCAGGTGGAGCGGCTGAAGGCGCTCACGGCGCGGCTCAGGAGCCTCAACCCGCCGGCCCCGCTGCGCCGCTCGCTGGTCGCCGCCATCGCCGACCTGACAACCGCGCGGGGCGCGGCACCAAGCGTCGTGCTGCAGCACCTCGTCGCCCCGGCGACGGAGTGCCTCGGCCGGCCGGTCGCGGCGGCGGTGGCCGCGGCGGCCGGCGCCGCCCGGCCCGCGCCCCCCGCAGGATGACCGTGCCGCCCGACATCCCGCGCCGCGCCACCCCCGCCGCCGACGTCGTCGGCCGGATCGACCAGCGCCTTTCGGGCGGCGGCAACGCCGAGACTGTGGCGACCGGCTTCCCAAGCATCGACCGGATCCTCGGCGGCGGCTTGCGACGCCAGGACCTCATCGTCCTTGGCGGCGACGTCGGCGCGGGCAAGTCGTCGCTCGCGCTCGCCATCACCCTGCGCGTCGCCGAGCGCGGCGGGCCTGCGGTCATGATCTCCGGCGAGATGGACCAGGAGCGATTGTGGGAGCGCGCCCTGGCGATCGAAGCGCGGGTCAGGGTGGACGAGATCCGCCAGGGCCGGGTCGGCGAGGAAATGCGCGCGGCCCTCGGGGCCGCGGCGGTGCGGATGCGCGACCGGCCGATCCAGTTCCTGCCGATGGCCGCCGAGACGTTCGAGGACGTGGCGCAGCGGGTCTACGGCGCCTCCGCGCCGCTCACGGTGCTCGACTTCCTCCAGCTCCTGCCGCCGCGGCGCGCGACGCGCGACGCCGACGAGGAGATGGCCAACGCGGTGCGCCGGCTCAAGGAGGTCGCGCTCCAGGCCAACACCGCCCTGCTCGTCGTTTCCCAGCTACCGCGTCACAATCCCAAGCGGCACGACCCGCGCCCGACACTCGACGACTTCGGCGCCCTCGGCGCGGTGAAGTACCATGCGGACGTCGTCCTCGGGCTCTACCGCGAGGACATGTACCAGACGACGCGCGGGGTGGAAGGAGCGACGGAGCTGATCGTTGCCAAGAACCGGCACGGCGGTACCGGGTTCGTGGACCTGTTCTTCTACCGCGACTGGATGCGCTTCGAGGACATGGTCGAACCCGACCGCTAGCGGCCGGGCGCGGGCGCCGGCCGGCCGACCTCGCCGCCGCCGGCGCCGGCGATCAGCGTGTACTCGGTGGCCAGGTTGCCCAGCGCTCGCACCTGCACCCAGAGCGCAGGTCCGCCCTTGGTCGCGTACAGGCTGACCTGCGCGCTGTCGCCCATGTCGCCCACGATCCGCCACCCCAGCTGTGCGAGCTGCGCCCGGTAGAACCGGGCGACCGAGTCCAGCGGCACCTGCACCACGTAGGTGAACCGCTCCGCATCCTCGGCGCCCGTGGTGTCGGTCAGGATCGACCGGTCGAGCCGCGGGACGTCGGCCAGGAACTGGGGTCGCGGGGGCGCCGCGGAGCCGGGCGGCTGGCCCTCGCTCTTGCAGCCGGGGAGGGCGGCCACCGAGGCGGCCAGGAGGAGCGCGACGAGCGGCGTTCGCATGGCGGCGAAGTATAGCGGCGCGCTAGATTTCAGGGTATTCCCGGAGGCGGTCGTGGCAGGCCACAGCAAGTGGAAGCAGATCAAGCGGAAGAAGGCGGTCGCGGACGCCAGGCGCGGCGCCGAGTTCACCAGGCTGATCAAGGAAATCACCGTCGCCGCCCGGCAGGGGGGCGGCAACCCGGACGGCAACGCCCGCCTGCGCGTGGCGATCGAGGCGGCCCGGGCGGCGAACATGCCGGCCGACAACATCGAGCGCGCCGTCAAGAAGGGCACCGGCGAGCTCGAGGGCGTCCATTACGAGGAGGTGACCTACGAGGGCTACGGCCCCGGCGGGGCGGCCATCCTCATCGAATGCACGACCGACAACGCCAACCGCACGGTGGCCGATCTGCGCAAAATCTTCTCCAAGAACGGCGGCAACCTCGGCACCGCGGGCTCGGTGGCGTGGATGTTCGACAAGCGGGGGCAGATCCACGTGGACGCCACCCGCTACGACGAGGACACGACACTCGAGGCGGCGCTCGAGGCGGGCGCGGCCGACCTGGCGCGCGAGGGCGACCAATACGTGATCACGACCGGCGTGAGCGATTACCACGCTGTGCAGGAAGGCCTCAAGGCGCGCAGCATCGCGTGGGAGTCGGCCGAGATCGCGATGATCCCCAAGTCCACGGTGAAGGTGGAGGGGTCGGACGCGTCGCGCCTGATGCGGCTGATGGAGGCGCTCGAGGAGCACGACGACGTGTCCAGGGTGTCCTCGAACTTCGACGTCGACTTCGAGGCGCTGGCCGAAGTGTGATCGTGCTCGGGGTGGACCCGGGCACCGCCGCCACGGGCTACGGTGTGGTCGAGCGCCCGGACGCCGGCCCCACCCGCCTGATCGAGTGCGGCGTGATCCGGCCGCCCGCGGGACGGCCCCTGGGCGAGCGCCTCGCCGCCATCTTCGACGAGATCTCCGCGATCCTCGACCGGCACCGCCCCGACGTCGTGGCGATCGAGGACGTGTTCGTGGCGCACAACGTGCGCAGCGCGCTGGTCCTCGGCCACGCGCGCGGGGTCATCCTGCTCGCCGCGGCGCGCGCGGCGTGCCCCGTGGCCGGCTACGCGCCGCGGGTCGTGAAGAAAACGGTGGTCGGTACGGGAGACGCCACGAAGACCCAGGTGCAGGCGATGGTCGCCCGGCTGCTGCGGCTCGCGAGCCCGCCGCGGCCCGCCGACGCCGCCGACGGCGTGGCGATCGCGCTCACCCACTGCCTGCGCTCGCGCCCGCTGCGCCGCGCCGTCGTCGGATGATCGCGCTCCTCGCCGGCACCATCGCGGTCAAGGAGGCCGACCGCGTGGTGGTGCGCACGCCGTCGGGTGTGGGGTACGAGTGTTTCGTGCCGACCCGCGTGCTCGCGCAGCTGCCGCCGCCCGGCCACCCGGTCGAGCTGCACACCCACCTCGCCGTGCGCGAGGACGACCAGACGCTCTACGGCTTCACGAGCGCGGAGGAGCGGCGCGTCTTCCGGCGGCTGATCACGGCGAGCGGCATCGGGCCGAAGCTCGCGCTGGCGATCCTTTCGACGCTCTCCGGCGAGCGGATCGTGCGCTGCATCCGCGAGCGCGACCTCGCCACGCTGGTCGCGGTGCCGGGCGTGGGCAAGAAGACGGCCGAGAAGCTCGTGGTCGAGCTGGCGGACAAGACGGAGGATCTGGTGGCCGAGCGGGGCGCGTCGGTTGCGACCGCCAGCGACGCGGCGACGAAGGCGCTCGTGCGCCTCGGCTACGGCGCGGCAGAGGCCGACGATGCGGTGCGGCGGGCGCTCGCCGCGGACGGGAAGCGCAAGACCGCGGACCTCGTGAAGGCCGCGCTCGCCTACCTGGCGGGACATTGAGATGACGCGCCGCTCCGAGATCACGACGCCGGACGTCCTGCCGGACGAGCGGAGCGCGGACGCCTCGCTGCGGCCCTCGCGGCTCGACGAATTCGTCGGCCAGGGGAAGGTCAAGGAGAACCTCCAGATCGCGATCGACGCGGCGAAGCAGCGCGGCGAGCCGCTGGACCACGCGCTGTTCTTCGGCCCTTCCGGCCTCGGCAAGACGACGCTCGGCATCCTGCTGGCGAAGGAAATGGGCGTCGGCCTGCGTACGTCGAGCGGTCCGGTGCTCGAGCGGCCGGGCGACCTCGTGGGCCTGCTCACCAACCTGCGGCGCGGCGACATCCTGTTCATCGACGAGATTCACCGGCTGCGCCCGGCGCTGGAGGAGTTCCTCTATCCCGCGATGGAGGACTGGCGCGTGGACGTGCGCATCAGCGACGGCGCGCACGCCGAGACGATCCCCATGGCGCTCGAGCCGTTCACGCTGATCGGCGCGACGACGCGCTACGGCCTGCTCACACCGCCGATGCGCGCCCGGTTCGGCATGGTCGAGCGGCTCAACTTCTACCCGGCCGAGGACCTCCACCAGATCGTCACGCGCTCGGCGGGGAACACCTCCGCCTTGCGGACCTCGACCTTGTCCCCGATCGAGACTCCGACGTTCCGGCGGACGAGGCCGTCGATCCGGAGGATTCCCTTCCCCTCGTCCTCCTGCATCACGCAGAACAGCTTCGCGGCGGTGGACTTCTTCCCGATGATCTCGATGATCTCGCCGACGTCGACGGAGAG
>CAYHQJ010000102.1:0-8000 GCA_964358595.1 uncultured Gemmatimonadales bacterium
CCAGTAGTCCAGCTCGCCGCCGCGCCGCAGCGTGCGGCGGATCAGCTCGTCGGGGTCGAGCCGCAGGAAGAAGACGCGCTCCGGCACGAGCGCGAAGCCGTACAGCTTCGCCAGCCAGTCGTGGTCGAGCCCGCGCACCGCGCCGCGCGTCATCGTCGTGTAGACATAGCGGTCCGAGAGCACGATGAACCCCGAGCGGAGCGCCGGGATGATCTCGTTCTCGATCCGGTCGGCGAGGTCGGTGGCGTAGAACAGCGCCATCGTGGTGCGGTCGAACGAGTGGCCTTCCTTGGCCTCCGTGATGCCGCGGCTCGTCAGGGCGGAGCGCGTGAGCCCGGTCGAGGCGACGGCGAAGCCGTGCCCCTCGAGCCAGCCCTGGAGCAGCTCGATGTGCGTCGTGCGCCCCACGCCGTCGGCGCCCTCGATCACGATCAGGTGACCGGGGAGGCTCGAGACGTCGGCCTTCGGGAGGCCGCTGCTGTAGAACCGCGATTCCATCAGCGCGGCTCCAGCTGCGGGCGAGCGAGTCCCGCCCGCCGCAGCCCCTTGAGCACCGGTTTCACGAGCTTGCGCACCTCGCGCTGCTGCTCGACGATGGAGCGCTGGCCGTCGATCACCGTCAGGGCAAACTCGGCGGCGATCCGGTCGTACTCCCCGAGCACCTTGGTCTGGAACAGCCGGAAGCTGGTGATCGGGTCGCTGGAGAGGCCGAGGTCCATGCCAGCCTCGTGGTACTTTGGCTGGATGCGCCCGCCGGTGATGCGCGCGACCGAGGTGTCGATGTCCACGCGGAAGTAGAGCGTCAGGTCGGGCCGCGTGCCGAACTCGTAGAGGTTGCGCAGCCAGTCGGGGTCGCAGCCGCGCACCGCGTCGCGCGCGAAGGCGGTGTACGCCCAGCGGTCCGCGAGCACCACCATGCCGGTCTGGAGCGGCGGCAGGATCGAGCGTTCGTGCCGGTCGGCGAAGTCGGTCGCGTGGATCAGCGAGAACGTCGTGGGCGTGAACAGGTTCCGCTTCTTGCCGCGCTTGGTCGTGGACTTCACCAGCGGACTGCTGTTCCACTCCGTGAACGAGACGTCGTAGCCCTCGGACAGCAGGAACGTCTGGAGCAGCGACAGCTGGGTGGACTTCCCCGAGCCGTCGATGCCCTCGACGACGATCAGCCTTCCCGGATACTTGTGCGACTCACGAATTGACATCCGCGTGCAGTCCGTCCTCGGCGTGATGCTTGATGGTCTTTCCTTCAGCCACGAATACTACGTCTTCGGCCACGTTCGTGGCGAGGTCGGCCACCCGCTCGAGGTTGCGGGACACCAGCAGCAGCTCCATGCACGCGCCGATGCTCCGCTGGTCCTCCATCATGTGGGTGAGGAGGATACGGAAGACCGAGTCGTTGAGGGCGTCCACCGCGTCGTCCCGCTTGCACACCTCCCGGGCGATGGTCGGGTCGCCCCGAACAAACGCCGACAGCGCGTCCGACAACATGAGGCGTGCCAGCCGCGCCATCTCCACGATCTCCGGCTCGGGGACGATGTGGGGATACGCCACGAGCCGATCGGCCGACTGGGCGATGTTGACGGCGTGATCGCCCACGCGCTCCAGGTGGTGCACGATCCTGATGGCGCTGAAGATCAGCCGCAGGTCCTTGGCCATCGGCTGGTGCAGGGCAATGAGCTGGAACGCCTGCTCCTCGATCGCGCTCTCGAGCGTATTGATCGCCCGGTCGCCGTGGATGACCTCCTGGGCGAGCGCCCGGTCGCGCTTCAGGAGCGCCGCAACCGCGTTGCCGATCGCCTCCTCGGCCTCGCCGGAGAGCGCGGTGAGCCGCCCTTTGAGGTGAGCCAGCTCTTCGTGAAAGTGACGGACCGGTTCTGGGCTCATCCAAACCTCCCCGTGATATAGGCTTCGGTGCGCTCGTCCGCCGGGCTCGTGAAGATCTGCTCGGTGCGGCCGAACTCGACGAGCTGGCCGAGATAGAAGAACCCGGTGAAGTCGGACACGCGCGCGGCCTGCTGCATGTTGTGGGTGACGATGACGATGGTGACGTCGCGCTTCAGCTCGACGAGCAGCTCCTCGATGCGCTGGGTGGCGATCGGGTCGAGCGCCGAGCACGGCTCGTCCATCAGCAGCACCTCGGGCTCGTTGGCCAGCGCGCGGGCGATGCACAGCCGCTGCTGCTGCCCGCCCGACAACGACGTGCCGGGGGCTTCGAGGCGGTTCTTGCCCTCGTCCCCCCCCGCGGCCCGGCGCAGCGAGCGCTCGACGATCGCGGGCAGCTCCCGCGGCGGCGCGCCGCCGGTGCGCGGGCCGTAGGCGACGTTGTCGAACACCGTCTTGGGGAACGGATTCGGCTTCTGGAACACCATGCCGATCCGCCGCCGCAGCGCCACCGGGTCCACGCCGCGGCGGAACACCGATGCGCCGTCGAACAGGATGTCGCCGCTGTGCCGGGTGCCGGGGAGCAGCTCCTGGAGCCGGTTGATGGAGCGCAGAAACGTGGATTTGCCGCACCCCGAGGGTCCGATGAGGGCCGTGACCGCACGCGGCGCCGCTTCCAGGGCGATCTCGAACAGCGCCTGGTGGGGGCCGTACCAGAAGGAATACGCCTCGGCGCGCAGCCGGCCCTCGCCGGACGTCTCCCCCGCCAAGGGCGCGCCGGCCTGTGTCGCCGCCGCGGGCGCGGTCAACCGAACCTCCCGGTGACGTACGCCTCGGTCTCACGCCGGGTGGGCGCGGTGAACAGCTGGGCGGTCGGCCCGGCCTCGATCAGCTCGCCCAGATAGAAGAACGCGGTGACGTCGGAGACCCGCGCCGCCTGCTGCATGTTGTGGGTCACGATCACGACCGTGAAGTCGCGTTTCAGCTCGTGCACGAGGTCCTCGATGCGGGCCGTGCCGACGGGATCGAGCGAGGCCGTCGGCTCGTCGAGCAGCAGGACCTCGGGCTCCGGGGCGATGGTCCGCGCGATGCAGAGGCGCTGCTGCTGGCCGCCCGACAGCATGGTGGCGGGCTGCCGCAGGCGGTCCTTCACCTCGTCCCACAGGGCGGCCCGGCGCAGGGCGTGCTCGATCACTTCCTCGCGCTCGGCGCGCGGCAGCGTCCTTCCCACCTTGAGCCCGGCGGCCGCGTTCTCGGCGATCGTCATCGCCGGGAACGGCGTCGGCTTCTGGAAGACCATGCCGATGCGGCGCCGCACCTGCACCGCGTTCACGCCGGGCTCGTAGATGTCGTAGCCGTCGAGCAGTACGCGGCCGGTCACGCGGGCGCCGGGCACCAGCTCGTGCATGCGGTTGAGCGCGCGCAGCAGGGTGGACTTCCCGCACCCCGATGGGCCGATCAGAGCCGTCACCGTGTTCGGGGCGAAGGGCAGCGTCACGTCGCGCACGCCCGAGCTTTCCCCGTACCACGCCGTGAGGGCCTCCGCGGCAAGGCGCGGGGGGGCGGCCGCCGCGCGGGGACGCTGGGCCGCGGGCAGCGCGACCATCACGGCCGGGGTCTGTGCCACGGCGTCAGGCACTCACGCGACGGGCGCGGGTCACCAGCCGCGCCGCGATTCCGAGGATGAGTACCATCATGATCAGGACCAGTGCCCCCGCCCAGGCCTGCCGGTGCCACTCGTCGTACGGGCCTACGGCGTACACGTAAACCTGGAGCGGCAGCGCCGCCATTGGCTCGAACAGCCGGGTCGAGAAGAACTGGTTGCCGAGCGCGGTGAACAGCAGGGGCGCCGTTTCTCCGGCTACGCGGGCCGTGGCCACGAGGCATCCGGTGACGATGCCCGAGCCGGCGGTGCGCACGACGACTTGAAGCGACGTGCGCCAGCGCGAATACCCGAGCGCCAGTGCCGCCTCGCGCAGTGAGTTCGGCACCAGGCGCACCATCTCCTCGGTGGTCCGCGCGACGATGGGCACCAGGATGCACGCCAGCGCCACTCCTCCCGCGAAGGCGGTGAACCTGCCCGTCGGCCGCACGATCCAGGTCCACGCGAAGATCCCGATCACGATCGAGGGAATGCCGTTCAACGTATCCGCCACGAACCGCACCAGCCAGCCGAGCGCGCCGCTCCCGAACTCGGCGAGGTAGATCCCCGCGCCGACGCCGACCGGGATGCCGATGGCGCACGCCAGGCCCACGATGATGAGCGTGCCGACGATGGCGTAGGCGAATCCGCCGCCGCTCTCGCCGAGCGGCACGCTGGACTTGGTGAAGAAGTTCCAGTCCAGCGAGCCGGCGCCCTTCATCACCAGCATGCCGAGGATGGCGGCCAGCGGGAGGACCGCCAGGGCCGCCGCGCCGTAGGTGGCACCGGTCATGGCCGCGCTGAGGAGCCGCCGGCCGAGCCGCGAGGAGGCCATGTCAGAGCGCCGCGCTCCCGGCCGCCGAGCCGCGCGCAACGCGCCAGATCAGGGCGCGGGCCAGGGCGTTGACGACGACCGAGATGACGAACAACACCAGCCCGACGTAGACCAGCGCCGAGAGGTGGAGGGCCGTTACCGCCTCCGCGAACTCGTTCGCGATGGCGGCGGCGATCGTGTAGCCGGGCTGCACCAGCGATCCTGAGATCTCGTGCGTGTTCCCGATCACCATGGTGACCGCCATCGTCTCCCCGAGCGCGCGACCCAGGCCGAGGATCACGGCCCCGACGATGCCGGCGCGGCCGTAGGGCAGGATCACCGTCCACACCGCCTCCCAGCGGGTGGCGCCGAGGGCCAGCGCGGCTTCCCGCTGTGCCGCGGGCACGGCGAGCAACACCTCGCGCGAGACCGAGGCTATGTACGGCAGGACCATGATGGAGAGGATCACCCCGGCGGCGAGCACCGACGGGCCGTAGAACACGCCCTTGAAGATCGGCAGCCAGTCCAGCGCGGGCTTCACGGCCGGCCACAGCCACTCGCGCAGCACCGGGATCAGGACGAAAACGCCCCACAGGCCGTAGATCACGCTCGGGATCGCGGCCAGCAGCTCGACCAGCGCGGCCACCGGGCCGCGCAGCCAGCGAGGCGCGAATTCGGTGAGGAAGATCGCCACGCCGAGGGCCAGCGGGACGGCGATCGCCATCGCGACCAGCGAGGAGTACAGGGTGCCGACGATGAGCGGCAGCGCGCCGAAGTCGCCGGCCACGGGGTCCCAGATGCTGCGGGTGAGGAACCCCCAGCGGAACTGCCTGAGCGCCGGCCACGCGCCCACCGCCAGCTCGAGCGCGATGGTGGCCAGCAGCAGCGGCAGCGCCAGCGCCAGCGCCGTCAGGACGACGCGGTAGGCGACGTCGCCGCGGCTGACGGTGCGGAGCGCCCGCCACCGGTCCTCGGCCGTCGGCTGGGGGCCGGAGTCGTGGGGCAGGATCGCCGAGGCGGTCGGCGGCGCGCTCATAACGGCTCAGTTCGCGCGGCGCGCGCCTCCGCCGTAGTTCGCCGGCAGGACCGGCCGGCCGGCCACCGTAACGGTCTTGAGCCGCGCCTCGATCAGCTCTACCACGCGCGCGGGCAGCGCGGCGTATCCGAGGTCGGTGGCGTAGCGCTGCCCCTCGTGGGTGGCCCACCACAGGAACTCGAGCAGCGTCCGGGCCCTGGTCTGGTCCGACATCTGCTGCGGGAGCAGGATCCACGTGAACGACGCGACCGGGTACGCATCGGCTCCGGCCGGGTCGGTGATGGACACCCGAAAATCGGTGTCCGGCCCGAGCGAGCCCATCGCGCCGGCGGCTGCGGCAGTCGTGCTCGCAAGCGTAGCCTGCACGAACTGTCCGGCGCGGTTCCTGACCTGGCCGTAGGAAATCCGGTTCTGCGTCGCGTAGACCAGCTCGATGTAGCCCACCGCGGCGGGCGTGCGGCGTACCATGCTCGCCACGCCCTCGTTGCCCCGGCCGCCGAGGCCCACGGGCCAGTTGACCGACGGCGCGCGCCCCACGCGCCGCGCCCATTCCGAGCTCACCTTCGCCAGGTAGTCGGTCCAGACGTAGGTAGTGCCGGAGCCGTCGGAGCGATGCACGACGATGATGTCCTGGTTCGGCAGCTGCACACCCGGATTGGCGGCGGCGACGCGGCTGTCGCTCCAGGTCGTGATCTGGCCCAGGAAGATCCCCGCCAGCACCTCGGGCGTGAACTTCAGCTGCTCGCTGATGCCCGGCAGATTGTAGGCCGGCACTACCGCTCCCAGCACGGTTGGGATGTGCAGGACGTTGCCCCGCACCACGGCGATCTGCGAGTCGGCCATCGGGCCGTCGGTGGCGCCGAAGTCCACGGTGTGGTCCATGAACTGGCGGATGCCGCCGCCGGAGCCGATGGACTGGTAGTTGATCTCGACGGTGGGGCGCGTCTTGGTGTATTCGAGCACCCACTTCGAGTAGATCGGATACGGAAAGGTGGCGCCGGCGCCGGTGAGGCGGATCTCGCTTTGCGCGGCCAGCGGAGCCGCGGCAACCACCGCGGCGGCGCCGAGCAACAGGGAACGGCTGAGCTGGTGCACGGTCAGACTCCTAGAAGTTGGATTGCCACGCGACGCGGAAGGCGCGTACCGATCGGCTGGCGCCCGTGGCGTCCTTGTAGCGGTAGTAATCCAGCCCCGCGCGCATGAGCGTGGTCTGGCTGAAGTGCACGCTGAGCACCGGCGTGATGAGCGTCCCGTCGTCGTCGTCGCGGTCAGTGTCCGGATCGGTGAGGTCCACGCGCAGCGCCGGCTCGAGGATCTTGACGAGCCGGCCGCCGGTGGGGTCGTCGGGCTGCCAGCGCCAACTGGCCACCACGTGCAGCGAGCGGAAGGTGGTGAACGCCGTGTCCGCCACGCCGGGGCGCAGGTTGCCGAAGTTGCGGCCGCGTGGCCCGTCCACCCGTAGAGCGGCGCGGCCCAGGTTGTCGCCGGTCGCGAGGTCCGCGATCACGTGGAGACCGGGCCGGAAGTCGCCCCATTCGGCATCGAGCTCCACGGCCGAGCTGCGGTGCGAGGAGTCGGGGAAGAACGCGCCGCATGAGCCGGTCGCGGCGGTGCATACCGCGCGGTCGCGAGCGATGACGCCCGCCCCGACGCGCAGCACCGGCCGCTGCTCGTCGTCCGCCAGCACGGTGGCCACGCCGCGCGCGGCGAAGGTCTTGGCGTTGTTCACGTCCACCGCGCTCTCGCCGCTGCCGTTGTAGGCGCCTGCTTTCACGACCACCCGGCCGTTCGCGAAGGCGCCGTCCACGCTCGCACCCAGGTCGTGCGCGACGTAGCCGTTCTCCTCCAGCAGGTTGTTCTGCGCCTCGGCGCCGGAGAAGCCGCGCAGCCGGGCGCCGCGCTCGATCGAGAGGAGGGTGTTCGACGAGGTCAGCTCGTAGCGGTTGAAGGGTTTCTTCTCCTGGCCCATCGTCAGGCCGAACGCCACGCCCCCGGTGCGCGCCAGACCCACCCGCAGGTAGGCGTCGCGCATCCGCAGGGCGGCCATCTCGTAGGACGGCTGGATCACCATCGTGACGTTCTCGCCGATGCGGACGTCGGCCTGGATGCGCAGCCGCCGGATCTCGAACGCCGAGGTGACCGCGGCGCGGGGGTCGAAGCGCGACGTGGAGTCACCGGCGGCGGTGGAGAAGTGCGCCTGGGCGCGGCCGGAGACGCGAATGTTCGGGGTTTGGGCGAGCGCCGCGCGGGCCACGGTGAGCGCGCTCAGCGCGACGAGGATCGGGAGCGTGCGATTCGGTTTCATGGTCCCTCAGTGTGGGGCCGTGGGGTAACAGCGGGAGTTGTGGTGATGTAACGAGCCGGTAACGGCAGTCAGGAGGCCGGGAATTCGATGCGAACGGTCGTGCCGGCACCGAGCCGGCTTTCGGCCAGCGCCCGGCCGCCGTGGGCCTCGACGACGTGCTTGACGATCGCGAGCCCAAGTCCGGTGCCGCCGAGCGCGCGCGAGCGCGCGGGGTCAACCCGATAGAACCGCTCGAAGATGCGTGGCAGGTGCTCGCCCGGGATGCCCACGCCGGTGTCCGCGACCTCGATGCGGACGGCCGCCGCGTCGCGCGCGGCGCGGACCT
>CAYHQJ010000103.1:0-7962 GCA_964358595.1 uncultured Gemmatimonadales bacterium
GGCCTCGGCCTGGCGCGCCATCGCGCGCTGCATGTCCTTCGGCAGGTCCACGTCCATCACCTCGACCGCCGAGACCTCGAAGCCCCATTCGTCGGTGCGAGCGTCGATGATCGCCTTCAGCGTCTCGTTGATCTTCTCGCGCTCGGCGAGCAGCTCGTCGAGCTGGTGCTGGCCGAGCACCGCGCGCAGCGTCGTCTGCGCGAGCTGGCTCGTTGCGTAGACGTAGTTCTCGATCTGGATGATCGCGGCCGCGGGGTCCTTCACCTTCATGTACAGTACCGCGTTCACCTTGAGCGAGACGTTATCGCGGGTGATGACCTCCTGCGGCGGGATGTCGAGCGCGACGATGCGCAGCGACACCCGGTGCATGTGCGCCAAGAAGGTCGGCAGGAACTTGAGCCCCGGGCCCTTGGTGTTCCAGTAGCGCCCGAGGAAGAACGACACGCCCCGCTCGTACTGCTTGATGATCCGCAGGCTCGAGAGGGTGTAGAGCGCGGCCACCGCGCCCAGGATCTCCAGAACGCCGGGGGGCATCGCAACCTCCTTTTACTTCGGGAACGCCTCCACCAGGACGGCGATCCCCTGTCCACCGCCGATGCAGGCACTGCCAATCCCATACTTTCCGCTCTTGAGCCGCAGCGCGTGCAGGAGATGGGCCGTGATCCGCGTGCCCGACGCGGCCAGAGGGTGGCCGATCGCGATCGCGCCGCCGTGCACGTTGGTCTTCTCGCGCGGCAGCCCGAGCTCCTTCTCCACGGCGACGTACTGCGGCGCGAACGCTTCGTTGACCTCGACGAGGTCCACCTGCTCGAAGGTCATGCCGGTCTTCTGCAGCAGCTTGCGGATCGCGGGCACGGGGCCGATCCCCATGTACTTCGGCTCGACACCGGCCACCGTCCACGCCACGAGCCGGCCCAGCGGCTTCAGGCCCTTCCGCGTCGCGACCTGCTCGGATGCGACGACGACCGCCGCGCCGCCGTCGCAGATACCGCTCGCGTTGCCGGCGGTGACGAGCCCGTCCTTCTTGAAGTAGGGCTTGAGTTTCGCGAGCCCATCGAGCGTCGTCTCCGGCCGCATGTGCTCGTCGGCGCGGAAGTCCACCATCTGGCGCGTCTTCGGGTCCTTGATCGGGATGCCGATCACCTCGTCCTGGAAGACACGGTCGTCCCACGCCTGCTTGGCCAGCCGCTGCGAGCGCTCGGCGTAGCCGTCCACTTCCTCGCGGGTGAGCTGGTACTTCTCGGCGAGGTTCTCCGCCGTCTCCGCCATCGAGAAGCCGCACTGCGGGTCCGTGAGCGACGCCCACAGCAGGTCCTCGAGCGGCGCCGGCGGCCCGAGCCGGAGCCCCCAGCGCGCGCCCCGCACGACGTGCGGCGCCTGGCTCATCGACTCGCCGCCGCCGCACAGCACGGCGTTCGACTCGCCGAGCAGGATCTGTTGCGCGCCTTGGGTGATCGCCTCAAAGCCAGAGCCGCAGAGGCGGTTCACCGTGAGCGCGGGCGTCTCGATCGGCAGCCCCGCCTTCAGCCCGACGTGGCGCGCGAAGTATATCGCGTCGGCCGAGGTCTGGAGCGCGTTGCCGAAGACGGCGTGGTCGATGTCCTGGGGCGTGAGGCCCGAGCGCTCCAGCGCGGCCTTCGCCGCCGCCGCCGCGAGGTCGATGGCCGTGAAGTCCTTGAGGGTGCCGCCGAAGGTCCCGAACGAGGTCCTCACCGCGCTCAGGAACACGACATCGACGTCCTTGGCCTGCGTCTTCATATGCGACAGGACTCCACCTCTTTCGGGGTTATCGGCCGCCTGGTCGCGGCCAGCCACCAATTATCGCCCCAGGCGGAGGGGGCAGCAAGCGAACGGATGGAGAGGGCGGAGGACCGAGGACAATCAGCTGGCGGCGACGTGCTGTGCCACCCAACCAGCGGCTTCGCGGGTGCCGGTCGTGCCGCCGAGGTCGGGGGTGCGCACGCCGGCGGCCAGGGCCGCGCGCACCGTGCGCTCGAGCGCGTCCGCCGCGATCCGGCAGCGCCTCATCCGAGGCCGGTGAACTTCTGGCCGCAGGAGATGCAGAAGCGCCAGCCGACGTCCAGCTCCGAATCGCAGGTGGGGCAATGCACGACGCCGACGTTCTGGCCGCAGTGCGGGCAGAAGAGGACGGCGCGTCCCACCGGCAGTTCCCCTCCGCAGTAGGGGCACGGCGCGGCGACGGACGCCTCGCGCGGCTGCGCGGCCGGCTGCGCCCCCTCCTCGTCCTCCGCCTCCTCGAGGACGAAGGGCAGCTGTGCCTCCTCGTACCCCGCCTCGTCGGGCTCCGCGGGTGAGGCCGCTGAAGCGGGCCTCGGCTCCTGGGTGGGCTGCTCCGCCTCCGGCTCCGCGGCGGACGGCTCCTCAATCGCCGGCTGGGCGCCGCTGAGCGCCGCGTTCACGGCGTCCGGGTCGAGCCGCACGGTGGCGTCCCGGAACTTCCGGTACAGCCCAGTCTCCGGGTTCACGCTCTTCACCTCGCGCGCGAACGCCTCGCGCACGTCCTCGGGCTCGACGGTGGCGTAGCCGCGCTCGCCCGCGAGCAGGCGCAGCACCACCATCTCGTAGTCCTCGCCCGAATCGAGGCCGAGGGACGCGCGGTGCGTGCGGTAGGGGACGAGGCTCTCGTGCAGCTCGGCGACCGGAAATGGGCGGTGGAGCCGCGACGGATCGAGGTCCGCGAGGTTCGCGACCAGGCGGCGAAACAGCCGCTCGAGGTCGTCGGGGGAAGGCGCGATAGACGGCAAAGGCCCGGGCTCGCGGTAATGGCGCCGCACGTTAGATTGGCGCGCGTGTCCTTGTCAACCAGAAGTCTCGGCGGCGCCCTCCTCCTGGCGGCGGCCGCCGGTGCTGCGCAGGCGCAGCGCCGCGAGCTGGCCGCGGACAACCCGCAGGCCCGGCTCATGGGCTTCTACGCCGCGGTCATGCAGTTCACCCCCACCGGCCTCCCCGAGGCGGGCTCGCGGCTCGAGGTGGGTGGCGAACTGACCTTCATCCCCAGCCTCTCCGCGCGCGAGCAGCAGGTCGGCTTCGGGGGTCTGAAGGACGAAGATACCAACTTCTGCCCGGTGTTCCCGCGGCTGCGCGTCGCGCGGTCCTTCGGTGCGTTCGCGGTCGAGGCCGGCTACGTGCCGCCGCTGCGCGTCTGCGGGGTCAAGGCGCACATGGTCGCCGGCGCCGTGGCGCGGCGGTTCACGCTCGCGCCCGCGTGGGGCGCGGCGCTGCGGGTGAGCGCGCACGGGGGCGTCTTGGACGGCGCCATCACCTGCAGCGAGGGCGCCGTGAAGAACGCGGCCGACCTCACCTGCTTCGGCGGCAGCCCGTCGGACGACAAGGTGCGGCCCCTGGCGTTCGCGCTCGACGGCATCGTGACGTTCGCCGGATGGCGGGGGCGCCGCTTCGAGCCGTATCTGATGGTGGGCGTGCGACGCGAGCGGGTGGGCTTCGACGTCAACTACGTGCGCCTGCCGAGCCAGTCGGGCGGAAACTATCCCGCGCTGGACGACCACGAGCGGCTCCAGGCAACGCTCACGCGTGTCCACGGCGCGCTCGGCGCCTCGGGGGACCTGAGCGGCAGGCTCCGGCTGGGCGGCGAGCTGTACTACGCGCCGGGAGCGGTCATGACCGTCCGCGGCCGCGCGGCCTACGGGTTCGGGAGGGGCTCATGAACCGCGCCCGCCTCCTGGTGCTCGCGGCCCTCGCGCTGGTGGCCGCGTGCAGCGACCTCACGACGCAGCCGGTGGCGAACCGCATCACGACGCCGATCGCGAGCCCGTCGTTCACGAACGACATCGAGCCGATCCTGGTGGAGACCTGCGCGTCGGCCAACGCCTGCCACTCGGGCGCCTCGCCGCAGAAGGGGCTGCGGCTCGATGCGGGCTTCGCGTACGCGAACCTGGTGAACGTCGCGTCCACGTTCGACCCGAACCTGATGCGGGTGATGCCGGCCTTCCCCGACTCGTCGTTCTTCTATCTGGTGATGAGCGAGGACCTGGTGACGCGGCGGGGCTACTACCGGATGCCGGTCACCGAGTACCCGATGCCGGCGGCGGTGCAGCAGACGATCCGCAACTGGATACTGAACGGCGCTCCGAACAACTAGGGCGAGAGGCGCCCCTTCTCGCGCTCCGCCGGGAGCCATGCTGCGAAGCCGGACTTCACGAGGCCGCCCGAGTCGAGCTGTTCCCGGGCGGCCATCTGCGCGAGGTGGTTCGCGTACTCGTTCTTCGGGTGGCCGGCGTGGCCGCGCACCCACTTCCAGGTCACGTCGTGCCGCTCCGCCAGCTCGACCAACTCGTGCCACAGGTCGAGGTTCTCGATCGCGCCGCCCTTGCGGCGCCAGCCGCGCGCGCGCCAGGCGTGCACCCACTCGGACATCCCCTGCACGAGGTAGTTGGAGTCCGAGACGAACTCGATGTGCAGCGCTCGCCCCTTGGCGCCGAGCAGCTCGAGCGCGACGATCGCGGAGCGCAGCGCCATGCGGTTGTTGGTGGTGTCGGGCTCGCTGACGAAGTAGTCGCGGCGCACGACCTCCCGCGCTCCCGCTCTCCCGCCCTCCCGCTGCAGCTCCACCAGCCCGCCCGCGCCGCCCGGCGTCGGCGGCTTCATCCCGTTGCCGAGGCACGCCTCGTCCGCGTGGACGACGACGTTCCACCGCACCGCGGTTCTCTGTCCTCGGTTCCCCGTCCTCACTAGCGAACGATGATCATGGGCACGGTCGTCGCCCGGAACATGCCGCGACGATGCCCCGCCGCGGCGGTGAAGTCAAGCGTCGCGGACGACCAGCGAGCCGGGCGCGCCCGCGGTGGCGACCCCGACGACGGCCGCGGCGGGCGTCCCGCGCTCCGCAAGGGCGGCCAACAGCGTGTCGAGCTGCGCTTCGGGCACCGCGAGCAGCAGCCCGCCCGACGTCTGGGCGTCGGCGAGGATCAGCCGCTCGACCTCGTCCAGCGCGGCGTCGAAGGCCGTGGTCGCGAGCAGGGACTCCAGGTTCCGCCGCGTGCCGTCGGGGACGTGCCCCTGCTCGGCGAGCGCGCGCACCGCGGGCAGGCGCGGCACGGCGCGCGCGTGGACATCGGCCGCGCAGCCGCTTGCGGCGAGCATCGAGCGCAGATGGCCGAGCAACCCGAACCCCGTGACGTCGGTGGCGGCGCGCACACCGGCCGCGCGCGCCGCAGCGGCGGCGCCCTCGTTCAGCGCGGTCATGCAGGCGACCGCGGCGCGCACCACCTCGTCCGGCGCCGTCCCCTTCTTGATGGCGGTGGCGATGATACCCGTGCCGATCGGCTTGGTGAGCACCAGGCGGTCGCCCGGGAGCACCGCCGCGTTGGTCGTCATCCGATCGGGGTGCACCTCGCCCACCACCACGAGGCCGAACTTGGGCTCGGGGTCGTCGATCGAGTGCCCGCCGACGATCAGCGCCCCGGCGCGCGCGACCATGTCGGACGCGCCGCGCAGCACGTCGCCCAGTACTTCCAGCGGCAGCTTCTCGCGGGGCCAGCCGACGAGGCTCAGGCACCAGCGCGGCTTCCCGCCCATCGCGTACACGTCCGACAGCGCGTTCGCGGCCGCGATCCGCCCGAAGGTGTAAGGGTCGTCCACGATCGGCGTGAAGAAGTCGGTCGTGAGCACGAGCGCGCGCTCCGCGTCCACGCGGACGACGGCAGCGTCGTCCGCGCTGCCCGCATCCACCAGCACCGCGGGATCAGAGACCGGGAGGACGAAGCGCAAGACCTGCGCCAGCTCGGCGGGCCCGAGTTTGCAGGCTCAACCGGCGCCGTGCGACAGCGTGCTCAGCCGGATGTGCGGGCGCTGGTCGAGCGGCTCGTGAGCCATATGACCTCGGGAGTCAGGGACGCTACGCGTATTCGCGAGCGATCAGCCAGGCCCGAAGCGCGACGAGGGTTCGTTCCTCGGCGTAGCTGCCGGTTCCCACCGCGCCGCTCTGCGTCTGCATCTTGGCGAGCTTTGGCGCCGCGAGCGCCACGGCCTCGCGCGCCTGCGGCAGCGGGACCGCCACGAGCGAATCCACGGTGTGCGCGATGTCGAGGTTGCGCCAGGAGCCGTCCGGCTTCTGGTTCAGCCCCAGGTGCTCAGCGAGGATCGGCAGCTGGTTGCGGAACGGCTCCGGCGACCACGCGATCGCCGCGAGGGCCGCGACGACCAGCGTCGGCTGCCACGGCTTGCCCCACGTGTCCCACAGCTTGGGCAGCGCGAGCAGGCTCCCAACGTGCCGGCGCACCAGCGTCCGCTCGTCCTGCGCCGCGCGCAGCACGCTGCGCAGCGCGAAACAGGAGGCCATGAACCGCGACCCCTGGTCGGAAGTCACCGTGGCGCCCGTGGGCAGCGTCGTGCGGGCAATGGTCCGGCCGGCGGAGCGGTAGGCGAAAAACCCGCCGATGGCGTGCTCGCAGGTCTTCATCTCGTGCCGCTTCGGCGAACAGCCGAGGCCGTAGGCCCCGTCCTTGTCCTGCCGGCCGACGAGCCAGCCGACCGACTTGTGGATGATCGCGGAATCGGTTGGCACCCCGAGGTCCAGCAGCTCCCAGACGAACCACGCCGTTTGGATCAGGTCGCCGGCGACGCTGCCGTCGCCCCGAAGCCGCGCCCGCTTCTCGCGGATCAGGGCCTGGGCGAGCCGCTCGTCCTCGGGACGGTGGACCCCTAGGAGTCGGCGCGCGACGACCCCCTGGCGGGTCTCCCGCGCCGCGAAGTACGCGGAAACCCGCTCGAGTGCGCGATGGACGGGATTCATGGCGCAGAATAGTAGGAGAGCCTACCCCAAGCGCCAAGCGAGGATCGCCCCCGCCAGGAGGTACTTGACCAGACCGAGGCCGAACTGGCGCAGCTCCGCCCGTCCCGAGGAACGCAGGAACGCAAAGCGCAGTCCGCGCTCCGCCCCGGCCACGAGGACCCCCAGCAGGAGGAACACCGGGAACCAGCCGCCGTGACCCAGGGAGCCGAACCACAGGGCCGCCAGGAGTGTCAGGACGAGGGCCTCGAGCGTGACCACGAGCGCGGCGGCGCGGGTGAGCTTCCGGCCCCCAGCCAGCCAGCCGGCTCCGAGGAAGAGCACGGCGACAGGGACGAAGGCAAGGACGATGGTCACCAGGCTCACGGCGAGCTCCAGCCGGGCCCGCGCAGGGCGCGGCCCGGGCGTTCGCCGGTCAACCGTCCCGCCTCGAGCGTGAGCCGCCCGTTGACCAGGACATAGCGGACCCCGACCGACGTCTGATGCGGGTTCTCGAACGTCGCGCGGTCGGCGACCGTTGCGGGGTCGAACACCGTGATGTCGGCGAACCAGCCCTCGCGCAGGAGACCGCGCTCGCGCAGCCCCACCCGCTCCGCAGGAACACCCGTCATCTTGTGGACTGCCGCCTCGAGAGTGAGCGCGTGCTCCTCGCGCACGTACTTGCCGAGGATCCGAGGAAACGTTCCGTAGGCGCGCGGGTGAGCCGGCTGCACGGCGAGCGGGCCATCGGGAGCGGTGGCGCCGAAGTCGGAGCCGACGCCGATCCACGGCGTGGCGACCGCGGTGCGCACGTCCGCCTCGCTCATCGTGAAATAGGCCGCGCCGCTCCGGCCGTGATCCGCGCATGAATCGGTGCGCGATATTCGTCGACGAACAGGTTCAGAGTCCTGCCAGCCTGCCACGCGAGGCGCATCTGCTCGTTGAAACCGCTGTCGCCTTTCGGCGATGTGCCGCCATTGATTGACGTGCGGATGACGAGATGTCGCGGATTCGCGAGCACGATGTTTTCGGCGGCCACTTTGGTGCGCCCGTAAACGTGCAGCGGATTCGGCACGGCGGATTCATCGTAGTTGCCCTGCGCGCCGTCGAACACGAGATCGGTTGAGAAGAAGACAAATGGAATGCCGGCCGAAAGTTCGGCGAGCAGGCGCGTCACTTCGACGTTGATCTTCCAGGCGAGATCAGGCTGCGCT
>CAYHQJ010000104.1:0-5197 GCA_964358595.1 uncultured Gemmatimonadales bacterium
GGCCGGTCGCACCAGTCTTGCCGAACTCTCCCGCAAGAGCTGACCGGCGCTTCGATGTGGGATCGACACTCGTCACGTAGCTAGCCGCATCCCTCAGAGACGCGCATCGGCGGGATGCTCCGCCTGCGCGCGCCTGAGGCAGCCCAGCACCTCCTCGTCGCTCGTCGGGCCGAAGTCCTCGTAGTAGTCGCCGACCGCCACGAAGTCCTCCGGCGTCCACGGGCACACCACCACGTCCGCCCGGGTGCCGAGCGCCGCCACGCTCGGCTGGCTCCCGACCGGCGCCGCGAACACGATCCGCGCCGGCCGGCGACGCCGCAGCGACTCCACGGCGGCCGCCGCCGTCGCGCCCGTGGCAAGCCCGTCGTCCACCAGGATCACCGTCTTATCCGTCACGTCCACGCCCGGCTGCACCGTGCGGTAGAGCGCCCCCATCCGCTCCAGCTCGAACTGCCTGAGGCCGATCTCCCGCGCGACGTGGTCGCGGGAAATCCCGAGCCGCGCGCACAGCTCTTCCTCGACCTGGATCACCCCGGGCGCCATCGCCCCGATCGCGAACTCCGGGTTCATCGGGGCGCCGAGCTTGCGCGCCGGCAGCACGTCGAGCGGGGCGTCCAGCAGCTCCGCCACCTCATACGCGACCACGACGCCACCGCGCGGCAGCCCGAGCACGACCACCGCGCGCGCGCGGTAGTCCGCCAGCAGGGCCGCCAGCCGCCGGCCGGCGTCGCTGCGATTCCGGAAGACCATGGCCCGCCTCCCGCGTGAAACGGCACCTCGCCCGATGGTACGAGCGAGAGACTGAAGCGAGGGTGAAACGCGCGTGAAGCGCGCTGCGAGCGGACGCTAGCCTTTCACGACGCCGAGGGGCTTGAGGCGCGCGACCTTCCGCGCCAGGCCGGCGTGGTGCACCACATCCACCACGCGCTCGACGTCCTTGTACGCGGCCGGCTGCTCTTCGGCCAGCTCGGCCGCGCCGGGACAGCGCACCACGATACCCTGCGCCTCCAGCTCGCGGCGGACGTCGTGGCCGGACTTGACGCGCTTCGCGGCCGTGCGGCTCATCGCGCGCCCCGCGCCGTGGCACGTGCTGCCGAAGCTCAGCTCCAGCGCGGCGTCGTTTCCCGCCAGCACGTACGAGGCCGTCCCCATGCTCCCGGGAATGAACACGGGCTGGCCCGCCGCGCGATACGGAGCGGGCGTCTCGGGATTGCCCGGGCCGAAGGCGCGGGTCGCGCCCTTGCGGTGCACGCACAGATCCTCGTCCCCGTACGGCTCCACCTTCGCGATGTTGTGCGCCACGTCGTACACCACGCGCAGCGCGCCCTGGGCGCCGAAGGCGCGAGCGAACACCTGCCGCACGTGGTGGGTGATCCCCTGCCGGTTGGCCCACGCGAAGTTGGCCGCCGCGCACATCGCGCCGAAATAGCGCCGCCCCTCCTCGGAGCCGAAGGGCACGCAGGCGAGCTGCCGGTCGGGCAGCTGGATGCCGTACTGTGGCATCACGCGGTCCATCTCCCGCACGTAATCCGTACAGACCTGGTGACCGAAGCCGCGCGAGCCGGTGTGGACGAGCACGACGAGTTGCCCCGCGCGCAGACCGTAGGCTGCGGCGGCCGTAGCGTCGAACACCTCGTCCACCACCTGCACCTCGATGAAGTGGTTCCCCGAGCCGATCGTGCCGACCTGGTCGTGGCCCCGCTGCTTGGCGCGCGGGGAGACCGCCGCGGGGTCGGCAGCGGCGAGGCTGCCGTGCGCCTCGGTGAAGGCAACGTCCTCGTCGGTGGCGAGGCCGCGCTCGGCGAGAAACCGCGAGCCGCGCTCGAGCAGACGGTCGAGCTCAGCGATGGTGAAGGACAGCGGACCGCCGCGCCCGGCGCCGGACGGGATCGTCCGGCTGAGGTCGTGCACCAGAGCCTCGAGCTTGGGGCGCACGTCGCGCGCCACGAGGTCCGTGGCGAGCAGGCGCACACCGCAGTTGATGTCGTAGCCGACGCCACCGGGGGAGATGACGCCGTCGCTGGTGCGGAATGCCGCCACGCCGCCCACGGGGAAGCCGTAGCCCTCGTGCGCGTCGGGCATGGCGTAGGCGAACCCCGCGATGCCCGGCAGCGTCGCGACGTTCAGCAGCTGCTCGAGCGAGCGGTCGCGGCTGATCTGCTGCCACAGGCCCGCATCGGCGTACACGCGCGCCGGCACGCGCATATCCGGACGCGCGCTCGTGGGGATTTCGTAGAGCCAGGGACTGACCGACCGGGCGGGATACGACGTCATCGGGCACCTCAGACGTCGAGGGTAACCTCTGCTTCAAGCATACCATCCTTGGGCTCGAGGCGCAGGCCGTGCAGCGTGGCCGCCTTCACGAGTGCGGGCGCCTCCGGCAGGCGGGCGAAGCGTACCCGCGCGCGGAGCGCCGTCTCACCCGCCTCGAGCACCTCGACGTCGCACGGCACCCCGGCGCCGCGCTCGGCGCGGAAGACCAGCTCGTTGAGCCACTCGACGAGCAGCGCCGCGCCGTCGGGCGCGTGGACTTCGATCGCCTCGCCCTCGCCCGCCGGTCCCGGGGCCACGCCGCGCCCCTCCAGCTCGGCGAGAGCCCGGGCCGCCTCGGCGAGCAGCTCCGCGAACGAGCCGGCCCGCACCAGCAGCCGCGTCTCCGAGGTGTGCTCGAGAAAAGCGTGTGATGCCGCGCGCGCACTCATGAAGCGGAAGATACCGCCCGCGCTCGCCGCCGGCTCGCGCCGCCGCTTCGCGATGGCGCGGTCTACGCGGGCTTCGCGGCGCGGCGCACCCGCTGGAGCCGGCGCATCGCAAGGATCCCCAGGGCGGGCCCGGCGGCGAGCATCACGAACGCCCACCGCCAGCCGATCCCGTCCACCAGCCGCGGGACGAGCTGGATGGACGCCATCGTGAGCAGGAACCCGAGCGAGGTCTGGATCGTGAGCGCCGTGCCGACGGCGTGCGGCGGCGCCAGCTCGGTGACCAGCGCGCTGAACTGCGCCGAGTCGGCCACGACCGCGAAGCCCCACACCAGCGCCACGGCGATCACGAGCCACGGCAGGTCGGCGCTCGCGCCGATCACGGCCGCGCAGGACCCGCTGATCGCCATCGCCCAGATGGTGAGCCGCTCGCGCCCGATCCGGTCCGCCGCCCAGCCGCCGAGCACGCAGCCGAGTCCGCCGGCGGCGATCGCGGCGAAGCCGGCCACGTCGGCGGCACGGGGACCGAGGCGCGCGCCCGACGCGAGGAACGCCGCGATCCACGGCCACATCGCGTACAGCTCCCACATGTGGCCGAGGTAGCCGCCCGTCGCGAGGCGGACCTGGCGGTCCCGCAGCACCGCGCCGACCAGGCCCCACGAGAACGGCCGCCGCTCGAACGCGAACGGACCGTCGCGGTAGGCCGCGAGGACCAGCAGCGCCGCAGCCACGGCGCCGGCGGAGGCGGTGAGCACCACGGGCGCGATGCCCGCGTGCTGGAGGCCGTGCACCAGGTACGGCGTCGCCTTCCCCACCGTGAGCGCGCCGACGATCGTGCCGATCGCGAACCCGCGGCCGTCCCGGTACCAGGTGGCGATCATCTTCATCGCCGGCGGATAGACCCCGGCCAGGAAGAACCCGGTGCCGAACCGGGTGGCGAGTGCATGCTCGAAACCGCCCGCCGCGAGCAGCGCCGCGTTGCACGCCGCTGCGGCCAGCGCGCACGCCGCGAAGTACCGGCGCGCCGGGATGATGTCGGCGAGGTTGAACACGGCGGCGCTCGCCGTTCCCGACACGAACCCGAGCTGCACGGCCGTGGTGAGCCAGCCGGCCTGCGCCGCGGAGAGGGACCACGCCTCGCGCAGCTGCGGCGCCAGCGCGCTGGCCGAGAACCACACGGACATGCCGAGCAGCTCGGCCAGCGCCAGCAGCGCGAGGATGCGGCCCGGACGCACTACTTGGCCGGCTGTTTGAGGTACCACGCCTCGAGGGCCGCGTCCAGCGTCCGCTGCGCCACGTCGAGCGTCTTGCCGAGCTCGGCCGCCCGCCGCACCCCCTCGGGCGTCAGGTACAGATCCGGATCCGCCAGCGCGCCCTCCACCCGCTCGACCTCGGCCTCGCACCGCGCCACTTCGGCCTCGGCCGCTTCGCGCGAGCGACGCGCGGCGCGCTGCGCCGCCTGGTCCTCCTTGCGCGCCTCCTGCCCGCGCCGCAGCTGCCGCTGCTCCTTCAGCCGGCGCAGCGCCTCCTCCTCCTGGGCCGCCACCCGCGCCGCGTGCGCCCGTTCGGCGCTCACCACCTCCCATTCCGCGAACGTGCCCGGGTAATCCGCGATGCGCCCGTCATGCAGCACCCAGACGCGCGTGGTGAGCGCGCGCAGCAGCGCGCGGTCGTGGCTCACCAGGATCACCGTGCCATCGAAGTCCGCGATCGCCTCCTCCAGCGCCTCGATCGACTCGACGTCGAGGTGGTTCGTGGGCTCGTCGAACACCACCAGGTTCGCCCGGTCCAGCTCCAGCAGCGCCAGCGCCATCCGCGCGCGCTCGCCGCCCGACAGCGTCCCGCAGCGGCGGAGCACCGCGTCGCCCGAGAATCCGAAGCGGCCGAGATGCCCCTGCACCTGGCCCCGCGTCCACGAGCCGCGGCGGTCGGCGATGGCGTCATACAGCGTCCGCCCGCCGGGCACCTGCGCGAGGTCCTGGCGGTAGTGCGCGATCGTGACCGATTCGGGCACCCGCACCGCGCCGCCCTCCGGCGCACGCTCGCTCGTGAACACCGTGAGCAGGGTGGACTTCCCCGCCCCGTTCGCGCCCAGCAGGCCGACGACTTCGCCGCGCCGCACCGTGGCCCCGAACCCGCGCAGCAGCACCCGCTCGCCGAACGCGATGCGCACGTCCTCGGCCACCAGGACCTGATCCCCGCCGCGCTCCTTCGCCTCCAGGCGGACGGTCATCACGTCCTCCGCCCCCGGCGGCGGGCCGAGGCGCGGCAGGCGCTCCAGCCGCTTCCGGCGGCCCTGCGCCTGGCGGGTGTTCTGCCCCGCGATGTTGCGGCGGATGTAGTCCTCCTCCTTCGCGATCTTCGCCGCCTGCTGCGCGTACGAGCGCTGCTGCGCGAGCCGCCGCTCGGCGCGCTGCGTCAGGAACGCGGTGTAGCCCGCCGCGTACGCCGTCGCGGTACCCGCCTCGATGTGCAGGATGTGGTCCGCCAAGGCCGCG
>CAYHQJ010000104.1:5207-7859 GCA_964358595.1 uncultured Gemmatimonadales bacterium
GCGAGCAGCGCGCGGTCGTGGGTGATGAGCAGCACCGCCGCGTCGAGGCTGCGCAAGTAGCCCTCGAGCCACAGCGTGGTCTCGAGGTCGAGGTGGTTGGTCGGCTCGTCGAGCAGCAGCAAGTCGGCGGGCGCGGCGAGCTGCTGGGCCAGCGCCACCCGCCCGCGCTCCCCGCCACTCAGGGTGGCCAGGCGCTGCGACCGCGCCCCATCGGGATCGAAGCCGAGGCCGTGCAGCACCGCGTCCACGCGCGCCGCTGCCGCGTAGCCGCCCTCCCGCTCGAACCGGGCCAGGTCGCGGTCGTAGCGGTCGAGCATCGCGGGCGTCACGCCCTCGCCGGCCTCGGCCATCCGCGTCATCTGCTCCCCGAGCGACCGCTCGAGCGCGAACAGCTCGGCGAACGCGCCCGCCGCCGCCTCCCACACCGTCTCCGCCTCGCCGAACGCGCGGTGCTGGTCCATGACGGTCACCCGGAGACCGCTGGCGCGCGCCACCGTGCCGCCGGAGGGCAGCAGCTCGCCGGTGATGAGGTTGAACAGCGTCGTCTTGCCCGAGCCGTTGCGGCCGAGCACGCCCCAGCGCTCCCCGCGGCCGACGACGAGGCTGACGTCCCGCAGCAGCTCGCGGGCGCCGAATTGCACCGCGACGCCGGCGAACGACACCAGCGTCACTTCGCCACCCACTCCTTCCAGGTCGCTTCCGCCGGCCCGACGGTGAGCAGGTTCTGCCAGCGCACCAGCGGCATCCTGAGCAGCAGCGGCTCGTCCGCGAGCTTCGCGAGCCACCGCTCGTCGGACAGCAGCGCGGAGCGCAGGCCCAGCTCGGCGAACCGCTTCGACCCGCGGTCGAGCAGCGCCGGCGCGCCGAACTTCTGGGCGAACCGCCGCAGCTCACCGGGCGACGCCGCGCGCTCGGTCAGGTCCACGAAGTGCACCGTGATCCGGCGCTCGGCGAAGAACCGCAACCCGGCGCGCGTGGCGGCGCTCTTCTTCACGCCGAAGATCTGGACTTCCATGGGGCGGGAATCTAGCGCGCGCCGCCGGAAGGCGAGCGGCCTCCCGCGCGGGCCGTTAGAATTGGCGGATGCACACCGCCCGCCGCACCCACGGCTTCACCGAGTCGGTGATCCGCGCGATGACGCGCGTCGCCAACGAGCACGACGCGATCAACCTCGCGCAGGGCTTCCCGAACTTCCCCTGCCCCGACGTGCTCAAGGAGGCCGCCACCCGCGCCCTCCACGCCGACGTCAACCAGTACGCCATCACGTGGGGCGCCAAGCGGCTCCGCGACGCGCTCGCGAGAAAGTACGCCGACTGGTATCGCCTCGCGGTGAACCCCGAGGAGGAGATCACGATCACCTGCGGAGCGACCGAGGCCATGGCCTCGGCGCTGCTCGCCATCGTGGATCCCGGCGACGAGGTCATCGTGTTCGAGCCGTTCTACGAGAACTACGGCCCCGACGCGATCCTCTGTGGCGCCACGCCCGTGTACGTCCCGATGGCGCCGGGCGCGGCGCTCGATCTCGACCGCGTGGCGGCGGCGTTTTCGGACCGTACGCGCGCCATCATCGTCAACACCCCGAACAACCCAACCGGCCGCGTGCTGCGGCGTGGAGAGCTGGAGGCGATCGCCGAGCTATGCCGGCGGCACGACGCGTGGGCTGTGACCGACGAGATCTACGAGCACATCTACTACGAGGGCGAGCACGTCCCGATCGCCACGCTGCCCGGGATGCGCGAGCGGACGATCACCATCAGCGGCGCCTCGAAGACGTTCAGCGTGACGGGCTGGCGGGTGGGGACGATCGTCGCGCCGGCGGGCGTGACGGGTGCGATCCGCAAGGTGCACGACTTCCTGACCGTGGGCGCGCCCGCGCCCTTACAGGAGGGCGTGGCCGCGGCGATCGAGACGCTGGGGCGGGATTACTACGACGGCCTGGCGCGCGACTACCGCGCGCGGCGCGACACTTTGATGCGGGGATTACTCGCGGCGGGCTTCCGGTGCACGGCGCCGGAGGGCGCCTACTACGTGCTGGCCGACTTCACGGCGCTGAGCGACTTGCCAGATGACGAGTTCGCGTTCTGGCTCACGCGGGAGGTGGGAGTGGCGCCCGTGCCGGGCTCAAGCTTCTACAGCCGGCCCGAGCTGGGGCGTCGATTCATCCGCTTCGCCTTCTGCAAGACGCTGCCGATGCTGGAGGAGGCCGCGCGACGGCTCGCGACGATCGGAAGCTCAAAGCACGCCTCTTGACCGCACAACGGGCCGAGGGTACACTCGGCTTGGGGTGCGAGTCCTCTGCGGTCAGTCCGCCGCGCGCGAGGGGCCGGGTCTTTGACCCGGCCTCGCGTTTTTCTGGCCCGCGTGTGCCGCGAAAACGGTTAGGTCAGCACACGCCGAAAGCCGCATACTGGGTGCGCGGTTCGGCAGGGTGCGAGTCGAGCGTCATTGCTCCCCACGGAGCTGCGGGTTCCGAGGCCGAAGAAGCGGTGCCGGCGTGGCGGAACTGGTAGACGTGGAGGATTCGCACCCCTCTGGGCGCAAGCCCGTGCGGGTTCGAATCCCGCCGCCGGCACCCGCCGCAACCTCAGTGCCCTGTGGCTCACCCGCGAGGCAGGCGTGGCGCCCGTGCCCGGGTCCAGCTTCTACAGCCGG
>CAYHQJ010000105.1:0-7778 GCA_964358595.1 uncultured Gemmatimonadales bacterium
GTGCTCTCGCTCCACGCCGACTGGGCGGTCGGCGATCCCGACGCTTTTCGGGCCGCCGCCGCCGCCGCGCTGGCGCTCGCCGAGCAGGCCGACGTCGTGGCGACCGTGGGGGCGAAGCCGACCCGGCCGGAAACCAGCTACGGCTACATCGTGCCCGGTGCGCCCCTGGGCGGCGGAGCACGCCGCATCACGCGGTTCGTCGAGAAGCCCGACGCCGCGCGCGCCGGAGCGCTGATCGCCGAGGGGGCCCTGTGGAACACGGGGCTGTTCGCGTGGACCGCGCGGCGGTTCCGAGCGGAGATCGCGACGCACACGCCGGAGCTGGCGGGCGGCCTCGCGGCCCTGGACCGCGGCGACGCGGACGCGATGTACGGGGCCGTCCGGCCGGTGAGCGTGGACGTCGGGCTGTTCGAGCGCACGGCGCGCGGAGCCGTCGTCGCGGGCGACTTCGGCTGGGACGACGTCGGGTCCTGGGCGGCCCTGCGCCGCGTGCGCCGGACCGACGCGGCGGGCAACGTGGTGGTCGGCGACGCGCACGCCGTGGATGCGAAGGACTGCGTGGTGTGGAGCGAGGAGGGGACGACGGTGGTGGAGGGGCTCGAGGGCGTCGTGGTCGTCCGGGCGCGGGGCATCACGCTCGTGACCACGGCCGAGCGCGCGCCGGACCTCAAGAAGCTGCTCGACCGCCTGCCGGGCATGCTGGCCGGGGAGCGCGGCGCGTGAGCGCGCAGCTCTTTCTCTGCGACGCGGAGGAGGACTACCCGAAGTTCCTGCCCTTCGCGCTCTCGCGCCCGCTTGGCGAGCTGCGCTACGGCGCCTGGCTGCTGCGCGAGCGGTGGAGCGTGCGGCACGGCCTCACCGTCGCGGGACACCTCTCGGCGCCGCACTTGCGCGGGTTCACCGAGCCCGGCGCACCGCCCGTCGTGCCGGCGCCGGGCGATAGGGACAGCGCACGTCTCGTCTTCCGCTCCACGTTCGTACCCGCCGCGGATGCGATGCCCGGGGAGGTGCCGAGGGAGCCCACCCGGTTCGTGGATGGTGCCGGCACGACCATCGGCGCCGCGTTTCCGCCGGGCACGCCGTGGCTCGCGCTGTCCGAGACCGCGGCGTGGCCGGCCCACGCCATCGCGGGAAAGCGCCTGGAAGGCGTGTGGCAGCTCATCGGCGACCTGCCGGCGGTGCTGCGCGAGGACCTCGCGCACCGCGCCGCGCGGCGCGGCCCCGGGACGGTTCCCGCGGCGTGCACGGTGCTGGGCGATCCCTCGCTCGTGCTGGTGGAGGACGCGCTGGTCGAGCCGCATGTGGTGTTCGACGTGCGCGACGCTCCGGTGTGGCTCGGCCCCGGCGCCGAGGTGCGCGCGTTCACCCGGCTCACCGGGCCGCTGGCGGTGCACGCGGGGACGCGGATCCTGGGCGGGCAGCTGCGGGAGAGCAGCGTCGGCCCGAAGTGCGTCGTGCACGGCGAGGTCGCGACCAGCGTCTTCCTCGGCTACGCGAACAAGGCGCACGACGGCTTCCTCGGCCACTCGGTCGTCGGCCGCTGGGCGAACCTCGGCGCCGGCACGATCACGTCGAACCTCAAGAACACCTACGGGCCCGTGCGCCTGAACCTCGGGTCCGAGCGGATCGAGACCGGCCTGACCTTCCTCGGCGCGCTGATCGGCGACCACGTGAAGACAGCGATCGGCACGATGCTGCCGACGGGCTGCGCGATCGGCACCGGCGCCAACGTGTACGGCACGAAGCGGCCGGAGCCGCACGTGCCCCCCTTCGCGTGGGGGACCGACGAGCCTGGCCGCCGGCTCGCGTGCCGGATGTTCCTCCGGACCGCGGGCCGCGTGCTGCCGCGGCGCGACGTCGCCTGCGACGACGCGGTGCGGACCTACCTGACCGCCGTCTGGCAGGCCGCCACGGGGCTCGAATGCGACTGACGGTCCTCGGCTCGGGGAGCCGGGGCAACGCGCTCCTGGTCGAGTCGGGCGAGGACGCCCTGCTGGTGGACGCGGGCTTCTCGCACAAGGACCTGGTGAAGCGCTGCGCAGCCGCCGGCCGCGAACGCGCCGGGGTGCGCGCGATCGTGCTGACGCACGAGCACGGCGACCACGCCCGCGGGGCCGTACGCGCCGCAGCTGCGTGGAGCGTGCCGCTCGTCGCCAGCCCGGGCACGCTCGCCGCGCTCGCCGGCGACCTCACGGATGGCATCGCGACTGTCGCGCTCGCGCCGGGCCGCCGCACCGCGCTCTTTTCTTTCCACGTCACCACGTTTCCCACCGCGCACGACGCCGCGGAGCCGGTGCTGCTGGTCGTCGAGGACGGCGAGGGCCGCCGGCTCGGCATCGCCTACGACGTCGGCTCGCCGACGGTGGCGCTGCGCCACGCGCTGCGCGGGCTGGACGCGGTGGTGGTTGAGGCGAACCACGACGAGGTCATGCTGCGCGCGAGCGGCTACCCGCCGGCGGTGCGCTCGCGGATCGCGGGACGCGGGGGACACCTCTCGAACCGCGAGGCCGGCGAGCTGGTCGCCGGGTGCGCGCACGCGGCGCTGGGCCTCGTCGTGCTCGCGCACCTCTCCGAGCACTGCAACCGCGCCGAGCTGGCGCTCGCCGCCGTGCGCGCGGCGCTGCGCGGAACGTCGTTCGCGGGAAGGATCGTCGTGGCGGCGCAGGACGCGCCCTCGCCCGTGTTCGAGGTGGGCGCGGCGCTCGGGCAGCTGGCGCTACCCCTGCCCCGGTACTGAGCCGCCCTCGGCGGCGGGTGCCGGCGGCGCCGCGGCCGCTTCGGCGGGCTCCTCGATGGACGCCAGCTTCGGCTCCCATTCCGACATCATCTTGACGAACGAACGGGCGACCTCGGGGTCGAACTCCGTTCCGGAGCGCTCCTCGAGGTAGGAGAGCACCTTCGGCGCCGGCCAGGCGCTGCGGTACGGCCGGTTGGTGCGCAGGGCGTCGTACACGTCACACACGTGCACCAGCTTGCTGGCCTGGTGACACTCGCGCGGGTACTCGAACTTCGGGTAGCCACCGCCGTTCAGCATGATGTGGTGCTCGTAGGCCACCACCGCCGCCAGGTCGAGTTTCTGCTCGGTCGCGATGATGATCTTGGCGCCCTCGACCGGATGGCGGTTCATGATTTCCCGCTCCTCGGGCGTGAAGCGGCCGGTCTTGTTCAGGACGTCGGTGGGGATCTTGGTCTTGCCGATGTCGTGGAGCAGGCCGGCGGTGCCGAACGCGCGGATGTCGCGCGCGCCGAGGCCGACCCACTCGGCCAGCCCCATCGCGAGCACGCACACGTTGAGCGAATGCGTGGTCGTGTACTCGTCGTAGCGGCGGATTTGGAGGAGCGGCAGGACGACGGCCTGGTCGCCATGCATCGCCGCCGCCAGCGAGCGTACCACCGCCTCGGCCTCGCCGAGCGGGATGTCGGCAGCGCGGACCGTCTCCTCGTGCAGCCAGCGGACGGTTTCGGCCTCCTCGTGGAGCGACAGCTCGATCGAGGCCGTCTGGATCTCGGGCTCGGGCGTCAGCTCGCGGATCCCGACGGAGCCGAAGCGGATCGGGCCGGTGCCGGCGTGGGTGCCGGGCGCGGCCTGCTGGAGCGCCTGGAGCGTGAGCCGCGCCAGCACTTCGTTGATGAAGCTGTCGAACTCCTCGCGTGTCACCTCCGACTCGAATTGGAGCCGCTGGATCCCGGCGTTGGCGAGGCGCGTGCTCCAGTCCCAGCCGCGCATCTCACGGATCGGCCGCTGGCCGAGCACGACCTCGTCGCCGAGGAAGGAGAATGACGCGCGGCGGTCCAGGTTCTGCACCGCGCGCAAGTTCTCGAAGGCGGTGTCGATGATGCCCTCGCGCCTGGGGTGACCCTCGGGGTAGAGCGTCATCGTGGCGAGTGCCTGGGCGAACGCGTTCAGGAACTTCATCGCCAGCGGCTCCAGCTGCTCGGTCATCGGGCTCCCTCGAGGGCGGCGGCGGCCGCGATGGCCGCGGCCGCGTCCCGGCCGCGGCTGTGGGCCTCGAGGCGCTCGCGCGCCCGGGCACCGGGCAGGAACGCGCCCAGCGCGGCGACGGCCGCGAGCAGCTCGGGTGACGTGGTCGTGATCTTCATCGCATCGAGGATGCTGCGCCGACGAACCTCGGTGAGCTTGAGCAGCGCGTCCAGGGCCAGGTTGCCGCCGTGGACGGCGAGCGCGCGGATCGCGCCGACGCGCAGCTCGCTCTCCTGCTCGTCGTCGGAGGCGAGGGCGATGAGCAGCGGCACGGCCGGGGCGGGCCAGCCGCCTGCGCCGCCGGCGGAGAGGGCGAGGCGCTTGGTGCGCGGGTCCGCGTCGGAGAGCGCCGTGCACAGCGCCCGCGTACGCTCACCCGGGTGGTGGAACAGCACGCGCATGGCCTCGCGGCGCACCCGCGCGTCCTCGTGGTGCCGGAACGGGGTCGCGTCCACCGCGGCGGGCGTGCCGCCGATCTCCGCCGCGAGGTAGAGAACGTTGCGGAGCACGAACCACGGCTGGTTGTCGCCGAGCCGCGGCGGCAGGAACGGGGCCAGCTCGTCGCCCAGCTTCACCAGCCGGTCGATGATCGCGCGCCGCACCTGGCGCGATTCCGACTCCGCGAGGATGTCGAGCATCGGCTCGACCGCCCGCATGCCGAGCGCCGCGGCCAGCCGGTCCACGAGCGCGAAATCCACCGGGTGCGTGCCGAGCGCCACCTTGAGCGTGGTCGGGTTCACCACGCGCTCCCGCGCCAGCGCCGTGGCCTGGTTTTCCAGCGGTGCGCGCTCGAGCAGTGCCAGCAAGTCGGTCACGCGCCCGCGCACGACGAAGTCGTCGATGGCGCGGTTCACCGGGTCGCCCGTTGCGCCCGCTTCGAACGCCATCTGCACCAGGCGCTCGGCCTCCGGCTCGAAGGCGGCCTCCGTGGCGGCGACCAGCGTCGGGGTCGCCTGCGACATCTTCTGCAGCGCGAGCGCGTAGGCATCCGGGTTCGGGTCGGCCAGCGCCCAGCCCTGGACCAGCTCGGCCACCTGGTCGCGCAGCCCCGCCTCGGCGATCGAGCGCCGCGGCGCGGGGCCGCGCTCGGCGTGGTGGCCCAGCTTGGCGAGCATCCGCAGCATCGCGTTCGAGATCGGCGCACCGCTCCCCGAGGCGGCCTTCACGATGTCCACCACGGCATCCACCGCCATCCCCTGCGACGCGTCGAGGACGAACTGGCGCCGCTGCGTGAGGTCGCCGCCCATCTCGAGCAGGCGGCCCAGCGTGCGCGAGTCGAGCGTGGTGATCATCCGGCTCATCTTCTTCTTGAGCGCGACCGCGCCCACCCCACCCGCGGTCTTGAGCTCCTCGGCGATCTGGAGCAGGTAGCCGACGATCACCTGGTCGTACGCGGTGCCACGCTCGTGCGACTCAATCGCCTTCGCGACCGCGGCCGGCTCCGCCGCGTCGCGCGCCAGCTCCCCGACGTGCACCTCCTGGAGGGCGGCGTCGATCTCCTCGTCGGAGAGCGGCTTCGCCTCGGCCTCGGGCGGCGGCACCAGACGGAAGGCGTGCGGCTCGGGCGGGTGCTCGGCGGGTGGCTGCCGCTTCTCGACGTCTTCGGCGGCCAGCGCCGCGCGCGCGAGCCCGACCCAGAGCTGCGCGCCGCGCCCACCGGTGACCGCGCCGCCGGCACCGCCTTCCCCACCCTCGTCCTCCACCAGCTCGAGCCGGTCGAAGGTGAGCGGGAAGAACCGCACGTGCGCCCACGTGGCGATCTGCGCCAGCGGCCGGAGGCCGAGCGGCTCGCCGCCACGGTCCGCGTCCTGGGCGAGAAGCTTGAGCGCCTCCTCGAGCTCGCCCGCCGTCACGCCGCGCGCGAACGAGATCGCGCCGAGGTGGTGGCGGTGCAGTCGGTCGGCGAGGTCCTTGAGCACCGGGTTGCGGGAGTCGGTGGCGACCCCCTCGATGACCAGCTGGTCGCGCGCCACGCCGAGCGACAGCGTGCCGCGCTCGGCGAGGATGCTGTCGAGCCGCCGCGCCACAGCGTCGGCAGCGGGGCCGAGGGTGGGGTGCCCGCCGGGATACATCGCGTGCTTGTGCAGCGCGATCGAGAGCTCGATGAGGAAGTCCGCGAGCTCGCGCGAGAGGGTCGCGCGCTTCTCCGTGGTCGCGCGCGACGGCCTGGGGGGTTCGGTCACAGGGTTCAAGTATAGAATGCGCTTGCGCCCCCGCCAGTCGCGGCGCAGACTGGACGCCATGAGCCGACACCCGATGGTGACCCCCGTCACGCTCGCGGCCGCCCTGGCGGCCTTCGCCAGCCCACTGCTCCACGCCCAGGCCGCGCGCCGGGCCGTGCGCCCCCTGCACACCTTCTCGATCGTCGCCATGGACTCGGCCAGCGGCCAGCTCGGCGTGGCGGTGCAGTCGCACTGGTTCTCGGTCGGCAGCATCGTGAGCTGGGCCGAGCCCGGCATCGGGGCGGTGGCGACCCAGTCGTTCGTGCTGCCCGCCTACGGCCCGCGCGCGCTGGCGCTGATGCGCACCGGGATGAGCGCGCCCCAGGCGCTGCGCGCGCTCCTGGCCGGCGACCCCGATTCCACGACGCGGCAGGTGGCGGTGATCGACGCGCGCGGCACCGCCGCGAACCACACCGGCTCGCGTAACATCCGCGAGGCCGGCGGCCGCGTCGGGCGGTGGTATGCGGCGCAGGCGAACCTGATGGCGCGGAGCACCGTGTGGGACGCGATGGGCCGCGCCTTCGAGACCGCTCCGGGCGACCTCGCCGAGCGGCTCCTCGCCGCGCTCGAGGCGGCGCAACGCGAGGGGGGGGACATCCGCGGCCGGCAGTCGGCGGTGCTGATCGTGGTGAGCGGCGACCGGTCGCTGCCGCCGTGGGAGAAGATCTTCGACCTCAGGGTCGAGGACTCGGCCGACCCGATCGGCGAGCTGCGGCGGCTGGTGCGCGTCGCGCGGGCATACCAGGCCGCGAACCACGGCGACGAGTTGGTCACGCGCGGGCAGGTGGATTCGGCCATCTCGGCCTACGCTGCGGCCGAAGCGATCCTCCCCGACAGCGCGGTGAACGGCGAGCTGGTCTACTGGCACGCCGTTACGCTGGCCGACCGCGGGCGCGTGGACGAGGCGCTCCCGCTGTTCCGGCGCGCGTTCGCGCAGGACACCGCGTGGGTCACGCTGCTGTGGCGGTTGCCGGCCGCCGGCCTGCTCCATGCCGACAGCGCGACCATCGCGCGGATCGTGCGGGAGGCGATGCCAGCGCTGCCGCCCGCCCCGTCGCGCCACAGACCCTAGCGACGACGACGGCCCCGGATCCGCTCCGGGGCCGCGCCGTGAGGCCTTCCCTGACAAACTGCCCGTCTGCGCGTCTGCCGACTGTGGCTAGTACATCCCTCCCATGCCGCCACCGCCGCCCATGGCCGGCTCCTTCTTGTCTTCCTTCTTCTCGACCACGACGCACTCGGTCGTGAGCAGGAGGCCCGCGATCGACGCCGCGTTCTGCAACGCCGTACGGGTCACCTTCGTCGGGTCGATGACGCCGGCGGCGACCAGATCCTCGAACTCGTCGGTCTGGGCGTTGTAGCCGAAGTTCTTCTCCTTCGATTCCCGCACTCTCGCGACGACGATCGAGCCTTCGGCCCCGGCGTTCTGGGCGATCATCCGGATCGGCTCCTCGAGGGCGCGCCGCACGATCTCGGCGCCGATCTGATCGTCTTCGCCGAGCTTCAGCTTCGACACGGCCGCCTGGCAGCGCAGCAGTGCGACGCCGCCGCCCGTCACGACGCCCTCCTCGACG
>CAYHQJ010000106.1:0-7750 GCA_964358595.1 uncultured Gemmatimonadales bacterium
CTCCGATCCGGCAATAGTACGTCGCCGCGCCGCAGGTGGCCAAGCCCGTGTGGCGTTCACGCCGCACCCTGCGGTTTTTCCGGCTGGCTTTCCGCCGGACGCCCATAACGCCAGGATTAGAGCAGATGTCGCGTGTCGTCGGGACTTTCCGGACTGCCGTCCGGGTGGCGTGGCCTCGGCTGCGACCCTGGGCTCCGACCGCCGTAGCGGGCGGGGCGGCGCTCGTGTTGTTCGCGCTGGTGCGCTGGCGCGGCCGCGTGCTGGAGGCGGACGCACTCGAGACGTGGCAAGCCCGTCTGACCGCTCTCAGCGATGCCAAGAAGCTCGCCATCGAGTCGTGGCTCGCCGAGCGGCGCGGTGCCGCGGCGATCGTGGCCGAGTACGCGCGGACGCGCTTCGCGCCCGTCGGCCGCCCATGGTCGGCCGTGCAGGAGCTCTCCCGGTTCGAGCGCCTCTGGGTGGTGACGGGCGAGGGCGGGGTGGTCGGCAGCAGCGACAGCGCCCCCGGCCCCGGCGCGGCCCTCCTCACCATGGCGGTGCGCACCGCCCGCGACGGGCGTAGCCGCATCGAAGGTCCGCTCCGCGGGCCAGACGGCGCTCTGGCGCTGGTGTTCTCCGCGCCGATCCTCGTGCCGGCCGCGGCCCGCGGCGCGGCGCCGGTGTCGGCGGGCGCGGTGGTGCTCACCCTGGACCCGGCCGAGTTCCTGCTGCCGCAGGTGGCGCACCAGCCGTTGGCGACCGCTACCGGGCAGTGTTACCTGGTCGGCCGCGACGGGACCGACCTCGTCCTCCTCACGGCGCGGCTGCACCCGGCGGCGGCGCCGCTCAGCGTACGGGTGCGGTGGGACGCGGCGACACTGCTCGACCGGCTCGCCGCCGACGGGATCCGCACCTTCGGCGCCTTCACCGACGCCGCCGACGTGCCGGTGCTTGCCGCGACACGGCGGATCGCCCCGACGGCCTGGGGGCTAGTGTGCCGGGTGGACCGCTGGGAGGCGCTCGCCGCGGTGACGGCGCGCGAGCGCAACGAGGCGGTGCTGGTGCTGTCGTTGCTCGCGGCCGCCATGTTCGGTCTGCTCTGGACCGTGCGCCGAGCCGACCTCAGGCGCGAGACCGAGCGCCGCCAGTCGTCCGACGCGCTCGCGGCCGCGGAGCGGCGGTTCCACACCGTCGTGGAACACTCGCTCGCCGGGTTCTACATCATCTGCGACGGCCGGTTCGACTACGTGAACCCCGAGCTGGCGCGGATGTTCGGCTACACGGTGGAGGAGGCGCTCGCGCTGCCGTCGGTGCTCGACGTCGTCGCCGCCGAGGACCGGGAGATGGTGCGCGAGAACCTGCGGCAGCGGCTGGAGGGCGTCGTGCCGAGCCTCCGCTACACCTTCCGCGGCCGGCGCAAGGACGGCTCGGCGCTTGACGTCGAGGTGCACGGCACCCGCACCGTGGTGGACGGCCGGGTCGTCGTGATCGGCACGCTGCTCGACCTCACCGAGCGGCGCGCGCTCGAGCAGCAGCTGCGTCAGGCCCAGAAGATGGAGGCCGTGGGCCAGCTCGCCGGCGGCATGGCGCACGACTTCAACAACCTGCTTTCGTCGATCCTCGCCACCGTCGAGCTGGCGCGCCAGGACCTGCCGCCCGACTCGCCGCTGCTGCCGGACCTGGAGGTGATCCAGCACGCCGGGCAGCGCGGCGCCGACCTGACGCGCAAGCTGCTCGCCTTCAGCCGGCGGCAGCGCCTCGAGTTCCAGGTAGTGGACCTGGCGCAGCTGGTGGGCGACTTCGCCCGGGTGCTGCGCCGTGTGGTGCGGGAAGACATCGAGATCGCGGTGGACATCGCGCCGGCAGGCGCCACCGTGCGCGCGGACCCCGGGGCGATCGAGCAGATCGTGATGAACCTGGTGACCAACGCGCGGGACGCGATGGCCTCCGGCGGGCGGCTGATCATCGGCGTGGCGCGCTCGACGCTGGACTCGGCGGCGTGCGCGGCGCTGGGGTTCGGGGTGCCCGGCGACTACGTGGCGATCCGGGTGGCAGACACCGGAGTCGGGATGGACGAGACGACGCGGGCCCGGGTCTTCGAGCCGTTCTTCACGACCAAGGAGGCGGGCGCCGGCACCGGACTGGGTCTCGCGATGGTGTACGGGCTCGTCAAGCAGCACAAGGGCTGGGTGCACGTCGGCAGCGCTCCGCAGCTGGGCACGACCGTCACGGTGTACCTCCCCGTCGCCGATGAGCCGGTCCGCGCCCGCCCGACACCGGCGACGCCGCTCCCCGCGGGGAAGGAGACGATCCTGCTGGTGGAGGACGAGGAATCGCTGCTCCGCGTGGGCAAGCGCCTGCTCGAGCGGCACGGCTACAACGTCCTCACCGCCGCGGACGGGATGCGCGCGCTGGAGCTCGTGCGGCGGCACCCGGACGACATCGACCTGCTGATCGCCGACGTCGTGATGCCGCGGCTCGGGGGCCCGGAGCTGTACCGCGAGATGACGCGCGGGGGCCGGCGGCTGCGCGTCCTTTTCACCAGCGGGTACGCCGGTCGCGACACCGACGGCGTCCCGCTCGACCCGGCCCTGCCGTTCGTGCAGAAGCCGTGGACGATGAGCGAGTTCCTGCGCAAGGTGCGCGAGGCGCTCGACGCCGAGCCAGCGGCGCCGCCCGCCGGCTGACCACCCCGGCGCTACCGCCCGGGAACGGCGTTAGCGCCGCGCGGGCCGGCGCACGGCGCGCCGCACCCAGCGGCAGATCGGCAGCTCGCCCTGCGCCGCAACCGCCGCCCGCGACTGCGACGCGACGCGCGCGATGGGCCGCGGGACGTAGCTCACCGGCGCGCGTACCTGGTACTCGTTCCGGCCCCGCTTGATGTCGAGGATTCCCAGCTCGACGGGCAGGTGGCGGAGCCAGTTCAGCTCGAGCTGCCGCGTGGGCAAGAGCAGCCCGCCCGCCGAGACGCTGTCGCCGTCCACCGTGAGCACCGTGTCGCCCACGGCGAGGCCCCTGTCGCGGAAGATGGAGCTGTCGGCGAGCCAGGCGACCACGGCGCGGCTGCGCGCGACCCCGATCAGCACGACGCCCGGGTTCGGGGCCGCTTTGCAGGAGTCCACCGGGATCGAGTCGAGCGCCGCGGTGAGCCGGGGCGCGAAGTCCGAGAGCGTGGGGAAGCTGTCGCGGCGCGCCTCGTAGCGCTGGAGCGCGTCCTCGAGCCACGGCACCAGCGCCATGTTGGTGTTCAGCGCCTCGGCCCGCGCCGCCCAGGTGACCGTCGGCTGCGCCGCCTCGAGGATGCGCAGGGTGATGGCCCGCGCGAGCTGCTCGGCGAGGGCCTGGTCCCAGAAGACCGCCGGGTAGCCCGAGCGCACCATCTCCCCCTCGACCGCCGGCCGCAGGTGGAAGGAGCGCTCGGCGACCTCGGGGTGTTCGGCGAGCAGCCGTCGCACCGCGGCGTGCGTCATCTGATGGATCAGCGCCTGCCAGACGTAACCGGGCGAGCGGTACGAGCGCAGCGGGAACACCGCGTCGGGGGTCAGGAAGATCTGGTAGCGCGGCGCTCGCGGTGTGGACGGGTCCACGGGCGCGGTCGTGAGCAGCGTCGAGAGGGTGCGGGCGAGCGTGACGTCGAAGGTGAGGTCGGCGTAGCCGCTGTAGGAGATGACCGCGCTGTCTAGGGCACGCCCCCGGGTGAGCGCGGTGTAGACGTCGGCGAGGTCCTGGCGCCGAGCCTCCTCGTTCAGGCCCTCGAGCGCGACCGGCGCCGTGCGCGGCCCGAACGCCCGCGCGGCCGCGAAGAACCGCCGCACCCCGCCCTTCAGCGCCTCGTTGCCGGTGAAGCAGCGCCACGCGCCGGGGGCGAGGAGGCCGCACGCGGTGTCCGGGACGTCGGGCGACGCCCACGTCTCGAGGATGAGGCTGACCGGCGTCGGGCCGAGGGCGCGGGCGAGGGCGAACGCCGTGTCGTCGAGCTGGGTTTGGAGCGCGCCGAGCCAGTGGCGCACCGGCCCGAGCGGCGGCACGTGCGCGGTGTCGGCGAGCCGCCAGACGACCCCGACGAGGTCGAGGGTCGAGTCGGTGCGCACGACCGTGCGGCCGACGGTGAACTGCGCGGTCCCCGGCGGCAGCGTCTCCCCGCACCCCGCGGTCCCGAGCAAAGCAGCGGCCGCGGCGAGGCCCGCGCCGACACGCCGGACCCGGCGCCGCACGCCCCTCTCACCCATCACCCAATCACTCGACGCTTCTCACTCCTCACGCCGCTCAGTGCCTGAACTGCCGGACACCGGTCAGCACCATCGCGATCCCGTGCTCGTCGGCGGCCGCGATCACCTCGGCGTCGCGCACGGAGCCTCCCGGCTGGATGATCGCGCGCACGCCGGCGCTCGCCGCCGCGTCCACACCGTCCCGGAACGGGAAGAAGGCGTCGGAGGCGAGCGCCGCGCCGGCCGGTTCGTGGCCGGCCGCCTTCGCCTTGTGCACCGCGAGCATCGAGCTGTCCACCCGGCTCATCTGCCCGGCGCCGATCCCGATCGCGGCCCGGTCCCGGGCGAGCAGGATGGCGTTCGACTTGACGCTCATCACCGCCGCCCAGGCGAAGCGCAGGTCGGTCATCTCGTCGTCGGTCGGGCGGCGCTTCGTGGGCACGCTCCAGGCGCTCTCGTCGGCGTTGAAGCGCAGGATCTCCTGCACCAGGAAGCCGCTGCGCACCCGCTTGTAGTCGAGCGCGTGGCCGTCGGCGCGCGGCACCTCGACCAGCCGCAGGTTCTTCTTCTTCGTCAGGATCTCGATCGCGTCGGGCTGGAAGCGCGGCGCGACGATGACCTCGAGGAACAGTTCGCCCATCAGCCGCGCGGCCTCGCCGGTCACCACGGTGTTGAAGCCGACGACGCCGCCGAACGCGGAGACGGGGTCGGTCGCGAGCGCGCGCTGGCAGGCGTCGGCGGCGTTGGTGCCGACGGCGATGCCGCACGGGGTCGTGTGCTTGATGATCACGCACGCGACCTCGCGCTCGAAGGCGCCCACGGCCGCGAGCGCCGCGTCCACGTCGAGCAGGTTGTTGAACGACAGCTCCTTGCCGCCGAGCTGGGTGTGCGCGGCGAGCCCGCCGGGCTCGCCGGTGCCGTAGAAGGCGGCGTGCTGGTGCGGGTTCTCGCCGTAGCGCAGCGCCTGCATCCGCTCGAGGACGAGCACCAGCGTCGGCGGCAGGTCACCCGTGCCGCCCGCCAGCCAGGCCGCGATGGCGCCGTCGTACGCGGCGGTGTGCGTGAACGCCTTCGCCGCCAGCTCGCGCCGCAGGTTCTGCGTCACGCCGCCGCGCTTCAGGGCGTCCAGCACGACGCGGTAGTCCATCGGGTCCACGACCACGATCACCGACTCGTTGTTCTTCGCGGCGGAGCGGAGCATCGAGGGCCCGCCGATGTCGATCTGCTCGATCGCCTCCTCGGCCGTGACGTCGGGCCGGGCGATCGTCTCGCGGAACGGGTAGAGGTTCACCGCCACGAGGTCGATCGGGGTGATGCCGCGCGAGGCGAGCTGCTGGAGGTCGCCCGGAACCGAGCGGCGCGCGAGAATCCCGCCGTGCACCGCCGGATGGAGGGTCTTCACGCGGCCGTCCATCAGCTCGGCGAACCCGGTGACCTGCTCGACCGGGGTGACGTTTACGCCGGCCTTGGCGAGCGTGTATGCCGTCCCGCCGGTGGAAACGACCTCCCAGCCCAGCTCGGCGAGGCCGGAGGCGAACTCGGCGGCCCCGCGCTTGTCGGAGACGGAGATGAGGGCGCGCGGCACTACCAGCGCTCCGCGATCGCTTGGGTCAGGTCGGCCATGGCGACGAGGTCCTTGAGGTCGATGACTTCCGCCGGCGAGTGCGAGTAGCGCAGCGGCCAGCCGATCGGCACGTCCGGCACGCCGAACCGGGTGAACACCGAGCCGTCGTTCCCACCGTTGGTCGTCCCGACCTGGAGCGGGATGCGGCGCTCGCGCGCCAGCGCCACGAGCGAGTCGAGCAGCGCCGGCGGCGTGACCGCGGAGTTGTCCACGGCGCGCGCCACCGCGCCCAGGCCGAGCGGCGCGTTGGCGAACGTCTTGATCTCGAGCGGTGCGTCGGCGGAAACGAAGGTGTCGAGTGCGTGCACCCGCGCGGGCCGCTCGCCGGCCAGCGCCTCGGCGGCGCGGCGCGCGCCCGTGAGGCCGGTCTCCTCGCGCGTCGAGAAGATGAACAGCACGGCATGGCGCAGCCGGCGCGCGTCGAGGTGCCGCAGCGCTAGGAGCTGCGCGGCGCACCCGACCCGGTCGTCGAACGAGCGGGCGGTGGCGCGGGTGCCTGCGAGGTCCACATACCGCTTGGGCATCGTGACGGTGTCGCCGACGCGGATGCCGAGGGCCTCGGTGCCGGCGCGGCTGCCGGTGCCTGGATCCACGAGGAGCCGGCCCGGCGAGCGGCGCGGCGAGGGCCCGACGCTGTCGCGCGGCGCGAACACGGCGGGGACGCTTCCCAGCGCGGTGTGCACCAGCGCCGGCTCGGCTTCGTAGAGCGAGGGGAAGAAGCCGCCGAGCATCGTGTCCTCCAGCATGCCGTCGTCGCGGATCGCGGTGACCCGGAAGCCGATCTCGTCCATGTGCGCCACGAAGACGACCAGCGGGGCGCCCTGGCCGACCCGGACGAGCACGTTGCCCGCCGTGTCCACCGTCGGGTTCACCCAGTCGGGCAGCATGCGGATGATGAGCTCGCGCACCGGCCCTTCGCGCCCGCTCGCGCCGTACGACTCGACGAGCCGCGCGATGACGTCGCGCGCCTCCGCGATGCGGGCGGGCTCCTGGGCGGTGGCAGCCGCGGGGATCAAGCCGGCGAGCACGGCGAGCAGCGTGCGCGCGTTCATCGGGCGCCTCCGAGGAACGCGACGAGCCGCTCCTCGAGCGCCGCCACGTCCGCCAGCGACACGGTTTCCACGGGGGTGAGCGCGTAACGCGTGGGGAGCGCCCAGACCGTCACGGCCTGCGCTCCGCCGGACACGGGGATGGTGCCGGACGTGACCGCCGGAGCGCTCCCCGGCGTGCCCCGGGCGGCTTCACCGAGCAGCACGATGGCCTCGGGGGCCGCCCTCGGCGCGCGTTCCATCAGCAGGTAGCTCGCACCGTCGAGCGCGAAGTGCCGCCGCCGTACGAACGCGACGATCGTCGTGCCGCCCGCCGGATTGGCGCGGCGCGCGGCCGACAGCAGCGCCGCACACGCCGCGCGCGCCGCGACGGCGGCGCCGGCCTCGAGCCGCCCGCCCTCCCCGTAGCGGTGCGGCGCCTTGGCGCGCGTCACCGGCGCGAGCACCGCGATGCCGAGCGCGGCGACGCCCGCCGCCGCCGTGGCGCCCACGTCCACGTACGCGTCGTCGAGGGCGAACGGGTCGTCCGCGCCGGTTGCGCGCCCGCGCGTCAGGTGCGTCGAGCGCACCCCGACGACGCCGGGCACCGCGCCACGCCGCCCGAATACCGTGACCCGCTGCCCCTCGAGGTACTGGTCGTAGAGCGGGCCCGGGTTCGTCGCGCCGACGCGGCGGACCGTGAGGTACCCGTCCGGCGTGATCCCGCCGACGACGTAGCCGAGCTCGTCCATCGGGCAGAGCACGGCGCGCACCGGCTCGCCGCTGCCGCGCACCAGCACGACGTTGCCCGCGCGGTCGAGCGCCGAACCGGGCAGGGCGGCGAGCAGGCGCTCGGCGATCGCGTCCTCGAGGCCGGTCACGGCGCTCATCGCGGCCAGGCGCAGCACGAG
>CAYHQJ010000107.1:0-7680 GCA_964358595.1 uncultured Gemmatimonadales bacterium
GGGCGCCGCCCGCCCCCCCCCGCCCCCCCAGGCCGCGGAAGTGGACTGGGCGTGCGGCACGCGGGCGCGCTGGGACCGCGCGCGCAGCCTCGAGCGGCTGGGGCGCGGGGGCGAGCGCACCTGCCGCGCATTCGGTGACGTCAAGCGGCTGTGGTGGAACGGCGACCCCCGCAACGCCGAACGCGCCCGCACCGCCGCCCGCCAGCTCCTGGAGCTCCGCTGCGGGGGCGCCCCGTGATCCGCTGCCGCACCCTCGGCCCCGTCGAGGTGACGGTGGACGGCGCCACGCCACCCGCCGAGCTGCTGTGGCGCAAGAACCTCGCGCTGCTCGTCTACCTCGCCCGCTCGCCGCGCCGGACGCGCAACCGCGAGCACCTGGTGGGCCTGCTGTGGGGCGACCGGCCCGAGACGGCGGCGCGGCACTCGCTGCGCGAGGCGGTGCGCGTGCTGCGCCGCGCCGCCGGCGACCGGTGCGTCGAGACGGTGGGGGAACAGGTCCGGCTGGCCGACGGCGTCATCGTGCTGGACGTCGAGCGGTTCGAGACCCTCGCCGCCGGCGGCGACTGGGCCGGCGCCGCTGAGCTCGCGCTGGGCGAGTTCCTCGAGGGGCTCAGCGTCCCCGGCGCGCCGGAGTTCGAGGACTGGCTCACGCTGGAGCGCCAGAAGCTGCGCCAGCGCTCGATCGAGGTGCTCGTGCACCAAGCGGAGGCGCTGCTCCGGCGCGGCGACCAGACGGGGAGCGCCGAGTGCGCGCGGCGCGCGCTGATGCTCGACCCGCTGGCCGAGCCGGCGGTGCGCGGCCTCATGCGGGCGCTCGCGGTGGGCGGCGAGCGGGCGGCCGCGCTCGCGGCGTTCGAGGGCTACGCGGGCCGCGCCCGGGAGTCGCAGGGCACGGAACCGGATGCCGAGACGCTGAAACTGGCCGAGCAGGTGCGCCTCGAGCGCAGCTGGAAGGCCGCCTCCCGCGAGGAGGACGGCAAGGCGCGGGGCGCCGAGTCGCGGCGCGTGCCGCTGGTGGGGCGCGAACGCGAGCTGACCGAGCTGCTCGACCTCTGGCAGCGCTGCTGCACGAGCCGGCGCGCGGCGATCGCCTTCCTCGAGGGCGATACCGGCGTGGGCCGCACCCGCTTGGCCGACGAGGTCGCCGCCCGCGCGCGGCTCGGCGGCGCCGCAGCGAGCGCCGTGCGCGCGGTGCCCGGCGACGCCGCCGAGGCCTGGAGCGTCGTCCTGGGCCTGGCGCGCAGCGGGCTGATCGAGGCGCGCGGACTCGCCGCCGCCAACCCCGAGGCATTGGCGGCCTTCGCCACGCGCATCAGCGAGTGGGGCGACCGGTTCGCCGCCGCGCGCCACGCGGCACCCCTGCCCCCCGGCCACGCGCTGGCCGAGATCGTGCGCTGCGTGGCGGACGAACAGCCGGTCCTGCTCGTCGTGGACGACGCGCAGTGGATCGACACCGAGTCGCTCAACGCCCTCGACGCCGTCGTTCGCGACCTCGCGGCCGCGCCGCTGCTCGTCGTGCTGACGCGCTCCAGGCATCCGCCGCACGAGGCGCTCGACCGCGTCCGTGCCGAGGTCGGCCGCGACACGCCGGGCACCGTGCTCGAGCTGCTGCCCCTCACCCCGCAGGCGCTGCGCGACCTCGCGCACTGGGCGCTCCCCGCCTACACGCCCGTGGAGCTGGACCGCATCACCCGCCGCATCGCCGTGGACTCGGCCGGCCTGCCATTGCTGGCCGTCGAGCTGCTGCACGCCGTCGCCCTCGGCCTCGACCTGCACGAGCAGCCGCAGGCGTGGCCCGAGCAGCACCAGACCCTCGAGCAGACCCTCCCGGGTGACCTGCCCGAGGCGGTCGTGTCGGCGATCCGCGTCGGCTTCCGGCGCCTCTCGAAGGACGCCCAGCTCGTCCTCGCCGGCGCGTCCGTGCTCGGCGACACCGTGGACGCGACGACGCTCGCCCGCGCCACCGGCATCGCGCGCGACCGCGTTGTCGCTGCCCTCGACGAGGCGGAGTGGCAGCGCTGGCTCGCCGCCGACGGCCGGGGCTACACGTACGTCGCCCGCATCGTGCGCGACGTGGTCGGCTACGACATGGTCACCGCCGGCCAGCGGCGGCGGTTTCTCCAGGCGGCGCAACTGCCGGGTTAGGGCGTTTCGCCCCCCCTTCCGACCGCTTTCCTCATCTACTTGACGTTTGCTTGCGTCCGCTTGACTCCCGCTTGCGGCGCCGGTGCGACCGTGGGCGCGGAACCCACGGGGAGCACCAATGTGGCTGCTGTGCGCACTCACCCTCATTCTCCCGCCGGCCGGCCGGTACGTCGCGGTCGCGCCCGCCGAATCGCTCCGCGTCACGATTGAGGGCGCCGGCGCGCCCGTCGTCCTGGTGCCCGGGCTGTTTGGCTCCGCGTTCGGCTTCCGCCGCGTGGTGCCGCTGCTCGTCGAGGCCGGCTGGCGCACGATCGTCGTCGAGCCGCTCGGCGTCGGCGGCTCGGCGCGCCCGGAGCGCGCCGACTACTCGCTGACCGCACAGGCCGCGCGCGTCGCCGCGGTCCTCGACTCGCTCGGGGTGCGGCACGCCGTCCTGGTCGCGCACTCGCTCGGCGGGTCCATCGCCCTGCGCCTCGCCGTGGCCAGGCCCGACCTCGTCAGCGGCATCGTCTCGCTCGAGGGCGGGCCCGCCGAGGCCGCCGCCACGCCGGGCTTCCGCCGTGCCATGTCGTTCGCGCCCTGGATCAAGCTGTTCGGCGGCATGCGCCTGATCCGCGGTCAGATCCGCCGCTACCTCGCGGCCGCCTCCGGCGACCCGGCGTGGGTCACCGACGAGGTGGTCGCCGGCTACACTGCCGGCGCCGCCGCCGACCTCGGCGCCACGCTGAAGGCCTTCATCGGGATGGCCGCGGCGCGCGAGCCGCAGGCGCTGCGTCCGCGGCTCGCCGCAGTGCGGTGCCCGGTGCGCCTGCTCGTCGGCGCCGTCCCGCACCAGGGCGCGGTGCCGCAGCGCGAGCTGGATCTCCTCGCCGCGGCGCTCCCCCGCTTCGCCATCGACTCGATCAGCGGTGCCGGCCACTTCGCCCACGAAGAGCGGCCGGAGGCGGTGCTCGAGGCCGTCATGCACCTCAGGGCCGACGTGCTGGCCCGCGCCGGCGGCGTGAACTGAGGAAGGAGCCCACCATGCGCGCGGTCGTGACCGGCGGCGCCGGCTTCATCGGCAGCCACCTGCTCGAGGCGCTCACCCGCCGCGGCGACCAGGCCGTGTGCGTCGAGCGTCGGGGCGCGAGCCGGCGGTGGATCGCCGGCCTGCCCGTGACCGTCCACGAGTGCGGCGTCGCGGACGCCGACTGCCTCGCCGCCGCGATGCGCGGCGCGGACGTCGTGTTCCATCTGGCGGCGCTCACCGAAGCCCGTTCGCCCGAAGACTTCTACGCGGTGAACACCGAGGGCACGGCGAGCGTGATGCGTGCCGCCGCGTCGTTCGGCAGCGCCGCGCCGCGCGTGATCCTCGTGTCGTCCCTCGCCGCGCTCGGCCCGTGCCGCAGCGGCGCGCCGCTCGACGAAGACGCCGTCCCCCACCCGCTCTCGACCTACGGGCGCTCCAAGCTGCTCGCCGAGGCGGTCGTGCACGCGTACGCCGACCGCGTCCCCGCGACGATCCTGCGCCTGCCGACGGTGTACGGCCCGCGCGAGCGCGCCGTGCTGAAGTTCTTCCAGCTCGTGCGCCGCGGCGTCGCGCTCACCATCGGCGACTGGGACCGGGCGCTCACGCTGCTGCACGTGCAGGACCTGGTCGCCGGACTACTGCGCGTCGCCGAGACGCCGGCCTCGGTCGGCCGCACCTACATCCTCTCGCACCCCGAAGCCGTCACCTGGCGCGCGTTCGCCGAGACCGTGGGCCGCGCGCTGGGCCGCGTCCCGGTGCTGCTGAGCGTGCCCGTACCGGTGGCGCGCGTGATCGCGCGCACCGCCGAGCTGGTCGCCGCCGCCGGACGCCGCGCCGCGATCCTCAACCGCGAGCGCCTGCGGGAGATGACCCAGCGCAGCTGGCTGTGCAGCACCGCGCGCGCCGCCGCCGAGCTGGGCTTCGCCCCGCAGGTGCCGGCCGCCGTGGGGGTGCCGCTCACCGCCGCGTGGTACCGGGAGGCCGGATGGCTCTGACCGCCGCGCGCTTCGCCGAGCGCCCGCTCGCCGCGTACAACGCCGTGGTCGCCGCTCTGTGGCTGACCACGGCACACGGCCCGCTCGCCGCGCTGCTAGGCGCGGCGCACCTGGCCGCCGCGACCCTGCCGTGGCTGTTCCGCGCCGCACCGCCGCGCCGCGCCACGAACCTGCTGCGGGACCTGTACCCGCTGCTGCTCGTGCCGGCGCTGTGGATCGAGATGGACCTGCTGCACCGCGCCCAGGCCGCGCCGTTGCACGACGCCGCGCTCGCCGCGCTCGACCTCGGGCTGTTCGGTGCCCACTGGAACCTCCTATGGATGCCGGCGATGCCCGTGCGCTGGCTGAGCGAGCTGATGCAGGCGCTCTACTTCGGCTACTACCCCGCCGTCTTCGGCGCGCCGCTGCTGCTGCTGTTCGCCGGCCGGCGCGCCGGCGCGCGGGAGCTGATCCAGCGCCTCACGATCACCGCGATCGGCTGCAGCCTCGTGTACGTGTTCTTCCCCGCGGCGGGCCCGGCGATCACGTTGCCGCAGTACAGCGGCCCGCTCACCGACGGGTTCTTCTACCGGCTCAACCACGCCGCGCACGAGGCCGGCGACGCCGTCGGCACCGCGTTCCCCAGCTCGCACGTGGCGTACGCCGTGACGATGGCGATCGCCGCCCGGCGCTGCTGCCCGCGCTGGGCCGCGGCGCTGTTGGCGGCCGAGGCTGTCGGCGTGTGCTTCGCCGTCGTGTACACCCAAAACCACTACCCGATCGACGCGGTGGCGGGCGTCGCCCTCACGGCGGCGCTCCAACTCGGCCTCGTGCCCGCCCTCCAGCGTGCCGGCCGTTCGGCGCCGCGCCGCGCCGTCGCCGCGCGCTACGACACGCCGTTCCCGCCCAGCCCCGCGCCGGCCGTCACCGGAGGTGGCGCATGAACGGTCCCGTGCTTGTCACCGGCGGCACCGGCTTCATCGGCGCCCATGTCGTCCGGCGGCTCGTCGCCGCGGGCGTGCCAGTGCGCATCTTCGCCCGCACCCCCGACCTCCTCGACCGCGCGCTGCGCGGCACGGTCGAGATCGCGCGCGGCGACCTCCGCGAGCCCGCCGCGCTCCGGCGCGCCGTCGCCGGCACCGGCGCGGTGGTCCACCTCGCCGCCTGCGCCAGGGCCGTCTCGCGCGACCCGCACGAGTTCCACGACGTCAATGTCGCGGCGACGGGCGTCCTGCTCGACGCCGCCTGCGCCGCGGGCGTCGAGCGGTTCGTCCACGTCTCCACGATCCTCGCGCTGCCGCCCTTCGCGCCCGCCGCGCTGAGCGGGCCCGCGACCGCGCTCACGCCCTATGAGGCGACGAAGATGGAGGCCGAGCGCCGCGTCGCGGGGGCCGCCGCCCGCGGGCTGCACGCCGTGATCGTGCGGCCCACCCGCGTCTTCGGCCCCGGCCCGCTCAACGACGCCAACAGCGTCACACGGATCGTGGCGCTGTATCTCGATGGCCGCTTCCGCACGCGCCTCGCCGACGGCGGCGTGCTCGCCAACTACGTGCATGCCGACGACGTCGCGCAGGGCATCCTGCTCGCCCTCGAGCACGGCGCGCGTGGCGCGGCATACGTCCTCGGCGGCGACAACGTCGCCTTCGCACAGCTCCTCGACCTGATCGGCGAGGTCGCCGGCACCCGGCGTCGCGTCGTCGCGGGCCCCCCCCCCGTCGCCCGCGCCCGCGGCCCCGCCCCCCCGCGGTGGGGCCCCCACGGCGGGGCCCCGCCGCTCCCCCCCGGCTGGCTCCGGACGTTCCTCGAGGATCGCCGCGCCGACATCACCCCGGCCCGCGAGGCGCTCGGCTACCGGCCCCGCTCCCTCCGCGACGGGCTCACCGAAACGGTCGACTGGCTGCGCGGCCGCCACCTGAGGAGCGCCGCATGACCACGCTCGACCTGCGCGAGCGCGCGCACCGCGCGGCGCCCGCGGCCCTGCTCGTCGCCGCGACGGTGCTGCTGTTCGTCTTCTACTACCTGGCCCGCGCCGACACCGTCGGCGTGTTCGCGGCAGCGCGCGGCTGGGCGCCGCTCACGCCGTACACCGTGCCGCCCGCGCTGCACTTCGTGGCGTCGGCCCTGCTGCTCGGCGTCATCCCGGTCGCCCTGGCGCGGGCGCTCACCGGCCGCACCCTGCGCGAGCTCGGCCTCGGCCTCGGGAACTGGCGCGCCGGACTCGTCATCCTCGCGATCGGGATTCCGGGCGCGATCGTCGCCGGCAAGATCGCCGCGCTCACGCCCGCCTTCCGCGCGGTGTACCCGCTCGACCCGTCGCTCACCGCGGATCCCGCGGTGTTCGGCCCGCACGCGCTGCGCGAGGGGCTCTACTACGTCGCCTGGGAGGTCCTGTTCCGCGGCGTACTGCTGTTCGGCCTCCTGCCGCGGCTCGGCGGCGCCGTGAGCAACGCGGTCCAGACCGCGCTTTCCGTCACCGCCCACTTCGGCCGCCCGCTCAACGAGACGTTCTCGGCCATCCCCGCCGGCCTCCTGTTCGGCGGCGTGGACCTCAAGGTCAGCTCGATCTGGTACGTCGCCATGGTGCACTGGGTGGTCGGCGTCAGCATGGACTGGTTCATCGTCGCGGGGTGACTACCGAGATGCCCGCAGGTGCCCGCCGCTCCGTCACTTGACCGCCGCTTGTCCCGCCCGCGCCAGCTTGGGCGCCGGCAATCCCCGACCCCGGGGTGCCGGACCCGCGTCCTGGAGGTGGCCGATGAGCGCCGCGAGCCGAGTGGTCTTCCTGCTGATGGACGGCGCACGAGCCGACGTGCTCCGCTTCCTGCTCGAGCGCGGCGACCTGCCGCACCTCGCGCGCCACGTGCTCGAGCGCGGCAGCCTGCGCACCGGCACGACCGTCTTCCCGTCCACGACGACCGTGGCCTACGTGCCGTTCCTGCTGGGCCGCTACCCCGGCAGCGTGAACCTGCCCGGTGTGCGCTGGCTCGACCGCGCGGCGGCCGGCGGCGGCTTCGCCGACCAGTGGCGCGCCGCGCGAAGCTATTGCGGCCCGCAGGCGGGCATGGTGAACGCCGATATCAGCGAGGCGCCGACGATGTTCTCGCTCGTCCCCGAGAGCCTCGCGGTCTGCTCGCCGGTGACCCGCGGCCTCGGCGCGGGCGCGCACCTCATCCCGCTGCGCCGCGCGCTGATCGGCTCCCTCGCCCACTACGCCGGCCGGTTCTACCGCGCGTTCGACGACGCCGTGGCCGGCGCCTGGGTCGGCGCGGCCGCGCGGCCGTGGCGGTTCCTGTTCGTCGTCTTCCCGGGGATCGACGGTGCCGCGCACCTCACCGACCCGTGGCATTCGTCCGTCCTCGAGGGCTACCGGCGCGTGGACCGCGCGCTCGGCGCCTTCCTCGCCAGCGCCCGCGCCAACGGCCGCGGCGAGCGGCCGCTCGTCGTCGTCAGCGCCGACCACGGTTTCAGCGCCGTGCACGGGCACTGGGACGTCGCCGAGGCGCTCGAGGCCATCGGCCTGCCGACGCTGCGTCACCCGGTGCACGTGTGGCG
>CAYHQJ010000108.1:0-609 GCA_964358595.1 uncultured Gemmatimonadales bacterium
CCGAGCGCGACCGACGTTTCGGGCTCGTAGTGCAGCGACGCGTCGTTGAGCTGGAGCTTGGCGAGCGCGTCCCGCAGGCCCTCGTACGCCTCGGGCGCGGTGGGGTAGAGCCCGGCGAACACCATCGACTTCACGTCGCGGTAGCCGGGCAGCAGCTCGCTCGCGCGGTCGTCGGCGTCGAAGATCGTGTCGCCGACCCGCGTGTCCTTCACGTCGCGGAAGTTGCCGATGACGTAGCCGACCTCGCCGGCGCTCAGTTGCTCGGTGGGCCGGTGGCCGAGCTGGAGGTAGCCGACCTCGGCCACCTCGTAGGTCCCCTCGTGGGCGCCCATCGCGATGTGCATCCCTGGCCGCGCCACGCCGTCCACCACGCGGATGGACGGAATCGTGCCGCGGTAGCGGTCGTAGTAGCTGTCGAAGATCAGCGCGCGCAGCGGCGCGCCCACCTTTCCGCGCGGCGCGGGGACGCGCGCCACGATCGCCTCGAGCAGCTCGGGGATGCCGCGCCCCTCCTTGGCGGAAACAAGGAGGATGTCGACGGGGTCGGCGCAGACGAGGTCGTGGATCTCCTGCTTGCGGCAATCGGGCTCGGCCGAGGGCAGGTCGATA
>CAYHQJ010000108.1:619-7673 GCA_964358595.1 uncultured Gemmatimonadales bacterium
CGTCTGCGCCTGGATCCCCTGGGAGGCGTCCACCACCAGGATCGCGCCCTCGCACGCGGCGAGCGAGCGGGAGACCTCGTAGGTGAAGTCCACGTGGCCCGGCGTGTCGATCAGGTTCAGCTCGTACGGTGCGCCGTCCTTGGCTTTGTAGCTCATCCGCACGGCGTTCAGCTTGATGGTGATCCCCCGCTCGCGCTCGAGGTCCATGGTGTCGAGGACCTGCTCGCGCATCTCCCGCTGGGTGAGGGTGCCCGTCGCCTCGATCAGCCGGTCGGCGAGCGTGCTCTTGCCGTGGTCGATGTGGGCCACGATGCAGAAGTTGCGGATGTGCGGGGCGTCCATGGAGGCGGGGAAATATAGCCGCCGGGAAGGTCACGCGGTGTCGCGGACCGAGTCCGCGCTCGGCCAGAGCAGGCCGTGAAGGGCCGGTGCTATCGAAGCGAAGGGGCGAGCGGTACCGTTGAGCACCTCGACCATCAGGCCGTGAGCCAAGGAGTCGCTATGAATCGGGCGCGTGCGATGGTCCGGCAGTTGATGCGCATCGGCGTGGTGGCCGCTCTCGCGGCCTGCGGCGACGAGCCCAACGCCCCGGAACAGCCCGGTCAGCCGAGCCAGCCGTTCGTGCTCTCCGAGCCGGTCGCATCGGCAGGGGTGAGCCCGGCGGGCCCTGCGACCGCCGCCCCCACCGCGCGAACCGGCGACCCGGTCGTGTTCGTGTCGGTCCCTCCCGGAACGGCGCCCGAGGGAACGGGCGCGACAATCACCAACCAGGCCTCCGGCCTCGAGGTGGTCGCGGCGCTCCGCGACGGGGGCATCGACCCCGTTCCCGTCCCCGCGAGCGTCGGCGATACCATCACCGTCACGATCCCCACCGCGACGGGACCGGCGGTGCAGCTCAAGGCCGCGGTGCCCGCGCGCCGCGCCCCTGTCGTCGTCAGGACGATCCCGCCCCGAGGAGGGACGGACGTACCGCTCAACCAGATCATCGTCGTCGTCTTCAGCGAGCCGCTGGCGGCACCGAGCGTCGGCCAGGCGTCCATACAGCTACTGCGCGACGGGATCGCGGTTGCCGGCACAGTCCGTCTCCTGGACTCCAGCCACGTGACGGCGGCGTTCGTGCCCGCGGCGCAGCTTCAGCCCAACGCCCGTTACCGGCTGGCGGTCAGCGGCACGGTGTCGGACCTGGACGGCGATCGCCTGGATGCCGCGGTGGATCTCGACCTGACCACGGGCTCGTCGCTGCTGGGGCCGGTGACGTCGGTGGCGGTGAGCCCCGCCAGCATCGCGATCCCCGTGGGCCGGCTGGTGCAGTTCACCGCGCTGCTCACGGATGCCGCCGGTGACACCCTCGTCGGCCGGTCGGTGAGCTGGCAAACGGGCGATTCCACGGTCGCGCGTGTGGCGGCCAACGGGGTCAACATGGGGATCCTGGTGCGCGCCGAAGCCCCGGGCTCGACCACGATCACGGCCACCGGCGACGGCGTGACGGGGGCGGCCGTGGTGACGGTCGTGGGCGCGCTGCCGAGCCTGTCGTTCTCCGCGCTGAGCGCCGGGTACGATCACACGTGCGGCCTGACGACTGCCGGCAAGGCCTACTGTTGGGGTGGCGGCACCTTCGGTCAGCTCGGCAACGGCGGAACGTCGCAGTCACCGTTCCCGTCCGCGGTCTCTGGTGATCTCGCGTACGCGATGATCGGCGCCGGCCTGGATCGCGCCTGCGGCTTGACGACGGCGGGGAACTACTGCTGGGGCGGGGGCAACCTCGTGCCCACGGCGGTGCCCGGAGGTCCCAGCTTCGTGTCGCTGAGCGTCGGCGGCGATCACAGCTGTGGCCTGACCTCCAACGGCACTGCGTATTGCTGGGGGGCTAACTACCACGGCCACCTCGGCAACGGCTCCGCGGACCCGAGCACGGTGCCGGTGGCCGTCGCCGGCGGGCTGAGCTTCGCGATGATCAGCGCCGGCGCAGGCGCCACGTGCGGCTTGACCGCCGCCGGCACGGCGCATTGCTGGGGCTTCGGTGCATGGGGCGGGCTGGGAACCGGCTCGACCGCCTCGTCCCCGGTGCCCGCGCTGGTGCAGGGCGGACTGAGCTTCGCGACCATCGCGGTCGGCGGCGGTCATACCTGCGCCCTGACGAGCGGCGGCGCGCTGTACTGCTGGGGCGCCAACGGGCGGGGCCAGTTGGGGGTGCCGTCGGCGCAGACGTGTCCGGGCCAGGCGGACGCGGTGGCGACGGATGCGTGCAGCCTCACCCCGCTGCTGGTGGCGGGCGTTCCTCCCCTCCGCGCGGTCGGTCCCGGTTTCTCGCACACCTGCGCGCTGACCAACGCCGGCGCGGCATATTGTTGGGGGGAGAACACCTACGCCCAGCTGGGCAACGGGGCCACCGCGAACAGCCCGACGCCGATGCCGGTGGTCGGCGGGCTCGTGTTCGCGTCGCTCAGCAGCGCGTACTACCACAGCTGCGGCCTGACGACCGGTGGCGTCGCGTACTGCTGGGGCTTTGGGCCGCATGGCGAGCTGGGAGACGGCGCGACGGAGTCACGCACCGCTCCTGTGCGGGTCGCCGGCCAGCCGTGAACGAGGGCCTGGGCATGCGCGACGCGACGGCGGCGCTCGTGGTACCGTAGCTCGCGCTACTCCTCGTCCGACAGCAGGACGGCGAGCTTCGCCAGCACCTCGCGCGTCGTCCGGTGCGGCAGGCGGCACAGCAGCGTTGCCCGCCGCGCCCGCCAGTCAAGGCTCTTCACCTGGTCCGAGAGGATCGCGCCCGCGACCTTGAGGCCGGGGGGCACCGCCACTTCGAACGGGTATCCCTTGACCTGGCTCGTGATCGGACAGAGGACCGCCAGCCCTACCTTGGCGTTGTAGGCCTGCGGCGATACCACCAGCGCGGACCGCCGGCCCGCCTGCTCGTGGCCGGCCTGCGGGTTCAGCGAGACCCACACGACGTCGCCGCGCGCCGGGACGAACCGCGCCGGCACTACCACACCTCCCGGCCGACCCGCGTGCCGGTGGCCACCTCGGCGTGCAGGTTCGCCGCCGTGATCGCCGCTAGAAGATCGCGCAGCCGGTAGCGGGCGGCGGCGATCGGTGCCGCCACGAGTCGGCCCCGGGACACCGCGAGTTCGACCTCCGCCCCCCGTTGCACGCCCACCTCCACCGCGAACGGCTTGGGGATGCGAATGGCGAGGCTGTTGCCCCACTTCTGAACCCGGACGCGCATGGCTGGCTCCAGAGCGTATCTACAATGAAGATACAGACCTGTTCGCCGGAGCGCGAGCGCGCCGTGCCGTGCCATGCGCCCCAAGCTACGGCCCGATGAACTTCCGGCGGGATCGTTCCGTCGCGCGGCGGTGCGGGACTATGCGGCGGGGACGGCGTATAGCTCGAGTGCCTGCCGGTAGCTGTGGTATAGCGTGGGCGGCGCCTTCACCTTCTCGCCCAGCAGCATCGCCTTGATCATCAGCGCGTTGGCCGGGCCCTTGCCTTCATAGTGGTTGTTGCTGATGACGTACACGTCCGTCACCTCGTCGGCGCCCGCCACCTTCCGGATCCGCTCCACCCACGGCGCCAGCTCCTCGGCCGTGTACAGATAGTCGTAGCGCTGCGCCGAGGTCTCGTTCGCGGCGAACCAGTGCTCGACGTTGCGGCCGTGGAAGCGCACGTAGCCGACGCCGCTCGTGACGCCCGCCGTGGGCCCGAGCGAGCTGCCGATCAGCGGCTGGTCGATGTTGCAGAAGCCAAGCCCAAGGCCCTTGAGCATGCGGGCGTGCTCGTGCTTCGCCCACGCGCCGTGCCGCACCTCGACCACTACCGGCCACCCGGCGAAGTCCTCGGCGATTCTGGCGAGCCGGTCGCGGCTCTCCTGCGACGGCTTGAAGGACCAGGGGAACTGGACGAGCAGCGCGCCGAACCGGCCCGCCGCACGCAGCTCCTCGAGTCCCTCCGTTGCGAGCCGCACGTCATCCGGCGTCCACGCTCCCCGCTCCCCGCTCCCCTCTCTCCCGTCGTGCGTGAACCTCTGCCACAGCTTCGCCGTAAACCGGAAGTCCGGATTGTGCGCCACCCGCTTCGCCCATGACGCGCAGGTCTTCGGGCCCTGCGGGTGGTAGAAGGTGGAGTTGATCTCGATCGTGTCGAAGTACTGCGCCAGATAGGTGAGGGCGTCGAACTTCTTCGGCACGTCCGCCGGGTAGACGTGCCCCGGCGAGTCGGGGTACGACCAGCCCGCCGGACCGACGCGGATCACCGGGCCGCCGGCCCGTGCCAGACCGGGCGCGCAGCATCGTTCGCGATCCGGAGTGCCACGTAGAAGGCCAGGCGCGCGACCCGCGCCGCCTTGTCCGGGTTGATCCGGTCCGCCGAGTCCGACGACCGGTGGTAGTCCTGGTGCAGGCCGGCGAAGAGGAACAAATACGGCACGGCCCGCCAAACGAATGGCTCGTGGTCCGATCGCCCGATGTCCGCGAACGGCACGGCCTCGAGGTTCAGCTCGGGATGCGCCCGCGCCACGTCATCGAAGGCCTGGCCGAGGCTCGAGCTGTCCAGTCCCGTGACACTGACTGTGCCGGGGTCGTTGCGGCTGATCATGTCGAGGTTGATGACCGCCGCCGTCTGCTGGAGCGGGATCGCCGGGTCCGCGACGTAGTTGGAGCTCCCCCACAGCCCGCGCTCCTCACCCGAGAACGCGATGAACGCCACGGAGCGGCGCGGGCGCGCTTCCAGCTGCGCGAAGGCCTCGGCGATCTCGAGCACGCCCGCCGTGCCGGAGGCATTGTCGTCGGCGCCGTTGCAGATCGAGTCCGCGCCCTGTGCCGCGCAGCCGCTCCCCGGCCCCGCGCCGATGTGGTCCATGTGCGCGACCACGAGGACGTACTCGGCGCGCAGCAGGGAGTCGCCGCCGGTCAGGATGCCGATGACGTTGGGCGCCGTGGCGCCGCCGGCCGGATAGCGCAGGGCGTAGCCGCCGTCCGGGGCGCCGCCGCGCAGGCCCGCGCGCGCGAACTCGCCCGCAATGTACGCGGCGGCCTTTTCGAGCTCCGGGCTCGGCGTCCAGCGGCCCCGCATCGAGTCGTCCGCCAGCACGGCAACGCGGTGCAGCATGTCCGCGGCCGTGATTGAGCCCGCGGCCGCGGCGTTCGGACCGGTCGGCCCGTCGGCGCACCGGGTGCTCACAGCCGCGAGAGCAGCGGTCCCGAGCAGCGCGAGCGTCCGGCGGGGCGCGATCATCGCTCGTTGCCGGCGCCCTCAACGATGCGGCGCCGGCTCTCGGGGTTCCACTGCGGGCGCTGCGCGGCGTTCGCGACGTCAAGCCCGATGTAGAACACCATCCGCACGATCCGGCTCTCCTTCTCCGCGTCGATCAGGTCCACCGTGTCCGACGGCCGGTGCCACTGCGGGTGCACCCCGTTGAAGAAGAACAGGATCGGCACGCCCTTGCGCGCGAAATTGTAGTGGTCCGACCGGAAGTAGAACCGCTGGTTCGGCCAGAGATCGTCAATGAGCGACATGCCCAGCTCGGGGTGCTCGCGCGTCACGCGGTTGGCGGTCTCGCCGAGCGAGCTGTGCTCCCTGCCGATCACCGCGATCGTGTCGCGCCAGTTGCGGCCGATCATGTCCAGGTTGAGGTCGGCCACGATGCTGGCGAGCGGGACGCTGGGGTGCTCGGAGAAGTACTGGCTGCCCCACAGCCCGCGCTCCTCGCCCGAGACCGTCATGAACACCAGCGAGCGCCGCGGCCGCGGGTTCAGCGTCGCGAACGCCTCGGCCAGCTCGACCACACCCGCCGTGCCGGAGGCGTCGTCGTCGGCGCCGTTGCAGACGGAGTCAGCGCCCTGCGCCGAGCACTGGAATCGGTCGGCGGCAGTGCCGAGGTGGTCCATGTGGGCGGTGAAGAAGACGTACTCGTTCTTGAGCTGCGGGTCGCCGCCCTCGAGGACGCCGATCACGTTCGGGGCCGACGCCTCGCTCAGGACGTTCACGCGCGCGTTGATGGTGGCCTCGAATCCGGGGAGGGCGCGTGCGCCACTCGCGCCGGCAGCGCGCAGGTCGGCGAGGTTCTCCCCCGCAGCCCGCAACACGTCGAGCGCGCTGGTGTCGCGCACCTCGAAGAGCGGGATCGGCGCGTCATCTTCGGGGCTGCCGACGCGCAGCCGCGCCTGCATCCGGGACCGTGCGAGCTGCGCGAACCCCTGCGCCGATCGGTCTGAGACCATGATCCACCCGCGGGCGCCCGCCGCCGCGGCGCGCTCAACGAGCGCGTCGTAGTCGAACTGCGCTAGCCGCTGCAGGACGATGACGTGCATCACGACGGCCCCCGACACCGGCGCGTCGCCGAACGGCCGCGCGGCATCCGTCGGCAGGCCGTAGAGGAGGACAATCGGCGCGGTGGTCGGCCCGAGGGGGAGCGGGCCGCCGGCGTAGCTCGCCTCGCGCCCGAGGATCCAGTGGCCGTGGGCGCCCCGGCCCAGCGCCATGACGAAGCCCGCGCTGTCCACCTGCGTGCGCAGGATGCGGTATCGCTGGAGGTACGTCCCACTGTCGCCGCCGGGCCGGAGGCCGAAGCGCCGGAACTCGCCGGCGATGTAGGCCGCCACCTGTTCGAGCTCGGGGCTCGGCGTCAGGCGGCCGCGCATCGAGTCGTCGGCCAGGACGCCGATGCGGCCGCGCACGTCGGCCTCGGTGATCGTCTCGACCGCGCGGGCGACCGCGTTGCCGTCGGGTGCGGCGGCGCGGCGCGACTGCGCGGCGAGCGGCGCCGCGCACGCGGCACCGAGAAACAGGCCCAGGACTGCGCGTCTCATCTGGTTCAACCTCACGGGTACGGGTCGGGGGGCGACCGGGACGGGTAAGCTAAAGCGCCCGGTCGCATTCTTGTACGACCGGGCGCTCCAGGAGTTTCGCGCTACAACGCCGGTTATGGCCGGCGCCGCACCAGCGACGGGTTGGGCGGCGACGAGCGCGGCTCGCTGCGCGGGGACGGCGCGGCGCGCGGCTCGGCCCGCGGCGACGGAGCGGAGCGCGGCTCAGCCCGCGGCGGCTCGCGGCG
>CAYHQJ010000109.1:0-7654 GCA_964358595.1 uncultured Gemmatimonadales bacterium
CCAGGTCGTCCGCGGTCTTGAGCGCGTCGGCGTAGCGGAAGTCCACCTCGTGCTGGCCCGGCGCCACCTCGTGGTGCGCCGCCTCGACCTCGAAGCCCATCTCCTCGAGGTCGTCCACGATGAGCCGGCGCGCCCGCTCGCCCCGATCCACCGGGCCGAGGTCGAAGTAGCCGGCCGCGTCGTGGGTGTCGGTGGTGGCCTCGCCCGCCGCGTTCTTCGTGAACAGGAAGAACTCGGCCTCGCAGCCGGCCATCATCTCGAAGCCGAGCTTCTTGGCGTGCGCGATCTGCCGCTTGAGCGCGCTGCGCGGGCAGCCGGGGAACGGGCTCTCGTCCGGGTTCCTGATGTCGCAGATCAGCCGCGCGACGAGCCCGTCCTCGGCGCCCCACGGGTAGATCCGGAAGGTGTCGAGGTCCGGCACGAGCAGCATGTCCGATTCCTCGATCCGCACGAAGCCCTCGATCGAGGAGCCGTCGAACATGATCTGCCCGTCGAGCGCTTTCTCGAACTGGCTGCGCGGCACCTCGACGTTCTTGCCGATGCCCATGATGTCGGTGAACTGGAGCTGGAGGTAGCGCACGTCCAGCCGGTCCACCAGCGCGAGGACGTCGCGCTTGGAGACCTTCTTCGACTCGACGAGGGCGCGGTATTCGGGATCGCTCATGAGGGTCATGATCTTGGCCACGCGGAGAGACGAAACGGGCGCAGCCGTCACTGCGCCCGTCTTCGCCACGCCACGCGCCGGTGGGCGTGAGGTCATCTCGGTTCGCTCCGGTCAGGCGTCGTACTGCGGATCACACGTCGTAGTACAGGAAAAACTCGTACGGATGCGGCCGCAGCGCCATGGGCTTCACTTCCTTGTCCCGCTTGTAGCCGATCCACGTCTCGAAAGCGCGAACCTATCGGCACGGATGCGCGATGTCAAGCGCAAGACGTGCGCCATGCACGTCCGGCGGCCATCACTCCACGATCTCGTGCCCAGAACGCGCAAAATGCACACAGGATGTGTGCATGGTGTGCAGAAGGTGTTGTGCAGCTACTGTTGCGGATTGTCTACAGTCAGGGACTCAGCGACTCGACCAGGCTCCACAGTTCGTTGGCCGAGAACTCGTTGAAGCGTTCACGGATTTCTTTTTCGGACCACTCCAGGAAGATCCAGGCGGTCTCCCGATGCCGCTCGCCGGCGAGGAAGTGGATCCGGCCCCGCACGGGGCTGTTCGGGGAATCGGCGTGCACCTCGAGGTAGACCTCCCAGCGCGCCTCGCCGCGCGCCAGCTGGCCCATGTGTTTGGACTGCTGGGCCCAGGCGAAGGCGGGTGAGGTATCGGTCATTCGCTCGCGCCGCCGGTGCGCTCGGTGGCCTCGAAGTAGCCGCGCAGGCTCGCCCCGATCACTTCGTCGAGCAGCTGGTCGATCGCGAGCATCACCTCGAAGGTGTCGCCCCGATTCCAGTCCAGCTCCCGCCGGAGGAACCGCCAGATCGCGTGCCGGAGGTGCTTGAACTCGCGGTAGAGGTCCGCAGCGTCGTAGTGCGCCAGGCCGCGCAGCTTGCCGAAGCGCAGCCCGCGCCGGCGCCGCGCGATCGAGAGGTCCGGCTCGTCTTGGTCCTCGACCAAAGCGTGCGCGATCTCGGCGAGGAGCGCCGGGACCTGGTTGGTGAGCAGCAGGTCGGGAAGCCGGTTGTCGCCCTCGATCTCGACGTCGGCGCGCACCGCGTCGCGCCAGTGCCCGGCGATCTCGTTGGCGTGCCGGGCGATGATCTCGGCCGCCTGGCGGCGGGCCTGAGTGACCAAGGACATTGCCGCAAAGATAGTTCTCTAGGGAATCCTCGTCATCCGCCAGGTCCCGCTGTCCTGGCCGGCGCGATTCCGCAGCGTTCCTGTGGCGGTCCCGCCGGGGTCGAACCCGCCCACCAGAAGGCTCCGCTCCAGGAATCCCGTCCCGCCAGGTCCGATCAGCCAGGCGTGCAGGCCGCCGTTCTCGACCCGCCCCGCCAGCTCCGCGATCTCCACGAGAGCCGCCCCGGGCCGGAACAGCGTGCCCCGGATCAGCCCGTTGACCAGCACCGGCGCCGGCCGGTCGCGGTTGACGTAGAGCTCCACGTCCAGCACGGCGGAATCGGCGAGCGAGCGGGCCACGAGCGTGTAGCGCCCCTCGTAGGGGTGATCCACGTCGGCGCGCACCTCGTACGTCTCGTTCACCGGCGCCATCGCGCCGAACACGCCGAGCCCGCCGGTCAGGCCGTTGATGAACCCGGAGCCGGTAAACGGATCGTTCCCGGTATGCAGGAAGTTGAAGAAGTTCGTGTCCATCGCCGCGACGGTGAACGTCATGCGCGAGCCCGCCACCCACACGACCGACGGGATCGTGTCGGACAGGAAGGGGAGCGGGATGCGACCCGGGATCCGGAAGTGCGTGGAGTCGGTGAAGAAGACGAGCGTGAGCCGCCGCTGGATGTCCCGCGGCCTCACCTGCACGAAGACGCCCTTGGTGCTCCCGCCGCCGCTCCACGTCAGGTCGAGCGTGTCACGATCACGGTTGAGGCTGGCGCCGCTCCCGCGCAGACCGGCAACGACCGGAAACGCCGGCATCCGCATCCGCCCCCGCACCGAGGCGCCCTCCGGGGTGACGACGAGCAGGTGGTACTGGCTTCCTGCCTGCCAGAACCCCGGGGCATCCAGCTGGCCGAGGCGGTAGACGCCCAGCGTGTCGGGGATCTCGACGAAGTTCACCCGTGCGCTGTCGTCCCGCGTCACCAGCACGAGCGCGTTGGAGATCGGCACCGGCGGCCGCGGTGGGCCGCGCAGCGAGTCCTGATCCGGGATCTCCATGGTGCCGGTGAGCGAGCGCTCGACGACGACGTACTGCGCGTCGGCACCGGGATCGAGGGTGATCACGCTCTGCACCACCACGATCGACTGGCCGAGGGGAATGGTGACCTTCTCGAGCTGGCATCCCGCAGCGGTGGCGGCGAGCGAGGCGGCGGCGAGCGCGCGGCGCATCAGAACTGCACCTCGAGTCCGACCGTGGGCACGAACGGGAACTGCGTGAAGCCCCGCCGCACCGGCGGGTTCCTCGTGTAGTCGTAGAAGTACACGAACACGTTGGTGCGCGCGTACGTGTTGAGTACCGACAGCGTCGGATACCAGCGCGCGCCGAGCCACCCGAACTGCCACCGCGCCGACACGTCCAGCCGCGAGTACGCCGGGTAGCGCAGCGCGTTGCGCGCCGTCCGGTACGGTTCGGTGAACGCGCCGATGAAGATGTTGCGTCCGGGATCGTAAAAGCGGTGGATCCACTGCCCGGCGATCCCGGTGTACGGCAGCGGCGAGCCGTACCCGAAGCGCAGGGTCCACTGCGCCCTGAGCGGCCCGCGCGTCTCCGCCACGACGTTGAGCGTGTGGCGCCGGTCCTGCGCCGGCGCGAATCGCTCACCCGTATCGGTCGTGCGCGTCACCTTGCCGAGCGTGTACGAAACCCACCCGGTGAACCGGCCCGTGGTTTTCCGGAGGAAGAGGTCGAGCCCGTACGCCGTGCCGCGCGCCGTGCGGAACTCGTCACCGACGAGGGCGGGGTCCTCCTCCGGGTTGCCGTCCACCAGGTCGTGCATCCCCTTCCAGTAGCCCTCGACGGTGAGCGCAGTGCCTTCGCCGAACCAGCGCTCGAGCCCCACGACGGCGTGGTCGGCCGTGCTGACGGGCACGCGCGCGTCGGTTCCGATCCAGAACTCGAACAGGGTGATGGGGATCTCCTCGTTGCGCAGCGAGTGGACGTACTGGTAGTACCGCCCGCCCGAGACGCTGAGCGCCGTCTCGCGGTTCAGGAACGCCTTGGCCGCGAAGCGCGGCGCGACACCCGTGAACGACGTGCCCGGCAGCGTCGTCACGCGCACCCCAGGCCTGAGCAGCAACCACGGCAGCGGCCGCCACTGATCCTCGGCGTACGCCTCCAGCGCCGTCGGGCGGTAGGTCAGCCGGGCGAAATCGATGCCCACTTCGCCCGAGCCGGCGAGGTAGCCGATGTCGTGCCGCTCGAGCACGTAGCCGGCGGCGGCGACGTGCCGCCCGCCGTGCCACTCCACGTCGCCCGAGAGCGCGAGCCGGCGCACGTCGTTGGCGAACGCGAACAGCCCGGGTCCCACGTCGATGTCGGCGAAGAAGGCGCTGTAGCCGGCCCGCTGCGTGACGAGCGTCCGCGCGCCCACCGGCCGGCGCCACGTGGCGCCGAGGGCGCGGTTGCCCCAGTCGAAGCGGAAGGTCTGCTCGGCCTGCCCGCTGTTGGCCTCGGTGAGAACGAAGTTGAAGTAGTCCCCGCTCGCGAAGCCCGAAGCCGTCAGCGTACCGCCCAGGACGCCCGGCAGGGACACGCGACCGATGAGGTCCTGGAAGTGGTAAGGAAAGGCCGCGCTGCTGAACGCTGCGATGAGCTGGTCGGCGTAGGTGCGCCGCCCCGCAACCAGCCAGCTGCCGCGCCCGCCCGGGAGCGGCCCCTCGAAGTGGAGCTTGGTGGCGAGCATCGATACCGACGTGGAGCCGTGCAGCCCCGTCGTAGTGCCGGACCGCTCGTTCACCTCGAGCACGCTCGAGAGCCGGCCGCCGTAGCGCGCCGGGAAGCCGCCCGACAGGAAGTCGAGCCCCTCGACCGCGTCGTCCGCGAAGGTCGAGACGACGCCGCCGAGGTGGAACGGGTTGAACACGACCTGCCCGTCGAGCAGGACGAGGTTCTGGTCCGCGTCGCCGCCCCGGACGTTGAGCCCCACCGAGTAGTCGTTGCGCGCCACGACCCCGGGGAGCAGCTGCACGGTGCGCAGCAGGTCCGACTCGGCCAGAGCGGGCACGCGCGCGATCTCCCGGATCCCGAGGGTGCGCGTGGACGTCTGGACCTCGTCCTCGAACCGCGCCCGCTCGGGGGCGCGGGCTACCGCCGTGATGCCAGCCACGGTGATGGGCTCGGGCTCGAGCCGTACCGTGACGCTGGCCGTGGCGCCCTCGCGCACGGTGACCGGGACGGTGGTGGTCCGGTAACCGATGCGTCGCACCTCGAGGCGCCACGTCCCGGCCGGCACGTCCGGGAAGGCGAAGGCACCGCTGGAGTCGCCGAGCACCCGCACGCCGAGGCCCAGGAGGGTTACCGCCGGCGAGCTGAGGGGCTCGTCGGTCGTGGATCGGACCGCGCCCCTCAGACTCCCCGTCTGCGCCGCGAGGGGACCTGCCAGCAGCAGCGTGGCCGCCGCGAGGGCCGACAGCACGCGCCTTGGCGCCATGCCGCTCAGCGACCTAGGTTTCATGGATGAGCGCATCCACCCAAAAGTGTCCCGCCTGCGGCGCCCAGACGAGCGGCAAGTTCTGCTCGGAGTGCGGCGCGCCGCTCGGAGACCGGTCTTGTCCCAGTTGCGGCGCGAAGCTCTCGGCGCGCGCCAAGTTCTGCCCCGAGTGCGGCACGGTCGTGGCGGCCGGCCCGGCGATGGCCCGCGCCGGCGCCGTCCCGCTCCCTGCGGGCCGCGGGGGCGCCGGCGAGAAGATGCCCTGGATCATCGCCGGCATCGCCGTGCTGGCCCTCGTGGCGACGATCGTCGTCGTCGTCGGCCGGAAGGCACCCGCCTCGGCTGGCGCGAGCGCCGCCGGAGCCGTGCCCTTCGACTCGACGCGCGGGACGACGGACCTCAGCCAGATGACGCCGCGCGAGCAGGCCGACCGGCTCTACGACCGCGTCGCCCGCGCCAGCGAATCCGGCGACTCACAGCAGGTCCGATTCTTCGGCCCGATGGCGCTCCAGGCCTACACCGTGCTCGGCGGCACGCCGGATGCCGACGCGCGGCTCCACATCGGCCTCATCCAGTTGGCCCTCAACAACCCGGCGGGCGCGACGGCCCAGGCCGACACCATCCTGCGCGGCTCGCGCACGCACCTTTACGGTTTCCTCCTCAAGGCCCGCGCGGGCGACGTCCAGGGAAACGCCCCGGCGGCTCGCCAGGCCTACCAGAGCTTCGTGAGCAACTACGACGCCGAGCGGGCGAAGAACCTGCCCGAGTACGGCCAGCACACGGCGATGCTCGACCAGACCCGCACCGAGGCGCAGCGGATCCTCGGCGCAACGGGCGCCCGCCCGTAAGATGCCGCGGATCCGCGTCGCGCACAGCCCGGACTCGGACGACGCGTTCATGTTCTACGCGCTCGCGGCCGGAAAGATCGACACCGGGGACCGCGAATACGAACACGAGCTGGCCGACATCGAGACCCTGAACCAGCGCGCCTACGCCGGCGACCTCGAAGTCACGGCCGTCTCGTTCCACGCCTACGCCTACCTGCACGAGCGCTACGCGCTGCTGCCGCACGGCGCCTCGATCGGCGACCAGTACGGCCCGCGGCTCGTCGCGCGGGAGCCGCCGCCTGAGGCGGACGTGGACGGCGCGCTGGCCGGCCTGGTCGTCGCGATCCCCGGCGAGCGGACCACGGCGACCCTCGTCCTGCGCCTCTATCAGCCCGACATCGAGACCGTCGTCGTGCCGTTCGACCGGGTCGAGGATTACGTGCTCAACGGCCACGCCGACGTCGGGTTGCTGATCCACGAGGGACAGCTCACCCATGCCGACCGCGGCCTGCACCTCTGGCGGGACCTCGGCGAGTGGTGGGGGAAGGAGACCGGCCTGCCGCTCCCCCTCGGCGGCAACGTGGTGCGCCGGGATCTCGGAGCGGAGTTGATCCGCCTGGTCTCGCGCGACCTTCGCTCTTCGATCGTTTGGGGCCTCGAGCATCGCGCCGAGGCGCTGGCCCACGCGCAGCAGTACGCGCGCGGCATGGACGCGACACACACCGACCGGTTCGTCGCGATGTACGTCAACGACTACACCGTGGACTACGGCCCGCGCGGGCGCGAGGCGGTGCAGCGCCTGCTGCACGAGGGATGGCGCGCCGGCCACCTGCCCTCCGACGTGCGGCCGGAGTTCATCGAGGACTGATGGACGGAGCGCGTCGGGCCACGCAGCCGCTCAACGTCGGAGCCAGCCATCGGCTACCGGTGCGGGTGCTGATCGTCGAGGACGACCCCGCCATGGTGCGCATGCTCGAGGGCCTCACGGCGCTCGCCGGACTCGAGCACCTGGGCAGCGTCGCCAGCGGCGACACCGCGCTCGGCCTGGCGCCGCAGGCCGACGTCGTCCTGCTCGACCACATGCTCGAGGGCCCGCGCACCGGCCTCGACGTGCTGCGCGAGATCCACGAGCGCAAGCTCGGCGCCTCGGTCATCATGGTCACGGCCCACGGCAGCGAGCAGTTCGCCGCCGAGGCGCTGCGCGCCGGTGCGGCGGACTACGTGGTCAAGGACGCAACGCTGCCGCAGGTCCTGGCCAGCGTGCTGAGCCGGGTGCTGCACTTGCGCGACGTCGAGCGCGCGCTCGGCGCCGCCCAGGAGCACGTGGTCCGGGTGGAGCGGCGCGCCGCGATCGCCGAGATCACGGTCGCGCTGTCCCACGAGATGAACAACCCGCTCCAGGCGCTGCGCACCGAGCTGGAGCTGCTGCGGCTGGAGCTGGCCAAGCTGCCTGCCGAGCGCGGGCACGCGGACGCCGCGCTCGCGCAGGTGGACCGCCTCGCCGATGTGGTGCGCCGTGTCGCGGAGCTGGCCCGCGACACGGCGACGAGCTATGTAGCCGGGC
>CAYHQJ010000110.1:0-7610 GCA_964358595.1 uncultured Gemmatimonadales bacterium
GAACCCCGACCTGCGGCAGGCGCGGCGCAGCGCCGACGCCGGCCGCGCGCAGCTCGCCGCGGTCCGCGCGACGCGGTTCCCCGAGCTGCGCCTCCAGGGCAGCTACGTGGACCGCGGCACCGCGGCGGGCGATTTCCGCGGCGAGTGGCAGGCGGGACTCGCCCTCAGCTACCCCCTCTACACCGGCGGCCTGCGCGCAGGCCAGATCCGCCGCGCCGACGCCGAGCTGCGCGTCCGCAGCGAGCAGCTGCGGCAGGTCGAGATGGCGCTCGAGCAGAGCGTGGACCACGCGCTCGGCACGCTGCGCGAGGCGCACGCCCGCGTGGCGGCGCTCGCCACCGCCGTCGCGCGGTTCGACGAGGTCGTCCGCATCCGCCGGCTCAGCCTCCAGACCGGCTCCGGCACGCAGACCGACTACCTCGGCGCCGAGACGGACCTGCTGCGCGCGCGGGCGGCGCTGGTCGAGGCGCAGCACGGCGAGATCGCCGCGCGCGTGGAGCTGGCGCGCGTGGCCGGCGAGCTGGCGCCGGCGTGGCTGGCGGCGGCCCTGCAGTAGCCCGGACACAGACGCCCCGACGAACAGACGCACGGACCGAAAGAGACCTATGGCACCGAAGCTCAATCCCAAGCGCGTCGTACCGCCGGTCCTCCTCCTCCTCGTGGTGGCCGTGGCACTCCGCCTCACCGTGTTCTCGGGCGGCCGCGGCGCGGACGTCATCACCGCCTCCGGCACCGTCGAGGCCACCGAGGCCGACCTCGGCTTCCAGGTGCCCGGCCGCATCGACACCATCGCCGTGCGCGAGGGGGACCGGGTGCGCGCCGGCCAGGAGCTGGCCCGGCTCGACGTCACCGAGCTCCAGGCGCGCCGGGCCCAGGCCGCCGCGCAGCTCGAGGCCGCCCGCGCGCTGCTGGCGGAGCTGGAGAGCGGGGCGCGCACGGAGGAGGTGGCGCAGTCGCGGGCCGCCTACACGGCGACCAACGACCGGATGAACGACGCGCGCCGCGACCTCGAGCGCACGCGCACCCTCTTCGAGGGCGGCGCGGTGAGCCAGGAAGCGCTCGACAAGGCGCAGACCGCCTTCGAGGTCACGCGCGCCCAGCGGGACCAGGCGGCGCAGGCGCTGCAGCTCGTCGAGCTCGGCCCGCGGCCCGAGCGCATCGCCGCCCAGCGCGCCCTCGTGGCGCAGGCCGAAGCCACGGTGCGGCAGGTGGACGCCACGCTCGACAACGCCGTCATCCGCGCGCCCTTCGACGGCGTCGTCACCGTCCGGGCCCGCGAGCAGGGCGAGACCGTCGGAGCCGGCGCGCCCGTCCTCACCGTGATGAACCTCGACGACCGCTGGGTCCGCATCTACGTCCGCGAGGACCGCATCGGCGCCGTGCGGCTGGGCCAGGCGGTGGAGATCACCGCCGACACGTACCCCGGCAGGACGTACCGCGGCGAAGTGGTCTTCATCGCGAGCGAGGCGGAGTTCACGCCGCGCACCGTGCAGACCGCCGAGGAGCGCGTGAAGCTCGTGTACGCGGCGAAGGTGCGCATCACGGAGGACCGGCAGGTGGACCTCAAGCCCGGCGTGCCGGCGGACGTGCGGATCGAGGGCAGTACGCAGACGCCAAGACGCGAAGACGCCAAGGGACAGTGACAACCGCCGTCAGCGTGCGCGGGCTCACGCGCTGCTTCGGCGCGCACACGGCGGTGGACGGTCTCACCTTCGACGTGGCCGCCGGCACGCTCTTCGGGCTCGTGGGCCCCGACGGCGCCGGCAAGACGACCACGCTCCGGATGCTGGCCGGCGTGCTGCGGCCCACGGCGGGCGCGATCGCCGTCGGCGGCGTGGACGTCGTGAAGGACCCCGAGGCCTCGAAGCACCACGTGGCGTACATGCCCCAGCGCTTCGGTCTCTACAACGACCTCACCGTCCGCGAGAACCTCGACTTCTACGCCGACCTCTACCAGGTGCCGAAGGCCGACCGGCCCGCGCGGCTCGAGCGGCTGTTTCGCTTCTCGAACCTCGGACCCTTCGCCGCGCGCCTCGCGGGCCAGCTCTCGGGCGGGATGAAGCAGAAGCTCGCGCTCTCGTGCGCGCTCGTCCACCAGCCCGAGGTCCTGCTCCTCGACGAACCCACCTTCGGGGTGGACCCCATCTCGCGCCGGGACCTGTGGCTCATCCTGCACGACAGGGTGGCGGCGGGCGTCACCGTCGTGGTCTCGACGGCCTACATGGACGAGGCGGAGCGCTGCGACACCGTCGCCCTGCTCGACCAGGGACGCGTGGTGGCGCTGGACACGCCCGAGGCGCTGCAGCGCAGCCTGCCGGTGCGGATGGAAGCGGTGCGCACCTCCGATCCGCGCCGCGCCGCCGCCCTCCTCGCCGCGGCGCCCGGCGTCCGGCGCGCCGCGCTCTTCGGCGACGTGATTCACGTCTCGATCGCGGGCGAGGACGGCGGTTTCGAGCTCGCGGGCGCCGCGCTCGCCGGCGCGGGCATCGCCGTGCTGGATCACCACGAGATCGTGCCGTCGATGGAGGACGTGTTCATCGAGAGAACCAGTGCGCAGACGCGCAGGCTCCCAGACGCCAAGGGGGCCGCGTGAGGCGGCGGCCGGCGAAGGCTCCCGGGCGCGGACGCCGAGGCGAGCACTATCGGGGCGCAGCCCGGCGCCCGCGCACGGGACCTGAGCGCGAGGCCGCCGCCCGCGGAGGAATCCTGTCGTGAGCGTGGCCGTCAGCGTCCGCGATCTCACGCGCCGGTTCGGCGATTTCACCGCCGTGGATCGCGTGACCTTCGACGTCGAGGCCGGCCGCATCTTCGGGTTCCTCGGACCGAACGGCGCCGGCAAGACGACGACGATCCGGATGCTCATCGGCCTGCTCGTCCCGACCAGCGGCGAGGGGCACGTGGACGGCCTCGACATCCGCACCGAGAGCGAGGCCATCAAGCTCCGCATCGGCTACATGTCGCAGCTGTTCTCGCTGTACGGCGATCTCACCGTGGACGAGAACATCCGGTTCTTCGCGGGGCTCTACGGCGTGACGGGGGAGCGGCTCGCGCGGCGCCGCGTCGCGGTGCTGGCGCTGGCCGGCCTCGCGGCGGAGCACGACCGGCTCACCGCCGACCTGCCGCTCGGCTTCAAGCAGCGGCTCGCGCTGGGCTGTGCGGTGATCCACGAGCCGCCGCTCCTCTTCCTCGACGAGCCCACCTCCGGCGTGGACCCCGTGTCGCGGCGCGCCTTCTGGGACCTGATCTACGGCCTCGCCGACCGCGGCACGACCGTCTTCGTCAGCACGCACTACATGGAAGAGGCCGAGTACTGCCACCGGCTGGCGCTGATGAACCGCGGCCGCGTCATCGCCCTCGACACGCCCGCGGCCCTGCGGGCGCTGATGACCGAACCGCTCCTCGAGATCACGACCGACCACGGCCCCGCCGTGGCGCAGCTCCTCCAGGGCGCGCCCGGCGTCATCGAGGCGGCGATGTTCGGGCGCGACGTGCACGTGATGGTCCACGACGCCGACGCCGCCGCGCGCGACCTGCCGGCACTCCTCGCCGCCACGGGGCACGCGGTCCGCGGCGTCCAGCCGGTGCGCCCCTCGCTGGAGGACGTCTTCGTCGCTCTCGTGCGCCGCGAGGGCGGGGCCGTCGCCGGCTAGCCGGACGCGCGCGCCATGCGACCCGCCCTCAGCCTCGGCCGCCTCCTCGCCGTCTCCCGCAAGGAGGTGCTGCACCTCCGGCGGGACGTGCGGAGCCTCGGCCTCGCGTTCGTCCTGCCGGCCATCATGATCCTGGCGTTCGGCTGGGTCATCAGCTTCGACATCCGCCACATCACGATGGCGGTGTACGACGAGGACCGGAGCCAGGCGAGCCGCGCGCTGGTGGACGCCTTCACCGCCTCGAGCTACTTCGTCGTCACCGACCACCTGGACCGCTACGGCGACGCCGAGCCGCTGCTCGACCGCGGCGCGGTGCGCCTGGTGCTCGTCATCCCGCCGCGGTTCCAGGCGCGCCTCAGCCGCGGCGGGCCCGCGCCCGTGCAGGCGCTGGTGGACGGCAGCGCCGCCAACACCGCCACCATCGCCATCGCGTACGCCCGGAGCATCGTCACCGCCTACGCGACGCGGGCCGTCCTCGGCGCGCGCCGCGTGACGCCGCCGCTGCGCGCCGAGACGCGGGTCTGGTACAACGAGGAGCTGAAGAGCAGCAACATGATCGTGCCGGGGCTCATCGCGGTGGTGATGATGATCATCGCCGCGATGCTCACCTCGCTCACCATCGCGAAGGAGTGGGAGCGCGGCACGATGGAGCAGCTCGCCTCAACGCCGGTGCACCCGGTCGAGGTGGTGCTCGGCAAGCTCCTTCCCTACCTCGGCATCGGGATGATCGACGTGCTGGTGACGGGCTTCATCGGCGACGTCGTCTTCGCCGTGCCGTTCCGCGGCAGCTTCCTCTTCTTCGTGGGCGCGTCGTTCTTCTTCCTGATCGGCGCGCTGGGCATCGGCCTCGCCATCAGCGCGGCGACGAAGTCGCAGATGCTGGCGATGCAGGTGGCGATGGTGGCGACGTACCTGCCCTCCTTCCTCCTCTCCGGCTTCATGTTCGACGTCGCCGCGATGCCGAAGGCGCTGCAGGCCATCGCCCTGTTCGTCCCGGCGCGCTACTACATCACCGCGGTGCGCGGGATCTTCCTCAAGGGCGTGGGGCCGCACGTGCTCTGGCCGTACGGCCTCGGGATGATCCTCTTCGGCGTCGCCGGGCTCGCGCTCGCAGCGCGGGCCTTCAAGAAGGAGATCGGATGACGCCGCGTCCCGGCTTCTCCCCGACGCGGGTCCGCGAGATGGTGCGCAAGGAGCTGCGGCAGCTGTTCCGCGACCCGCGCATGAAGCGGATGATGATCGGGCCGCCGCTCATCCAGCTCCTCGTCTTCGGCTACGCGGTCAACACCGACATCCGCGACACGCGCACCGCCGTGCTCGACCGCGACCGCACGGTGGCCTCGCGGCAGCTCGTGGACGCGCTCACGTCGTCGGGCTACTTCAAGGTCGTGGGCCACTACGAGCGGCCCGACGAGGTCGTGAACGCGCTCGACCACGGCACCGCCTCGCTCTCCATCGAGATCCCGCGCGGCTTCGCCGCCGCCCTCACCACCGCCCGCGGGACGACGGTCCAGGTGCTGGTGGACGGCACCAGCGCGAACTCCGCCAACATCGCGCAGGGGTACGCCGCGCTCATCGTGCAGCGCCTGGGCCTGGACCTGGCGCGGCGGGCGGGCGCCGCCGTCGGCCCCGCCGGCGTGGACCTCCGGGCGCGGGCCTGGTTCAACCCGGACCTCAAGAGCCGCGCCTACAACGTGCCCGCGGTGGCCGGAATGATCATCCTGATGATGGGGCTCTCGCTCACGTCGATGTCAGTGGTGCGCGAGCGGGAGATCGGCACGCTGGAGCAGTTGATGGTGAGCCCGCTCCGTCCGGCGGAGCTGATCCTGGGCAAGACCGTGCCGGTGGTGCTCATCACCATGGCCGACCTTGCGCTCATCTCGGTCGTGGCCGTCCTGTGGTTCGACGTCCCGATGCGCGGCAGCGTCGTGCTGCTGTTCACCGGCAGCCTGTGCTTCGTATTCGCGGCGCTCGGCCTCGGGCTCATCATCTCGACGATGGCGAACACGCAGCAGGAAGCGTTCATGTCGATGTTCTTCTTCTTCTTCCCGATCATCATTCTCGGCGGGTTCATGTTCCCGGTCGCGAACATGCCGGAGTTCTTCCAGTGGCTGAGCCTCCTGAACCCGCTGCGGTACTACCTCGAGCTCGTGCGGGGGATCTTCCTCAAGGGGGCGGGGCTCGCGGCCCTGTGGCCGCAACTGCTGGCGCTGGCGGTGCTGGGGCCGGGGTTGCTGGCCTTCGCGGTGACGCGGTTCCACAAGACGAACCGGTAGGCAGACGCCCAGGGGCCAAGACGCCCAGGGGCCAAGACGCCAAGGGGCGCGCACCGCCGCCGCGCCTAGGTAACTTCCGTGCCGATGGATCTCGCCGTCCTGTTCGACGACCTGTTCGATCTCGAGCGCCTCGTCGCGGAGTCGGACGAGCGCGTGCTCTACGTCGCCCGCGACCTCGTCCTCAAGCGCCGCGTCTCGCTCCGCATCCACCTCGACGAGTTCAGCCCCGGCCGCCCGTGGTTCCTGCGCGAGGGCGAGGTGCTGGCGCAACTCGACCATCCGGGCTTCCGCCGCATTTTCGCGGCGGGCTTCCGCGGCAACTTCGCGTGGCGGGCCGGGAACTGGGTCGAGGGAGAGAGCCTCGAGCAGGCGGTGGCCCGGGGGCCGCGCACCATCCCCGACGTCCTCGCCCTCGCGCGCGACCTCCTGAGCGCCCTGGAGCATGCGCACCACACCGGCGTCGTGGTCCGCCGCGTGGTGCCGAGCAACCTCATGCTCGACGCAGCGGGTCGGGCGGTCATCGTGGACCTGCGCTGGTCGAGCCCCGTTCTCGACGTCGTCGCCGCCCCCGACGCCGAGGCGAACCGCCCCTTCCTGGCGCCGGAGATCCGTGACGGCCGGCCCGGCGACGACGCCGCCGACGTCTGCGCCGCGGGCGCTATCCTCTACTATGCCCTGACGGGCCGCGCCCCCGACGCGGACCACACCTCGCCCGCCGAGCTGCGGCCGGCGTGTCCGGTGATCCTCGACCGCATCATCCAGCGGGCGCTGCGGCCCAAGCCACGGGACCGTTTCCTGTCCGCGGAGGAGATGCTGGCGGAGCTGGCCGCCGCCACGGGCGGGTTCACCGAGCGTGGCGAGGGACCTCCGTCCGACGTCCTTCCCGACTCGCCGCAGTGGGAGCTGCGGCTCCGCCGCGCCCTCGGCGACGACTACGAGCTGCTGAGCGAGGTGGGGACCGGCGCCTTCGGCCGCGTGTACCGCGTGCGGGACCTGCGGCTCGAGCGCGAAGTGGCGCTTAAAGTGCTGGACCCCACGCTCACCGCGGACCCCGCCGTCGTCGAGCGCTTCCAGCAGGAGGCGCGGCACGCGGCGCGGCTGCAGCACCCGAGCATCGTCAGCATCTACGACATCGACGGCCGGCTCGGCCTCGAGTGGTACACGATGGAGCTGGTGAAGGGGCTGAACGTCGCCCAGCTCGTCGAGCGGGAGGGCCCGCTCAGCGTCGAGCGCACCATCGCGCTGCTCCACGACGTCCTCGCCGCGCTCGAGCACGCCCACGCGCAGCGCCTCGTGCACCGCGACATCAAGCCGGAGAACATGCTCGTGGGGCCGGACGGCCGGGTGCGGGTGACGGACTTCGGCCTCGCGCTCGCGCTGCCCCGCGGCCGGCTCTTCGGCGGCGCCACCTCGCGCAGCGGCACGCCGCAGTTCGCCGCGCCCGAGCAACTCCTCGGCGGGCAGGTGGACTTCCGCACCGACATCTACTCCCTCGGCGCGGTCGCCTTCTTCGCGCTGCTCGGCCGGCCGCCCTTCGAGGGGCGCACGGTGGACGCCATCGCGCTGGGGCACGTCGGGGTGGAGCTCCCCGACCTGGGTGCGGCGCGGCCCGATGTGCCCGCGGCGCTGCAGAGGGTGCTGCGGAAGGCGGCCGCGATGGATCCCGGCGCGCGCTACACCACCG
>CAYHQJ010000111.1:0-7610 GCA_964358595.1 uncultured Gemmatimonadales bacterium
CGTCGCTGTGCCTCGAGCTGTTCGGCGGGTACGGCTACACCAAGGAGTACCCGGTGGAGAAGTTCTACCGCGACGCCAAGATCGGGACGATCTACGAGGGCACCAGCAACATGCAGCTGCAGACGATCGCGAAGCTGCTGCTCAAGTAAACGCCTCCTTCCCGCCCGGCATCGTAGTGATGTGCCGGGCACCGTTGTCCTTCTCCCGCGCCCGAGGCCCCGGGTGACCGACGCCGTGCGCCGCGCCCAGGCCGGCGACGAGTCCGCCTTCGAGCAGCTCTACCGCGAGCACGTGGGCCGCGTCTACGCGCTGTGCCTGCGCATGAGCGCCGACACCGTGGCGGCGCGCGAGCTCACCCAGGACGTGTTCGTGCGGGCCTGGGAGCGGCTCGGCTCGTTCCGGGGCGAGAGCGCCTTCGCAAGCTGGCTGCACCGGCTCGCGGTGAACGTGGTGCTGATGGATCGCCGCCTTGCGGCCCGCCGCGCCGAGGACCCGCTGGACGACGGCGACTGGACGCCGCCCGCCGCGACGCGGGACGGCTCGCCCTTGCTCCGCCTCGATCTCGAGGCGGCGGTCGCCGCGCTGCCGCCCGGGGCGCGGCGGGTGCTGGTGCTGCACGACATCGAGGGGTACGAACACGCGGAGATCGGGAAGCTGCTGGGGATAGCGGAGGGGACGTCGAAGGCGCATCTGTTCCGCGCGCGGCGCCTGCTCCGGGAGGTGCTGGACCGATGACGAACCACGACGACCTCGAGCTTAAGCGGGCGCTCGACGCGCTGCCGCGCTCGATCGATCCGCCCGAAGACCTGTGGCCCTCGGTGCGCGGCCGCCTCGCGCCGCGGCTCGCGCGGGGCACCGTGCGCCGGCCGGACTGGTCCGCGGTGTTCCGGCCGCACGCGCTGCGCCTGGCCGCCGGCATCGCTGCGATCGGCGTGGGTCTCGCGGTGCTGACGGCCGTCACCCGGGCTCGCGCCAGGTGGCAGGTCGCCCAGGTCGCCGGCGCGCCGCACCTCGGCGGCGCCACGATGCGAGACCGGCGCACCTTCCCCGTCGGCGCCGAGCTGCTGACCGACGCGCACTCCCGCGCCTTGGTCCGCGTGGGCACGATCGGAGAGGTCGAGGTGGACCCGAACACGCACCTCCGGCTGCTCACGGCGAAGGCGACCGAGCACCGCCTCGCGCTCGAGCGCGGGCGCATCCACGCGCGCATCTCCGCGCCCCCGCGCCTGTTCTTCGTCGAGACACCTTCAGCCACGGCCGTGGACCTCGGCTGCGCCTACACGCTCGAAGTGGACGAGGCCGGCAACAGCCTCATCCACGTGACGCTCGGCTGGGTCAGCTTCGAGCGCGGCGGGCACGAGTCGCTCGTGCCTGCGGGGATGCGCGCGGTCACCCGCGCGGGCGGCCGCATCGGGACGCCGTTCGCCGACGACGCGCCCGAGGCGCTGCGCCTCGCGTTGGCCGCGTTCGACTTCGCCGGAGGCGGCGACACGGCCCTGGCCGCCGTGCTCCGCGAGGCCCGCGCGCGCGACGCGATCACGCTGTGGCACCTGCTCGCCCGCAGCACCGGCGCGCAGCGCGAGGCCGTGTACGGCCGGCTCGCCGCGCTGGTTCCGCCGCCTCCTGGGGTCACGCGCGACGGCGCGCTGCGCCTCGACGGCGTGATGCTGCGGCTCTACTGGGAGAAGCTCCCGCTCTCCCTGCCGATCACGCCAGAGTGGACGAAGACGCTGTGGCGCTGGTGGCTCAGGCTGACGTCGTGGTGAGCCCGGCGCGATAAACGCCGCCGCCGCGCGCGGCATCCTACCTCCGCGACCCACTCGAACACGCGGAGGCATACCATGAACCGGCATGGCATCATCCTCGCGCTCACCCTGCTCGCGGCGACGCCCGCCGTCGCGGGCCCGCCCTGGATCTCCATCGAGCTGCCCGCCAATCCGTTCAGCGATGCGCGCGGCGCGTTCCTCGTCGTGCGCACCTACCACCACGGGACGCCCGTCCAGCTCGTGATGCAGGGGACGGCCGAAGGCCTGGTGAACGGCGCGCGCCGCTCGGTGCCGCTCGGGTTCACCGCCATGAGCCAGACCGGCGCGTTCGCGGTTTCCCGGAGCTGGCCGTCGGAGGGCGTCTGGGTGCTCGACATCCAGTCGTTCGACGGCCGCTTCGCGATCTCGGCCGTGGTCGGCATCGGCGCATCGGGCGAGGTGAGCCTGGTGCGCGTGCCGCTGGCGCGCACCGGCTCGCCGCGCACGGTCTCTCGCGGCGAGATCGACGCGATGCTGCGCGCCCTCGCCGCCGGGCAGCAGCCGCCGGCGCTCCAGAACGCCGGACTCGACACCGTCTCGCGCCTCATGCTGATGCGGCTGGCGGCCGTCGGCGGCGCCGGCATCGGCGCGGTGGCGCTGCTCGGCGCGCTGGTCCGCCGCCGTATCAAGGGACCGCGCACGGCTTGACCTCGCACCCGGGCGGGACGCCCACACGGACGCCCTGCCTGCTCCCTTGAAGCGACGGCCGTGCAATGAGTTGCCTGCGCCGGGGTTGACCGGACCCCGGTCGGCCGGGTAGATTGCTCGTCAGACATAGCCACCCCTCCCGGGCGATGGCGGGCGCCAAGCGGCGACCCGTAGCCAGGGATCAGGGGTGGCGTTTCATTTTCTGGAGGTGCCCATGCACGAACCGACGAAGCGGGAGTTGCTCACGGCTCCGGTCATCGGCATCGACATCAAGAAGCACGACGTCCGCCCGCTGGTGGACGCGATGGCCGACATGGCCTTCCAGGCCCGCAACCTCGGCCGCGCGGCACGGATCTACGACATGATGCTCGCCGACAAGGAGTGCTCGGTCATCGTCTGCATGGCCGGCTCGCTCTGCTCGGCAGGGCTGCGCGAGGTGTTCATCGACCTGGTCGAGAACCGGATGGCGGACGCCATCGTCGCGACCGGCGCGAACATCGTGGACCAGGACTTCTTCGAGGGGCTGGGCTTCCGGCACTACAAGGGCGACGTCCGCGCCGACGACGACCTGCTGCGCCGCAACGCGATCGACCGCATCTACGACACGTACATCGACGAAGACCAGCTCCGCGAGTGCGACATGACCGTCGCGAAGATCGCGGACGAGATGCTGGCCAACGGCGGACCGCGCGCCGTCAGCTCGCGCGAGTTCATCCGCGAGATGGGCGCGTGGCTGGCGAAGAGCCGGCCGAACTCGCGCTCGCTAGTGCGCGCTGCCTACACGATGGACGTGCCGATCTTCGTCCCGGCCTTCTCCGACTGCTCGGCGGGCTTCGGCCTCGTGTACCACCAGGTGCGCCATCCCGACGGCTACATAGCCCTCGACTCGGCCGCCGACTTTCGGGAGCTGACCGAGCTGAAGCTGAAGGCCGGCCGCACCGGGCTGTTCATGGTCGGCGGCGGCGTGCCGAAGAACTTCGCGCAGGACGTCGTGGTCGCAGCCGAAGTCCTCGGGCACGACGCGGAGATGCACCGCTACGCCGTGCAGCTCACGGTGGCCGACGAGCGCGACGGTGCGCTCTCGGGCTCGACGCTCCGCGAAGCGAACAGCTGGGGCAAGGTGCAGCTCGGCGAGGAGCAGATGGTCTTCGGCGAGGCCACGGTCACGCTGCCGCTGGTGGCGGGCTACGCCTATCACAAGGCCGCCTGGAAAGGCCGCGCCGAGCGGCGCTTCGCGCAGCTGTTCGCCGGGGAGGCGGCCGCCAGGTAACTTGGGTCGGGTGGCCTCCGATCCCCGCCCGCCCCGTTTCCTCGCCGTCGCCGGCGCGCTGGCGACACTCGGCATCGCCGCGATCTTCCTCCTCCCCGCGCCGGGGCCGGACCTCCCTCCCGGCGCGGCGACCTCAGCGATCCCGCCGGGCCGGCGCCCCAGCCTCCCCAACTTCGACCTTCCGGCGCTCGCCAGCGGCCGCGTCACGAAGTCCGACCTGGCCGGCCGCATCGCGCTGATCAACGTGTGGGCCAGCTGGTGCGGGCCGTGCCGCGAGGAGCTGCCGGCGCTCGATTCGCTGCAGCGCGTGCTGACCGCGCCAGACTTCGCATTCCTAGCCCTGTCCGACGACGTCTCCGAGCCGGCGGCGCGCTCGTTCGCGGCCGAGCACGGCTTCACATTCCCGATCGGGCTCGGCGGGGGCGGGCTGAAGCGGCGGTTCCGCTACTGGGGCCTCCCGACCACGCTCCTGGTGGACGCCGACGGGCGCCTGATGCGCACTTGGCTGGGCTACGGCGGGCCGCCACAGCTCGACGCGATCACGGCGCTCATCGCCGAGGAACGCGCCAGGACGCGACCCTGATCGCCGCGCGTTGCCGGGAACGCAACGGGGCGCCCGCGCGGGCGCCCCGTCTCTTCGTCGAGTCAGCTCGGGCCGCTACGCGCCGACCGGTGCGTTCATCGCGACCTCGGCCCAGTCGAGCGCGCCGAGGATGTCCTTCTCCAACTCGTCGGCCGACTCGAGGCCGACGGAGACACGGATCAGGTCCTCGGTGATGCCCGCCTTCGCGCGCTCCTCGGCCGGCACGTGCGAATGGGTCATCGAAGCGGGGTGCTCGACCAGCGTGTCTGTGCAGCCGAGGCTCACCGCGCGCACGGCCACCTGGAGCGCGTCCATGAACACCTTCCCCGCCTCGGAGCCGCCCCTGATCCCGAACGCGATCATCGCGCCGAACCCGCTCATCTGCCGCTCGGCGACCTCGTGGCCCGGGTCATCCGCGAGCCCGGGGTAGCGGACCCACCCGACCATGCGGTGTTGGGCCAGCTCCGCCGCGAGGCGCCGCGCCGTCTCGCTGGCGTGGAGCACCCGCAACTCGAGCGTCTTCGCACCCTGGTAGAGAAGCCACGCGTCGAACGGGCTCGCCACGGCACCGAGCAGCTTGCGCATGTCCTGCACCGGGCCGGCGAGGAACTCGCGGTCCGCCGTGACTACGACGCCGCCGACCACTGTGCCGTGGCCGCCGAGGTACTTGGTGGACGAGTGCAGCACCACGTCCGCGCCGAGGGCTAGCGGCCGCTGGAGGATCGGCGTGGCAAAGGTATTGTCCACGAAGAGGCGCGCTTGCGCGGCGTGCGCGATCTCCGCGGCGCGCCGGATGTCCACGATGTCCAGCGTGGGGTTCGCCGGCGTTTCGATGAACACGACCTTGGTGCGCGGCTCGCGCACCGCGCGCTCGACCGCCGGCATGTCGCCGTCCACGACGCGCGTCACCTTCACGCCGAAGCGCGGGAGCAGCTCGCTGAACAGCGTCGCGGTCCCGCCGTACAGCGGCTCCGTAGCGACGAGGTGGTCGCCCGCGCTCACCGCCGCCATCACCGCGGCGCTGATGGCGCCCATGCCCGAGGAGAAGGCGAGCGCCACGGCCTCCTTGCCGGTGTCCCGGCCCTCCAGCTCGGCCACGCGCTTCTCCCACGCGGCCACCGTCGGGTTGCCGATTCGGGTGTACACGAAGCCCGCCTTCTCGCCGGCGAAGATCGCCGCCGCGTCGGCGGTGCGCTCGAACGTGAAGGTGCTCGTCTGGTAGATCGGGGGCCCGTGCGAGCCGTACGGGTCGTGCACGAGCGCGTCGCAGGCGAGCAGCGGCGTGGTGGCCATGGTCTTACTCCAGCGGCAGGGCCGTTTCGGCCTTGAAGGTGGACAGCACGACCGACGAGTTCAGCCGCTCGACGCCGGGCAGGCGCGTGAGCGTGTGCAGCACGAGGTCCTCGTACTCCGCCGTATCCCGGCACACGACCTTGAGCAGGAAATCCGCCGTGCCGGTGAGATGGTGGCACTCGAGGATCTGGGGGACCGCGTTGATCGCGTCACGGAACTTCATGACCGACCCTTCGCGGTGCAGCCCCAGCGTCACGCTCACGAACACCGCGAAGCCGAGGCCGAGCGGCGCCGGGTCGAGCACGGCGGTGTAGCCGCGGATCACGCGGCCGCGCTCCAGCCGCGCGAGGCGCTCGTGCACCGGCGGCGCGGAGAGCCCCACCGCTTCGGCGAGGCGCGAGACGGGCATCCTGCCGTCCTTCTGGAGAAGCGCCAGCAGCTGCCGGTCTATGGCATCGATGGCTGGTTCAGTAATCTTAGGCGCGGCCATTGTTACGCATAATAATATAATGTAGAATGATGTCAATACCTAATATCCGTTAAGTCTACTCGGAATCCTGTGCGGGCGGGATCACAACGTCTATCTTCTTGTCACTGTGGCACTTCGGCCGCTCGAGCTCGGCCCTTCGCTGCTCATTGCCTGTTCCGCCGCCGCGTGTGCCCGGTCGCGCGCTTGCCGAACCCCCGGCCGCGGCGTAACGTAGCCCGGCCTCGGAGGGACCGATCATGCTGGACGAGCGACCGCTCGCCTTTCTCAAGCGTCTGCTGGACGCCCCGGGACCTTCGGGGTTCGAACAGGCGCCGGCGCGCCTGTGGCGCGAGGAGGCCAAGGCCTTCGCCACGCTCGACGTGGACGTCGGAGGCAACTCGATCGCGACGGTGAACCCCAAGGGGGCGCCACGGGTGATGCTCGCGGGCCACGTGGACGAGATCGGGTTGATGATCGTCCACGTGGACGACGACGGGTTCCTGAGCTTCGCGCCGATCGGCGGATGGGACAGCCAGGTGCTGGTCGGCCAGCGGGTGATCGTCGAGGGGGGGACCGGCCCGGTCGTCGGCGTGATCGGCAAGAAGGCGATCCACATGATCAAGCGGGAGGATCGGGACAAGGTCTCCAAGATCACCGATCTGTGGATCGACATCGGCGCGACGAACAAGGCGGAGGCGCTCGGGCGGGTGCGGGTGGGCGATGCCGGCGTGATCGCCACCCCGCTCCAGGAGCTGCCCAACGGCCGGCTGGTCTCGCGCAGCATCGACAACCGGATCGGGGCGTTCGTGGTGCTGGAGGCGCTGCGCCGCCTGGCCGCGGACCCGCCCACGGCGTGCGTGGTGGCGGTGGCGACGACGCAGGAGGAGATCTCGCACACCGGGGGCGGGGCGCGCACCAGCGCGTTCCGGCTCGAGCCCGACGCCGCGATCGTGGTGGACGTGACGCACGCGACGGACTGGCCCGGCGCGGAGAAGAAGGAGCAGGGCGACTTCAAGCTGGGCGGGGGGCCGGTGCTCTCGCGCGGCTCCGCGGTGAGCCGGGTCGTGTTCGACCAGCTGATCGCGGCCGCGGAGGCGGAGAAGATACCCTACGCGATCGAGGCGGCGCCGCGCGCGACGAGCACGGACGCCGACGCCATTTATACCGCGCGGCGCGGGATCGCGACGGGGCTGGTGTCCGTGCCGTGCCGCTACATGCACAGTCCCAACGAGATGGTCGCGCTCGAGGACCTGGACCGCGCGGCGGCGCTGCTCGCCGCGTGGGTCCGGCGCCTCGAGCCTGCGACGTCGTTCGTCCCGGCCTAGCCCGGGCGCACCGTACCTACAGGGGGAGCAACGATGGCTGACGTGCAATCCGGAAGCAGCGCGCCGCGCCACAAGCCGTACGTGCCGATCGACACGGACATGCCGGAGTTCACGGCGCGGGCGCTGGTCATCGGCCTGGTGATGTGCGTGGTGCTCGGCGCAGCGAACGCCTACCTCGGCCTCAAGGCCGGGATGACGATCGCCGCGACGTATCCGG
>CAYHQJ010000112.1:0-7609 GCA_964358595.1 uncultured Gemmatimonadales bacterium
GGTTGCCGAGGCCTTCACCTTTCGAGGCGCCCCTGACCAGCCCCGCGATGTCCACGAACTCGACGACCGCCGGGGTCACCTTCCTCGGCTGCACGACCTCGGCGATCCGCCACAGCCGCGGATCGGGGATCGGCACGATCCCGACGTTGGGATCCACCGTGCAGAACGGGTAGTTCTCGGCCGGGATCTTCGCCGCCGTGAGCGCGTTGAACAGCGTGCTCTTGCCGACGTTGGGCAGGCCGACGATGCCGATGCGGAGCATGCGGGGAATCTAGCGGGCGTGCGAAGCGGCGGACGGCGCGCGGGCGTCAGCGCCCGGGGTCATTCCTCCGGGGTCTTGGTCTTGCGGTTGAAGCGGGCCATCGCGGCCTCGATCCCCTCAGTCATCCAGCACTCGACGGCCTCGCACATGTCGGGGAAGAGCTCCTCGACGTCGCGGCGCTCGGCGCGCGGCATCGGCTCGAGCACGTAGTCACGCCAGCCGTCCAGCCCGCGCGGGAGCGGGCCGATACCGATGCGCAGCCGCGCATAGTGCCGCGTCCCGACCGTCGCCTCGATGCTCTTGAGCCCGTTGTGCCCGCCCGCGGAGCCGCTGGCGCGCAGGCGGAAGGCGCCGACGGGGAGGGCGAAGTCGTCCACGAGCACGAGGAGGTCGTCGAGCGCGGCCTCGCTCGAGGGCGCGCGCAGGCCCGACAGCACCGCGCCCGAGCTGTTCATGAACGTCTGCGGCTTGAGGAGATGCGCGCGGCCGTGCGGCGTCGCGCCGCCGGTGGCCTTGGCTCGGCCAGCGCGCTTGAAGTGGGGCAAGTGCCAGCGCTCGGCGAGCGCGTCGGCCAGCCAGAACCCGGCGTTGTGCCGGGTGTCCTCGTAGTCGGCGCCGGGGTTGCCCAGGCCGACGATGAGCTTGACGGCCGCGGCCGGTTACTCCTCGGCGGCTTCCTCTTCGAGCTTCCGCTTGCGGATGACCTCGGGCTCCGCCGGCTCGGCCAGCGCGGCCTCGGCGCCCTCCACCGGTGCGCCCTCGACGGCCGCCACCACCGCGACCTCCTCGACCCGCGGCGGCACGACAGTCGCCACCGTCAGCTCGCGATCCGTGAGGATCTTCGCGTTCGGGATCGTGAGGTCCGAAACATGAACCGACTTGCCGATGACGAGCGCCGTGACGTCGAGCTCGATCCGCTCCGGGATCTGGGTCGGATCCACCTCGATCTCGACCTCGCGCAACACCTGGTCCAGAATGCCGCCCTGGTTGCGCACGCCGTCCGGCACGCCGACCAGGTGGACCGGCACCGCGAGCCGGATCTGCTCGCCCGCGTGGATCTCCTGGAAATCCACGTGCAGGATCCCGGGCTTCAGGGGATGGCGCTGCACCTCGCGGATCAGCGTCCTGACCGTGGCGCCGTCCACCGTCAGCTCGACGATCGTGCTCTCGGGCGCGATCTTCTCGAGCAGGCGGCTGAACTCGACACCGTCCACCGAGAGGACGGCAGGCTCACGGCCGTGCCCGTAGATGACGGCAGGGATGCGGCCGGCGTTCCTGAGCGCCTTCGCGCCGGCCTTGCGGCGCGCGGTGCGGGGTTCGGCGGCGAGCTGAGCGATCTGGGCCATGCGGGTGCCTCACTCCGGTCCGATCAAGCGAACCGCAACGATTACACAGCCTGTAATGATAAAGCCCTGGGGCGCCGGGTGGTAGCCGCGACGCTCCGCCGCGCCACGGGGCGGATGCCTCGGGCCGTCACTCGAACAGCGAGCTGACCGACTTGTCGCGGTGGGTGTTGGCGATCGCCTTCGCGAGCACCGAGCCCACCGACAGGACGGTGAGGCGGGGGAACTTCTTGCCGTCGGGCAGGGCGATGGTGTTCGCGACGGCCACCTCCTCGATCGGCGCCTCCTGCAGCCGCTGGATCGCGGGGCCGGAGAGCAGCGCGTGCGTGGCGCAGACGTACACGTTGCGCGCCCCGAAGCGCTTGAGCGCCTTCGCCGCCTCCGAGACGGTGCCCGCGGTGTCGATCAGGTCGTCCGTAACGAGGCAGTCCTTCCCCTCGACCTCGCCGACCACGTTCGCGACTTCCGCGATGTTCGCCGACGGCCGGCGCTTGTCGATGATCGCGAGCGAGCCGTTGAGCCGCTTGGCAAACCCGCGCGCCATCTTCGCGGAGCCGACGTCCGGCGCGACCACGACCGGGTCGTGCAGGCGCTTCATGCGGTAGTGCGCGGTGAGCACCGGCGCGGCGTAGAGGTGGTCCACCGGGATGTCGAAGAATCCCTGGAGCTGGTGCGAGTGGAAGTCCATCGCGAGCACGCGGTCGGCGCCGGCCCTGCTGATCAGGTTCGCCATCAACTTGGCGCTGATCGCGACCCGGGGCTGGTCCTTGCGGTCCTGGCGCGAGTAGCCGAAGTACGGGATCACCGCCGTGACCCGCGCCGCACTGGCGCGCCGCACCGCGTCGATCAGCAGCAGCAGCTCGACCACGTTCTCGGCGGGCGGGTTGGTCGGCTGGATGATGTACACGTCCCGGCCGCGCACGTTCTCGTCGATCTTGACGAACAGCTCGCCATCGGCGAAGCGGCGGATCGTGACCTGGCAGAGCGGCTGCTTGAGCTCGGCGGCGATCTCCTCGGCGAGGGGCCGGTTCGCGGTCCCCGCGAGGAGCATCATCTGGCTCTTCGAGAGCGAGACGTCGGGCATGGCGCGCCAAAGCTAGCGCGCGCGAAGCCGGCGTGGTAGGGGCGCGGCGCGGCGCGCCGCGCCCCGATCACCGCGCTAGCGCCTCCGGGCGGGCGCCGCGGCCGGCGGTGCGGGCGCCGGACTATTCCGATTCCACTGGTCGGCCACGGTCTTCCAGCTGCCGTCCGCCTGGCGCCTGAGCACCACCAGCCACTTGCCGTCCTCGGCGGGCGGCTTCGGCTGCGTCGTGTCCGCCGGCGTCATCTCGAAGTGGTACGTCCCGGTGTGCCAGGCGATGTCGCCCGCGCCGTCGATCCCGGTGCTCGTCGTCTGGAACGTGTAGCCGCCCGCGCCGGTCATGCCGGTCCACAGTTGCCGGATCGCGTCGGTGCCGCGCGCCTCCGGCATGTCGGCCGGCAGCACGACGGCGTCGGCGGTGAAGCCCGCCATCATGCCGTCCACGCTCCCGGCGTTGACCGCGGCGGCGAAGGCCGAGTCGCTGGCCAGGATGGCCGCGCGGTCGGCGTCGCTGAGTGGAGCGGGCGCGCCCTTGCAGGCCGCGAGGGCGATCGCGGCCGCGCCGAGCGCCGCCTTCGTCAGTGTGCGCATCAGATGCCTCCTCGAGTCGGGTTGGGGTGGGGCAGTGTTCCTGGGCGGGGCGGGTGTGCGCATGCGTCGGGCGCGCCGCGCCGATCACCGCGCCGGCGCCGGGGCCCGGTACACGCCGCACGCGATCCGCGGCCCGCTGTTGCCCGCCGGGTCGGTGCGGTTGTCGTCCGGGTAGGCGTGGATCACGAACGCGCTGCCGTCGGCGTCGAGCAGGGCGCGCGATCCGCCGGTCAGCGTCACGGTGGGCAACGGCACGTCGGCGCGGCCGACGCTGTCGGTGCCGACGGCGAGATTGGGCAGGTCGCCGGCGTGCCGCCCCGCGGGGTTCTCCATGCCGTGCTGCCTGCCGTCGGGGTTGACGTGCCCGCCCGCGCCGGCGAAGCCCGCGCCCTCGCACGAGCCCACCGCGTGCAGGTGCATCGCGTGCGCTCCGGGCGCCAGTCCGTGCACCGCGACGTGCAGCGCGAGGCCGCTGCCCGCGCGCCGCACTTCCGCGCGGCCGACGGCGCGGCCCTCGGCATCGCGCAAGTCGGCAGTCGCGTCGGCGCGCTGCTGGGTGCGAACCGGGCGCGCGCCAAGGAGGGCGCAGGCGGCGAGCAGGACGGTCAGCGTCTGCGGTCTCGTCATCGGGTGTTTCCTCCTAGAGGAGCCGGGCCAGCGCGTCGGCGACGCGCCGCGTCGCGGCGTGCTCGTCCGGGGTGAAGCCGGCCGGCACGTCGGAGTCCACGTCGATCTGCCCGAGGATGGCGCCGTTCTTCTCGATCAACACCACCAGCTCGGAGCGTGTGTAGACGTTGCACGCGATGTAGTTGCCGATCGCGCGGACGTCGGGGACGTTCTGGTCCTGCCGCTCCGCCACAGCCGTGCCGCACACGCCCTGGCCGACCGGGATCCGGGTGTGCTCGGTGTCGCGCCCGTCGTGCGCCTCGAGGACGAGGTCGTCGCCGTCGAGCATGTAGAGGTACACGGAGGTGTAGGGCGGTCCCGCGGCGCGCAGCGCGCGCGCCGTCAGACGCAGCAGGTCGTCGCGCGATGCGCCCGCGGCGTGGGCGCGCTGCAGGGAGCGGAACACAGTGCCGGCATCGAGTGCGGTCACGGCGTGATCGCGCGACTACAGGTCAGGCAGATCGGCACGCGGTCAACCTAGGCGGTCCGATGTGCCGGTGCCAGCCTGCCGCCGGCGGGGCGGGAGGCGGGAGCGTCTCACATCCGGGTAGACGCTCCAGGGCCTCCCGCGGTTGCAAGGCCGGGCGGAAGGCGGCGGACTACTCGCGGGTGCGCCGTGCGCTCTGCAACGCGTAGCCGAAGATGAAGCTGATGCGCAGCGCGCCGGGCGAACGCACCACCGCGAGGTTGAGCGGCAACGAGACGCCGCCGTACTGGAGGCTCTTGCCGATGCCGATCGCGAGCCCGGTGCCCACCGGCGTCGCGTTGGGGCCCATGCCGAACTCGAAGCCGCTCGGCATCCGGATGCCAAGCAGGACCGTAGCGCTCGGGATCGCGGTGCCCTGGTCAACCGCGCCGATCAGCAGCACCTCCTCGATGACGAACAGGGGGCCGCCGGAGCGCGGCCGCACGACCTGCTCGAAGTGCCAGCCGAACTGGCTGATCAGCGGATCGAGGTCGTGTTCCGCGAGCTTGGCGCGGCCCACCGGACCCGTCACGTACGTGACGCCGAGCCGCGGGCCCGAGAGCGAGATCTGCTCGAGCTCGGGGCGCTGCGCGTTCGCCGGGCGGGCCGCGAGCGCGACCGCGACGAGAGACGCCATCCATGGGAAGCGGTTCATCGTGACCTCCGGGGCTGCGACCGGCGAGCCATTCGCCGGTTCCGGGGGTCAGTATCGCGCGGGGCCGTCAGGTAGACGTCAAGCGGGGTGAGATCTCAGCAGCTGCTTTCGGCGGGTCCGAGTTGCCCCCGGAGGATTCGAACCTCCATAACCGGATCCAAAGTCCGGGGTCCTGCCGTTGGACGAGGGGGCAGCGGGACGCCGCACCCAATCTAGGGGCTCATTCCCGAATAGAAAACGAGGGGCGCCGGGTGGCGCCCCTCGGGTTTCAGGCCGCTGCGTCGTTCAGGGCGTGCAGGTGATGTCCAGGCTGTGGCTCGTGGCACCGTGCGGCCCGACGTCGAGATGCATGACCAGCCGCCCGCGGAACGGCCCGGTGGGCGGGATCTCGATCTGCAGCTGGAAGCTCGACGCGCCGTTCTGGCGGTCGGTCAGCATCGCGCGGTGGTGCTCCTGCACGAGGGCGCGATACGGCTCGCCGACCGGCGTCATCGTGATCGGGTTGAACGGCGTCAGGTCGAGGTGGCCGAGCGCGTGGAACTGGGCCATCAGGTTCCCCGACGGCGTGAGCACGACCTGCTCGCGCAAGTTCACCGGGCCCTCGACATACAGGTAGTCGTACGGCCCACTGGCGCAGAACGGCTTCGGGACGAGCTGCCCGAAGGTGATCGTGAAGTCGTTCCGGAACACGCCGGGCTGACCGTCCACGCTCCCCGCCACGTTGAAGATCATCGCGCTGCCGTCGGTGATGATCGGCGCCGAATCGGCAACCGGCGGCGCCGGCGCCCCGAACGTCGTCAGCAGGCCGATGAGCTCGGGCGGCAGGCCGTTGTAGATCACGGCTGGAATCCCGCGCCACGGCGCGGGATGGATCACCGGGCTGGGCATCTTGGGGGCCGACGGATCGAGCAGGCCGGTCCGCATCATGTCCACGATCACCAGCTGCTTGGCGATCTCCCAGCTGAGCACCTGGTGGGTGGTCGTTCCCGGGACGAGCAGCTCGAAGTGGGCGCCGCCGAGGACCACGCCCTGACCCGTCTCGAAGAACCGCACGTGGAACCGGATCGGGCCGTAGGGGCCGCAGGCGATCTGGATCGCGCTGCCCATCCAGCCGCCGGGTTCGCTGTAGGCGGTCTGCACGTCGCCGTTGGGGTTGTCGGACCAGGTGCAGTTGAACGGCGGCACGGGCGGGAGGCCGAAGGCGGTACGGTCGCCGTCGAGCATTAGGAACGCGGCCCGCAGCGCGCGGGCATCGGCCTGGCCCGCGAAGATGAGGTTGACGGGGTCCTTCGGCGTCCGGCCGAAGTCGTCGCCGGTGAACGGCCACAGCGTGACGCTCGGCCCGAAGGCGTCGACGGTCGCGAGCGGCGACGGCGCGGGTGCCGCGGCGCGGCGTCCGAGCTCGGGCGCGGTGGTCGCGGTCTCGTTGTCGGTACACGCGGCCGCCGCGAGCGCGCACGCGGCCAGCAGCGAGGCTCCGAGAAAGGCGGAGCGAGGGGTTCGGTGATGCATGTGCCACCTCCGGTGAGAGTTCACCCGGAAGCTCGCCCGGACCCGTCAAGCAAACGTCAATCCGTTGGCGCGACATCAACCTGCGGATCGTGATCCCGACGGCGACCGCGAGCATAACCACGACCGCGGTGGCAAGCAGCTGGGTGGACACGGGGACCACCGGCCCGATCGCGGCGAAGAACCAGAGCCGCGGCGCGCGCCCGAGGAAGGTCGCGAGGAGGTAGCGCCACATCGGGTAGCCGGTGAGCGGCGCGAGAATCCGCACGGCCCAGTACGGGAGCGGGCTCCAGGCGCAGAGCCAGACGGCGAAGAACGGGCTCCTCTCGAACAGCGCGACCGTCCGGCGGGCGAGCGGCGAGGAGCGTGCGCGGTCGAGCTTCGGGTGCAGGACCGCCAGGCGGTAGAGGTGGTAGTTCAGGAACTCGACCCACAGGATCGCGGCGACCCCGACCAGCGCCACGACGACCGGCGAGTGGATCCGGCCCTCCACCATGAGGATCGGCTCGTAGGTGGCCGGGAGGAGCGGCGCGAGCGGCCCGTTGACGAGCGCCGAGACGAAGAAGAAGCCGACCAGCTCGGCGACAGCGGGCCAGCGGAGCGCGGGATACAGCGCGAGAGTCCCGAGCAGCGCGGTCCCCCGGAGCAGGGCGTCCCACTGCACCGTGCCGCGGCGCCTGGTGAGGGAGTCGAGGAGCGGGCTCATGCGGCCGCCCTTTCGCCTGCGCAGGTCCGTGGGGCGACGCCTTCGACGCCCTCGGGGACGGCGATGCCGAGATGCGCGAGCATCAGCGGCATCAGGTCGATGGTGCGCACGGGCGCGGGTCCGAGCGGGATGCTGGTGGCCACGGGCACTTCCATCTGCTCGCGGATCAGGCTGCCGTGGCCGGCGCGGTGCTCGGGGATCTCCCAGCGGCCGCGCAAGTCCCAGCCGCGCGCGGCGGCGAGCACGATGTCGCCCGCGCGGGGCGCGGCGAACAGTTGAAGAAGCTGGCGCGGCGCGTCCGGGTAGGGCGTGGCGCGCGAGCGCAGCAGG
>CAYHQJ010000113.1:0-7565 GCA_964358595.1 uncultured Gemmatimonadales bacterium
CGTCGAGATCGGCGGCACGGTGGGCGACATCGAGTCGCTGCCGTTCCTCGAGGCGATCCGCCAGTTCCGCCAGGAGGTCGGCCGCGACAACGCCATCTTCATCCACCTCACCCTCGTCCCCTTCATCGCCGCCACCGCCGAGCTCAAGACCAAGCCCACCCAGCACAGCGTGCACGAGCTGATGGAGGTGGGGATCCAGCCCGATATCCTGGTGTGCCGCAGCGAGCGCCCGCTTCCCGAGGAGCTGCGCCGCAAGATCGCGTTGTTCTGCAACGTGGACTTCGGGTGCGTGGTCGAGTCGCCGGACGTCGAGTCCATCTACCAGGTCCCGCTGCGCCTCAGCGAGCAGGGCCTCGACCGCGTCGTGTGCGAGCGGCTGCGGCTCGACACGCCGGAGCCGGACCTCCGGAAGTGGCGGGAGATGGTGGAGAAGATCCTCCACCCCGCCGACCGGGTGCGGATCGCGGTCGTGGGCAAGTACACCGAGCTGGCCGACTCCTACAAGTCGATCTCGGAGGCACTGGTCCACGGCGGGATCGCGAACAACGTCGGAGTCCAGATCGACTGGATCTCGAGCGACCGGTTCACCGACCGCGCAGCGGCGCGCGACCTGCTCGAGCCCTACGACGCGCTGCTGATTCCCGGCGGCTTCGGCATTCGCGGCATCGAGGGGATGGTCGCGGCGGCGCGCGCGGCGCGGGAGGGAAAGCTGCCGGTGTTCGGGATCTGCCTCGGCATGCAGGTGCAGATCATCGAGTTCGCGCGCACCGCGTGCAAGATCGCGGACGCCAATTCCTCGGAGTTCGAAGCGGAGTGCGGCAACCCGGTGATCTCGCTGCTGCCCTCGCAGCGGAACGTCGCGGACATGGGCGGCACCATGCGGCTGGGTGCCTATGCCTGCAAGCTGCGCCCCGGCTCGCGGATCGCGAACATCTACGGCGCGAGCGAGACGAGCGAGCGGCACCGCCACCGCTACGAAGTGGACAACGGCTACCGCGACCGGTTCGCCGAGCACGGGCTGCGGCTCACCGGTCTCTCGCCCGACGGCTCGCTGGTCGAGATGATCGAGCTGCCGGACCACCCCTGGTACGTGGGCTGCCAGTTCCACCCGGAACTGAAATCGCGCCCCACGCGCCCCCACCCGCTGTTCGCCGGCTTCATCGCGGCCGCCTACGACGTGCGGCGGCGCCGCGCCGAGGCGCCGGCGAGCGAGCGCGCCGCTTCGCTCGCGGAGGTCTGACGCCGCGGTGAACGACGCGCCCTTCGGTCCGGGGCCGTTCCTGATCGCCGGCCCCTGCGTCCTCGAGGACGAGCGCCTCAACCTCACGGTCGCCGAGCGGCTGGCACGGATGGCCGAGCGCCTCGGGATTGCCGTGACCTACAAGGCCTCGTTCGACAAGGCCAACCGCTCGCGACTCCGGGGCGCGCGCGGGCCCGGGCTCGAGGAGGGGCTCCGGGCGCTGGCGAAGGTGCGCGAGACGAGCGGCCTGCCGGTGCTCACCGACGTGCACGAGCCCGACCAGGCGGTGCTGGCCGCGGCGGTCGTGGACGTCATCCAGATCCCGGCCTTCCTCTGCCGCCAGACCGACCTGCTCCTCGCGGCGGGACGCACCGGCAGTCCGGTGAACGTGAAGAAGGGGCAGTGGATGTCGGCGGAGGGGATGGCGGGCGCCCTGGAGAAGGTCCGCCGCGGCGGCACGACGGCGGTCGCCGTGACGGAGCGGGGCACCTTCTTCGGCTACGGCGACCTGGTGGTGGACATGCGCAACTTCGCGCGGCTGCGCGCGGCCTGCGGGGCGCCGGTGATCTTCGACGCGACGCACAGCGTGCAGCAGCCCGGCAAGGGGGAGGACGGCGCGAGCGGCGGGCAGCGCGAGCACATCCCGGCGCTCCTGCTGGCGGCGGCGGCCGCGGGCGCGGACGGGTTCTTCCTCGAGACCCACCCCGACCCGGCGCACGCGCTGTCGGACGGGCCCAACATGATCCCCTTGCTCGAGCTCGAGGACCTCGTCGAGCGCACCCTCGAGGTCTGGCACGCCGCGCGCAGGGACCGGCCGTGATCGAGCCCACGACCGCCAAGCGCATCAAGCTGGTCGGCTTCGACGTGGACGGGACGATGACCGACGGCGGGCTCTACATCGGCGTGCTTGGCGGCCAGCCGGTGGAGCTGAAGCGGTTCGACATCCAGGACGGCCTCGGCATCCACCTGTTGCGCGCCGCCGGGCTGCCGGTCGTCATCGTGACGGGCCGCGGGGGCGAGGCCGCCGAGGTCCGTGCGCGCGAGCTCCAGGTGGACGAGTTCCTCGCCGACTCGTCGGCACGGAAGCTCCCGGCCTTCGAGGGCGTGCTCCAGCGACGCGGCGTGCGCTGGGAGGAGGCGGCCTTCGTCGGTGACGACCTGCCGGACCTGCCGATCCTGCGCCGGGTTGCCCTGCCGATCGCGGTCGCCAACGCCGCGCGGGAAGTGAAGGAGGCGGCGCGCCACACGCTGTCGCTCACCGGCGGGCGCGGCGCGCTGCGCGAGTTCGCGGAGATGCTGCTCCGCTCGCGCGGCACGTGGAACGAGGTGGTGCGCAACTACCTGCGGGAGCGGGGGGACCCCCTTGCACGCTGACGCGCGCGCGGACGCGGTCCGCCGGGGACGCGAGGTGCTCGAGCAGGAGGCGCTCGCCGTGGCGGCGCTCGCCCGGCGGCTCGACGGCCGCTTCGGCGAGGCGGTGGCGCTGCTGGCCGCGTGCACGGGGCGCTTGGTCGTGTCGGGCGTCGGGAAGTCGGGCGTCATCGCGCGCAAGATCGCCGCGACGCTGACCTCGACCGGCACACCGGCCACCTTCCTTCACGCGGTGGACAGCGTGCACGGCGACCTCGGCATCGTGGGGCGCGGCGACGCGGCGATCGTGCTGTCGAAGAGCGGCGAGACCAACGAGGTGATGGACCTGGTGGCGCACCTCAAGCGCCTGGGGCTCCCGGTGGTCGCCATCACGGGCGACCTCGGCTCGACCCTCGCCCGCCACGCCGACGTCGCGCTCGACGCCGCGGTGGACGCCGAGGCGTGCCCGTTCGACCTCGCGCCGACCACCAGCACGACCGTGGCGCTCGCCCTCGGCGACGCGCTAGCCGTCGCGCTGCTCGAGGCCAAGGGCTTCAGCCCCGAGGACTTCGCGCGGCTGCACCCGGGTGGTGCGCTCGGCCGCCGGATGCTGATCACGGTGCAGGACGTGATGCTGACCACGGACCTCCCCGTCCTCGGGCCCGACGCGCCGATGCGCGAGTGCGTGATCCTCCTGGCCGAGAAGCGCGGCACCGTCGCGGTCGCGGACGAGCGGCGCCGGGTGATCGGCGTGGTGACCGCGGGCGACCTCACCCGGCTCATGGAGCACACCGGCGACTTCCTCGCGCTGCCGGTGCGCGACGTGATGACCAAGACCCCGAAGGTGGCTACGCCCGAGGAGCTGGGCGGGGCGGTGGTGTACCGGATGGAGCAGCACGGCATCATGGCGATGCCCGTGGTGGACGGTGACGGTGTGCTCCAAGGCATCGTCCATCTGCACGACCTCATGCGCGCCGGAGCAGCCTGATGACTGAAGACTCAGTCCGTCAGAGGCGCAGAGGGCGCAGTCGGTGGGCAGTCCTGCTGGCGTCAGTCACACTGATCGCCGGTTCCGCGGCGTGCCGCGACAGCGGCCGCGACGCCGTCGCCGCGGTGCAAGAGGCCGCCGACAGCGCCGACCAGCTCATGATCGGGCTCACCCAGTACATGACGAACCAGGGGGTCCGCCAGGCATTCCTCCAGGCCGACTCCGGGTTCATCTACGAGAACAGCGGGCACATCGAGCTGAAGAAGATCCGGGTGACGTTTTTCGCGCAGACCGGCGCGCAGACGTCGGTCCTCACGGGCCGTGAGGGCACCTACAACATGCGCACGGGCCAGATGGAGGCGCGCGGCGACGTGCTGGTCGTGATGACGGACGGCGCGCGGCTCACGACCAGCGTGCTGCGCTACGACCAGTCGAAGAACGAGGTCAGCACCGATCAGCACTACGTCTACGAATCCACGGACCGCCACGTTGACGGTGAGGGATTCACCTCGGACCCGGCGTTCACGAACATCCGCACGCAGGGGGTGCGCGGCAGGGCCGGCCGCTTCACCCTGCCGGGCCAGTGAGATGCGCCGCGCCGCATTGGCCGCCGCGCTGCTCGCGGGCGGCGCCGGAATCGGCGCCGCGCAGCAGCAGCCTGCCGCGGCACCGCGGACCTGCACGGTGCAGGCCGACAGCGTCAGGCGCCTCACCAGCTCGCCCGGCGGGGCCGGCCAGGTCCAGTGGTTCGGCGGCGGCGGCGCCTTCTTTCGGTGCGCCGAGAACGAGACCCGGATGACCTCGGACTCGTTCGCCTGGTTCCCGGACCGGCAGGAGCTGCGGATGCTTGGCAGCGTGCACTTCCGCGACAGCACCTCGCTGTTGGACTCGGACGTGCTCACATACTGGGTGCGCCAGGAGCACCTCTATGCGGAGGGCAACGTCTACACCCAGAACACAAAGACGAAGTCGGACCTGCACGGTCCGAACCTCGACTACTACCGCGCCGCGCCGCCGATCCGGGACACGCTGGAGCTGCGCGCCAGCGGCCGGCCGACGATTCGCTTCTTCTCGGCGCGCGACACGGTGCAGGGTGACAGCGCGAAGCCGTTCGTGATCGTCGCCGACCGCGTCCGGATGCGCGGCAGCGACCGGATGTGGGCCGGCGGGCGCGTGACGATCGACCGGGAGGCGCTCGCGGCAAAGGGCGACTCCACCTCGCTCGACCTCGGCGCCGACCGCGGCTACCTGTTCGGCGAGCCCGAGGTGGCGAGCCGCGACTCCGCGTCGTACCGCCTGAGGGGCACGCGCATCGCCTTCGATCTCACCCCGGACAACGAGATCCGGCGGGTCGTTTCGCAGGGGAACGCCGACGCGCAGGGCACCGAGTGGCGCCTCCGCGCCGACACGCTCGACATGCAGATCGACAGCGGCCAGGTGCAGCGGGCCCAGGCGTGGGGCCGCGGCAGCCGCCCGGTCGCGGTGTCGGGCGAGAACACGATTGTGGCCGACTCGCTCGACATCCACATGCCCGGGCAGCTGGTGCGCCTCGTCTGGGCGTACGGGCGCGGCCGCGCCAGCTCGCAACCCGACTCGACCGCGCCCGACCGCGAAGAGGACTGGCTCTCCGGCGACACCCTGCGCGCCAACTTCGCCGCGCCCGACACGGGAGCGAGCCGCCGGTCCGAGCTCGAGCACCTCACCGCGTTCGGGTCGGCGCGCGCCTTCTACCACAGCGAGAACCAGCGCGACGCGCGCGGGCCGCGCGGCGTGAACTACTCGCGCGGGCTGCGGATCGACATCGCGCTGCGCGAGGCGAAGTTGAAGACGGTGGACATCGTGGGGTTGGTGGACGGGGTCTACCTCGAGCCGCAGCCGCCGCGCGCCGACACGGCCGGTGCCGACTCGACCGGCGCCGATTCAACGCACGCCGACTCCACCAGAGCGCACGCCGACTCCACCCGCGCACGCGCGGACTCCGCCGCGGCGCCCGCGCCGCAGCCCGTGCCTCCCGACACCGTGCGAGGGGCGCCGGCCACGATGCCGGACACGATGCCGGACACCACGCGGGCCGCGCCGGCGGGCACGGCCGCCCCGCCGCTCCGCCGCACCGTGACGCCGCCCGCGCGGAGCACGCCGCGGCGGCCGGCCGGCAGGACGCCATGAGCGCCGTCGAGCTGATCACCCACCTGCGCTCGCGCGACCCGTCGGTCTGTCTGGCCGTCGCGGCGCTGCTCAAGGCGCCCGACGCCGCTGGCGCCACGCCGTTCGGCGCCACGGCGGTGGCCTACCGCGAGGACTACCTTGGCGCGCTCCGGCAGGCCGCGGGCGATACGGGTCGCCCCGACCCCGGCACGCTCTCGGTGGACGACGTCCGCCGCCACCTGGCCACGTCGGTGCTGCCGCGCCTCGCCACCGAGGGCATCATCGAAGAGTACGCCCGTGGCTGGGCCCAGGACACGCCGGCCCGCTTCCGGCCCGCCATCTGGGAGCAGCTGGGCCCGGTCGCGGGCGACGCCCGCCGCGACCTGCTCGAGGCCGCGGCGCGCGGGATGATCACCCACTCGACCGGCGAGCACGCCGCCCGCATCGAGACAGCCGGGCGGGCAAGCGTCGTCGAGGGCGTGAACCTCACCAAGACGTACAACCGGCGCGCCGTCGTGGACGACGTGCACGTGCGCCTGGCGCAGGGGGAGATCGTCGGGCTGCTCGGCCCGAACGGGGCGGGGAAGACGACCACCTTCTACATGCTGGTCGGCTTGATCGCCCCGGAGCGGGGCCGCATCCTGCTCGACGGCGAGGAGATCAGCGGCCTGCCGATGTTCGAGCGCGCGCGGCGCGGGATCGGCTACCTCGCGCAGGAGCCCTCCGTCTTCCGGAAGCTGACGGTCGAGGAGAACCTGATGGCGATCCTGGAGACGCTGCCGATCGACCACGCGGAGCGGGAGCGGCGGCTCGAGGGGCTCCTCGACGAGCTGTCGATCCGGCACCTGCGCCGCAACCGGGCCTTCTCGCTCTCGGGCGGCGAGCGCCGCCGGCTCGAGATCACCCGCGCCCTGGTGACGCACCCCAAGTTCATGCTCCTCGACGAGCCGTTCTCCGGCGTGGACCCGATCGCCGTACACGACATCCAGACGATCGTCGCCGGGCTGCGCCATAAGGGGATCGGCGTGCTGATCACCGACCACAACGTCGAGCAGACGCTCGACATCGTGGACCGCGCCTACATCATGTTCGAGGGGCGCGTCCAGGTGGCCGGCACCGTGCGCGAGCTCGTGTTCGACGACCGCGTTGCGGAGCTGTACCTCGGGCCCACCCTCACGGCACGCCTGCGCGCGCGCCTCTCGCCCGCCGCGTGAACATGCGACCGGGGCTCGGCCAGCACGCGGTCCTCCGCCAGGACCTGCGGATCAATCCGCGCCTCTACCAGGCGATGGACCTGCTGTACATGCCGCTCCTCGATCTCCAGCAGCACCTCAAGCAGGAGCTGCTCGAGAACCCGTTCCTCGAGCTCACCGAGACGGAGGAGGAGGAGCCCGTGGTCGCGACGGCGGCCACCGACAAGGCCGACGCGGCGGTGAGCGGCGATACGGCGCAGATCAACTGGGAGGACATCCTCCTCGGCGGCTTCGACGACGGCGGCGGCTGGCGGGAGGACAGCGAGGTCCGGGAGTACCGCGAACCGGTCACGGTGCAGTCCCACGGCCTCGCCGACTACCTGCGCGACCAGATCCAGCTGCTGAGCCTGACGCCGCGCCAGCAGCTCCTCGCCGAGGAGTTCATCGGCAGCATCGCCGACGACGGCTATCTCACCAGCACGCTCGAGGACGTGGTGCGGTGCGCCAACGACATGATCGAGGAGTTCGCGCAGGAGCGTCCGCACGCCCCGCGTCCCGAGGCCTACGTGGTCCCCGAGGCGGAGGAGATGCTGAAGGTCATCCAAGGCCTCGACCCCGGAGCATATCGGGTTGTGGGACAGGTCGAGCT
>CAYHQJ010000114.1:0-3796 GCA_964358595.1 uncultured Gemmatimonadales bacterium
CGTACGTCCCGCAGACCGACACCTACATCGAAAAGGACGCCTCGATCAACGAGGACATCGAGCGGCTCCGCCTGCGGGCCACCTCGAGCCTCGTCGAGCGCGAGGACGTCGTGGTCGTGGCGACGGTATCGGCGATCTACGGGCTGGGCGATCCGGTCCAGTACCGCGAGCAGATGGTGCACCTCAAGGCCGGCGAGAGCCCGGGCCGGCGCGCTATCCTCGAGCGGCTGGTCGGGATCCAGTACCAGCGCAACGACGTCGCCTTCGAGCCGGGCACGTTCCGTGTGCGCGGCGACGTGATCGAGATCTTCCCCGCCTATGAGGAACAGGCGGTCCGCATCGAGCTGTTCGGCGACGCGATCGAGCGGATCACCAAGGTGGACCCCGTGACCGGTAGGGCGGTGGCGCCGCTCCGGCGCTGCGCGATCTACCCGGCCACACACTTCGTCACCGACCCCGGCAACCGCGCGCGGGCGGTGGCGGCGATCCGCCAGGAGCTGGCGGAACGGCTCCGGGAGCTGCGCTTGGCGGGCAAGCTGCTCGAGGCGCAGCGGCTCGAGTCACGCACCAACTTCGACCTCGAGATGCTGCGCGAGGTGGGCACCTGCCACGGAATCGAGAACTACAGCCGCCACCTCTCGGGCCGCGCCCCCGGCGAGCGGCCGGCGGTGCTGATGGACTTCTTCCCGCGCGACTTCCTGGTCATCGCCGACGAGTCGCACGCGACGGTGCCGCAGCTCAACGCGATGTACGCCGGCGACCGGTCGCGCAAGGAGACGCTCGTCGCGTACGGGTTTCGGCTGCCCTCGGCGCTCGACAACCGCCCGCTGCGCTACGAGGAGATCCTCGCGCTTGCGCCGCGCATCCTGTTCGTCTCGGCGACGCCGGGCCCCGAGGAGCTGCGACTCAGCGGCGGCGCCGTGGTCGAACAGCTGGTGCGCCCGACCGGGCTGCTGGATCCCGAGGTCGAGATCCGGCCCGTGGCGGGGCAGGTGGACGACCTCCTCGCGGAGATCCGGCTGCGCGCGCGCCGCGGCGAGCGCGTGCTGGTCACGACGCTCACCAAGCGCATGGCGGAGGACCTGACCGACTACCTGGCGCAGGTCGGGGTGAAGGTGCGCTACATGCACTCCGACATCGACGCGATCGAGCGGATGGACATCGTGCGCGGCCTCAGGCTCGGCGAGTTCGACGTGCTGGTCGGGATCAACCTCCTGCGCGAAGGGCTCGACCTGCCGGAGGTCTCGCTGGTGGCGATCCTCGACGCCGACCAGGAGGGCTTCCTCCGCTCGCGCACGTCGCTGATCCAGACGGTCGGGCGCGCGGCGCGCAACGAGCACGGGCGGGCGATCATGTACGCGGACCGCGTCACCAACTCGATGCGCGCCGCGCTCGAGGAGATGGACCGGCGGCGCGAGGTGCAGCGGCGCTACAACGAGGCGCACGGGATCACGCCGCGCTCGATCGTGAAGTCGGTGGAGGAGATCCGGTTCACGACCCGCGTGGCCGACGCGCGCGAGGACCCGGTGCCGCGCACCGAGCCGCTGTCGATCGTCGCGAAGGCCGGGACCTCGTGGGAGGACGCGAGCCCGGCCGAGCGCAAGGCGCTGCTCGAGGAGCTGGAGGCCGCGATGCGGCGCGCGGCCGACGAGCTGGACTTCGAGCTGGCGGCTCAGATCCGCGACCAGGTTCTCGATCTGAAGGCCAGTGGGCAGACGCGCAGACGAGCAGACGCGCAGGGGGCGGCGGCGCCGCGGGACGGGCCGGGTGGCCCCGGGGCGGGCCGTGGCAGGCATGCTCGTCGATGAGGCGGAGCTGGAGGCGTGGGGCGCCGCATTCGCCCGCACGCTCCGGGCGCCCGCGGTCGTCGGCATCAGCGGCGAGCTCGGCACCGGCAAGACGACGCTGGTCCGCGCCATCGCCCGCGCGCTCGGCGTGCGCGCTTCGGTCACCAGCCCGACCTTCGCCCTGGTGCACCGCTATGACGGTGACGGCGTCACGGTCTACCACGTGGACGCCTACCGCCTGAAGTCGCCCGCGGAGGCCGCCGACCTCGGCTTCGACGAGATGCTGCGCGACGCGCAGGCCGTGGTGCTCGTCGAGTGGCCCGAGCGGCTCGGTGCCGCGGCGCCGCCGCTCACCCACCGCATCGCGCTCGCGTACGCCGACCGCGCGGAGCGGCGCCGCCTCGAGACCCCGTGACGCTCTATCTCGCGCTCGACACGGCCACCGATCGGCCCACCCTCGCGCTGGGCACGCCGGCCGAGCCGGGCGCCGACCTCGCGCTGCCGGGCCGGCGCGTGCTGTCGCGCGACATCGAGCGCGCCGCGGCGGCGCTGCTCGGCTCGCGCGGCGCGCGTGCGCAGGGCCTCGCCGGCGTCGTCGTGGCGGACGGCCCGGGCTCGTTCACCGGGCTGCGCATCGGCATCGCCTTCGCCAAGGGACTGTGCCGCGCGGCGGCCGTGCCGCTGCTGGCGGCGCCCTCGCTGCTCGGTGCGGCCCGCGCGGCGGCGCCGGACGGCTTGGCGGTCCTGGTGGCCTACGACGCGTTGCGTGGGGACGTGTTCCGCGCGGCCTACCGGTTCGGCGCCGGCGGCGTCGAGGTGCTGCTCGCCCCGGAGCTGGCTCCGGCACGCTCTCCGGTGCCGGCCGCCATCGTCCTGCACGCCGGCGAGGCCGCGGCATCCGCGGCCGCGCTCATCCGCCTGGTCGGCGTGGCCGGCGGCACGAGGACCGTGGCCGACCCGGCGCCCTGGGAACCCGCGTACGGGCGTCTCGCGGAGGCCGAAGCGCGGCTCCGCGCCCGACAGGCCGGTGGACGCCTCCCTTAGGCCCCTCCATCCCTCCGACCTCGCGCGCGTCGCCGAGATCGAGCGCCACACCTTCTCCGACCCCTGGTCGGCGGCAGCGTTCCGGGACGCGCTCGCGCAGCCGCACGTTCGCGCCCTCGCCGCCGTGGACGAGCGTGACGCGGTCCTCGGGTACACGGTCGGCATGCTCGCCGCGGACGAGGCCGAGGTCCTCAACATCGCCGTGGACCCGCCGGCGCGGGGGAAGGGGGTCGGTGCCGGTCTCCTCGAGGGCATGCTCGAGGAGCTGCACCGTGCCGGCGCCCGGAGCGTCTTCCTCGAGGTGCGCCGCTCCAACGAGGCGGCCATCCGGCTCTACCGGCGCTCGGGCTTCGAGATCCTGGGCGCCCGGCCGGACTACTACCGCCAGCCAAGGGAAGACGCCCTTACCATGGGGCGCTTCCTCGGCCCCGAAGCGCAAGAAAACGATGAGGAAGTGCATCAATTTGGTTGACAAAACCCCTTGTGGCGCCTTAATTTCGGGCCTGTCCGCGGTTCCCGAGCCAGGCGCGAGGAGGAGCAGGTGAGTCGGAGTCTCAACAAGGTCATGCTGATCGGGAATCTCGGGGCGGACCCGGAGATTCGGACCACACCGGGCGGGGCCCGGGTGGCGCAGTTCTCCCTGGCGACCAGCCGGCAGTGGACGAGCAAGGGCGGGGAGAAGCAGGAGAAGACGGAGTGGCACAAGATCGTGATCTGGAACAACCGCGAAACGGGGCTGGTGGACGTGGTCGAGAAGTACCTCAAGAAGGGCGACCGGGTCTACGTCGAGGGGCGGATCGAGTACCGCTCCTACGAGGACAAGGAAGGCCAGACCAAGTACGTCACTGAGCTCAACGTGCGGGAGCTGATGATGCTCGCGGGCCGCCCTGACGGCGGCGCGGGCGGTGAGTCGGCGGGGCGGCGGGGGGCCGCCCCCGCCGCCGCCGCCCGGGAGCCGGGGGGCG
>CAYHQJ010000114.1:3806-7547 GCA_964358595.1 uncultured Gemmatimonadales bacterium
CGCCCCCGGGGGGTGCGTTTTTGCGGCGCGGGGCCCCCCGGCCGGGGGGGGGGGGGGGTGTGGGGGGGGGGGGGGGTGGGCCCCCCCCGGCCGCCGCAGCCGGGAAGCAGGAGGCCGCGGTGGGGAAGGGCGAGTCGTTCGACGACTTTCCGGAGGCGCTGGATGAGGAGGACGACGATCTGCCGTTCTAGCGCAGCGGTCACCGCCGCGGTGTTCGCCGGCGTCCTGGCCGGTGCCGCCGCCGCGCAGCAGGCCCAGCAGCCGGCGCAGGGGCAGCAGCAGCCCGCCGCGCCCGGCACGCCGCCGCCGGCCACGTACACGGTGCAGCAGGGCGAGACGCTCTGGTCGCTCGCGCAGCGCTTCCTCGGCGATCCGCTGCTGTGGCCCGAGATCTACCGGCTCAACACCAACGTCGTCGAAGATCCGCACTGGATCTATCCGGGCGAGGAACTCCGTTTTGCGCCGGCCGAGACGACGGTCGTGGCGGCGGGCCAGCCGATCATGGTGACGCCGCAGGGCGACACGGCGCGCGCGGCCCCACCCCAGGAGCAGCGTCCCGCGCAGCAACGCACCATCTTCTCCGGCACCGCCGCCAGCCCGCTCGGGCAGCAGCAGGAGGCGATCGAGTTGCGCAGCGTGCGCGCCTACCGCGCCGTGCGCGAGGGCGAGTACTTCTCGGCCGGCTTCCTGACCGAGAACCAGCCGCTCACCGTCGGCCGGCTGCTCGGCAGCATGCGGACCTCGTCCGTCCGCCGCCTGTCCTCGAGCTCCAGCCCGCAGCTCTTCAGCGACGTGGCAGTGCAGCCCCCTGACGGGGAGCAGCTCGCGCGGGGCGACCTGTTGCTCGTCTTCCGGCGTGCGGGCGAGGTCCGCGGCTACGGCCAGATCATCCGCCCGACCGGCCTGGTGCGCGTCACCCAGGCTGCCGAGGCGGGGCAGAACGTCGGGGCGCAGGTCGTGAGCATCTACGGGCAGATCGCGGATGGCCAGGAGCTGCTCAAGACCGCACCGTTCGCGCTCAATACGAGCGCGCGGCCGGTGGAAGTGACGGACGGCGTGACCGGGGCGGTCGTGGGCCTCCGGGACCGGCGCGAGTTCGCCGGGCTTCAGGACGTGATCTTCATCGACCGCGGCGCCGACGAGGGCGTGCGTCTCGGCGACGTCTTCGCGATCAGCGGCGTCGCGCGCGTCCGTGGCGCGATCGGCGACATCGAGCAGGACCAGGCGCGCGCGATCGTGGTGAACACGCGCTCGCACACCTCGAGCGCCATCATCATCGAGCTCTACCGGCCGGACATCCGGGCGGGGTCGGTGGCCCGCCAGGTCCGCCGGATGCCCTCCTGAGCCACGAACCCGCCGCCCCGGCGGGTTCGCCCGGTTGGTGAGCGACCATTCCTCGGGGGACTGCCGGGCGTGAGTCGCCGCGTGCTGGTGACGGGCGGGGCGGGCTTCATCGGCTCGCACGTCGCCGATGCCTTTCTCGCTGCCGGCTGGGACGTCACGATCATCGACAACCTCTCGCGCGGGCGCACCGAGAACCTGCCGCGCGGGGCGCAGTTCAAGCGCATGGACGTGGGCTCGCCCGAGGCGCGCGAGCTGGTGGCGAAGGGCGACTTCGAGGTGATCTGCCACCTCGCGGCCCAGATCGACGTCCGGGTGTCGGTGACCGACCCGGTGCTCGACGCCGAGGAGAACCTGCTCGCGCTGCTCAACGTCCTCGAGGGGGCGCGCACGGGGAAGGTGCGCCGGTTCGTGTTCTCGTCGTCCGGCGGCGTCGTGTACGGTGAGCGGCAGCCGCCTCACCCGGAGACCGCTCCGAAGCTGCCCATTTCGCCCTACGGCGTGAGCAAGCTCGCGGCCGAGCACTACCTCGCCTGCTTCAACTACCTGTACGGGCTCGAGGTGGTCGCGCTGCGGTACGCGAACGTGTACGGGCCGCGCCAGGACCCGCATGGCGAGGCCGGGGTCGTGGCGATTTTCGGCAACCGGCTGCGCGAGCGCCGGCCGATCACGATCTTCGGCGACGGGGCGCAGACGCGCGACTACGTGTACGCGGTGGACGTGGCGCGGGCGAACGTGCTCGCCGCCGCCGCGACGCTCCCGGCGAACGACGGCACGATCGACGCTGCCGGCTTCAACATCGGCACCAGCGCGCAGACCTCGGTAGCCGAGTTGGCGCGCGCGATGATGAAGTCGGCGGGCGTCGAGGTGCCGGTGGAGCACGCGCCGCCGCGCACCGGCGAGCTGCTCGCCAGCGCGCTGCTCATCGGCAAGGCGGCGCAGGTGCTCGGGTGGAAGCCGGAGGTCAGTCTCCACGACGGGTTGCGCGCCACCTACGAGTGGATCGTGAAGGACGCCTCCTGATGCAGGTGGGCGGCGCGGTCCCGGCGTCGTCGTGGGAACTGGTCGCAGCAGCGAGCTTCGAGATCAAGATCGTCCTCGCCGTCCTCGGCGCCTTCTCCGCGCTGTCGTGGTTCCTCATCTTCGCCAAGGCCTGGCAGTTCCGCCGGATCCGCGCCGCGGCCAACGCCTTCTTCCGCGCGGTGGCACACGCCGGCCGGCTGGACGAAGCCAAGCAAGCCATGGCGGCCTTGCCCACGTCGCCGTACACGCGGCTGTTCCACGAAGGCGTGACCTTCTACGGCGAGCTGGTGCCGGGGGGCGTCGCGATGGAGCCGCACGCGGCGGCCGCGCTCACGCCGACGCAGCTCGAAGCGCTCCGGATGGTGCTCGAGACCCAGGTGGACGCCGAGCACGACCAGCTGGGTCGCCACATCCCCTGGCTCGCGACGCTCGGCTCCGTGAGCCCGCTGCTCGGCCTGCTGGGCACGGTGCTGGGCGTGATGGACGCGTTCATCGGCATCGCGACGAGCGGGGCCGGGAACATCGCGGCGGTGGCGCCGGGCGTCGCCGAGGCGCTGGTCACCACCGTGGCCGGCCTCGCCGTCGCCATCCCCTCGGTCATCGCCTACAACATCTTCACCGCGCGGCAGAACTTCGTCGCGTCCGAGCTCGAGGGATTCGCCCGGGAGCTGATCTCGACGCTCGCACGCGAGGGGCGGCTCTGAGATGCTGCGCCCGCGGCGCCGCAGCCGCGCGGCCCTGAACGCGGACATCAACGTCACGTCTCTGGTGGACGTGGCGTTCGTGCTCCTGATCATCTTCATGATCACCGCACCGATGATGCAGGGCGGCGTCGACGTGCGCCTCCCGCAGGCCCAGGCGCGGCCGCTCGAGTCGCGCCAGGGGCTCGTCGTCACCCTGGACCGCCGCGGCCGCATCTACGTGGACGAAGCGCGGCTCTCCTACGCCGACTTCCGCGCGACCTTCCGGGCGCTGGTCGCCCGGCGCCGGCCGTCCGGCGTGTATCTCCGCGCCGATCGCGGGGTACCCTACGGGGACGTCGTGCGGGTGCTGGCGGTGATCCGTGCCTCGGGGGCGCAGAACGTGGGGCTCGTGACCGAAACCGAGGAGATCACGCGGTGAGGGCGCTGCGCGAGCGCGTCGCGGCCGAACCGCTCGGTGGGATCGGCGCGGGTGGCACGATCCTGATGCACGGCGCGGTCCTGCTCCTCCTGGTCGCGGGGCGCGGCGGCGGCGCGCAGCGGCCGCTCCCGATGGCGTATCGCGTGGAGCTGATCGCGGGTCCCGCGCCGACCGCTCCCACCAGCGCGCCGGCCCCGGCGACGCCTGCCGCTCCTCCGCCGGTCCGCGCGAGCGCGGCGCGGGCGCCCGCCGCGC
>CAYHQJ010000115.1:0-1445 GCA_964358595.1 uncultured Gemmatimonadales bacterium
CGCTGCGTTCGATCAGCACCCGGTGGACCGGCGACAGCTCGACGCCGCGCCGCGCCAGCTCGTCCAGCTCCGTCGGGTTGTAGGCGATCCCGCCACCCGTCCCGCCCAGCGTGAACGACGGCCGGATGATCGCCGGATAGCCCGTCTGCGCCGCGATGCCCGCCGCGTCGGCGGCCTCGGTGCAGAACCCGCCCACCGGCATCTTGAGGCCGATCCGCTTCATCGCGATGGCGAACTCCTCGCGGTCCTCCGCCATCGCGATCGCGCGTGCGTCCGCGCCGATCAGCTCGACCCCGTACCGCGCGAGCACGCCGCTGCGGTGCAGCGCCATCGCGACGTTGAGCGCCGTCTGCCCGCCCATCGTCGGCAGCAGCGCGTCGGGGCGCTCGCGCGCGATCACCCGCTCGACCCACTCCGGCGTGACGGGCTCGATGTAGGTCCGATCGGCCAGCTCCGGGTCGGTCATGATGGTGGCGGGGTTCGAGTTCACGAGGACGACCTCGTACCCCTCCTCCTTCAGCGCCTTGACCGCCTGCGTGCCGGAGTAGTCGAACTCGGCCGCCTGCCCGATCACGATCGGGCCGCTGCCGACCAGCAGGATGCGGCGCAGGTCAGTACGCTTGGGCATCCACCAGGTCCCGGAGCGTCTGCTCCAGCGTGAAGGCCGGACGCCAGAGCGTGGCGGCCCGCAGCTTGCCCGCATCTCCGACCAGGTACGGGATGTCCGCCGGCCGCACGAGCTCCGCGTCCACCTCGGGAATCGCGTCCACGCCGATGATCGCGGCCAGGCGCGCGAACAACTCCGCGAGCTTCACTCCCGTGCCCGACGCGACGTTGTACAGCTCGCCCGGCAGACCGCGTGCCAACAGGGCCACGTACGCGGCCACCACGTCCCGCACGTCGAGGAAGTCCCGCACCGGCTCGAGGTTGCCGACCTTGACGACCCTGGCACCGATCCGGGCCGCAACCTGGAGTCGGCGTGCCAGCGCCGGCGCCACGAACCGGTCGTCCTGCCCCGGGCCCGTGTGCGGGAACGCCCGCGCAACCACCAGCCGCAACCCCGTGCGCGCCGCCGTTTCCCGAGCGGCGAGCTCGGCGCCGAGCTTGCTCGCCGCGTACGGCGAGCGCGGGGCCACCGGGTCGGTCTCGACCAGCGGGCGCCGCGCCTCGCCGCCGTACACCTCCGCCGTGGATGCCACGACGACCAGCGGATCGCTCGTCCCCGCGCAGCGCTGCCGCCCCAGCTCGCCGAGCAACCGCGCCGTCCCCGCCGCATTCGCCAGCCACGCCGCTCCGGGATCGTTCAGCGCCTCCCCGCCCGAAGCCACGCCGGCCAGATGGACGACGGCGTCGCACGGGATCGCCGCCACCTCGCGCACCGACGCGGCGTCGTCGAGCTCGAGCGGCGCCCAGCGCACCGCGCCCCGCTCCGCCTCGGACAGACG
>CAYHQJ010000115.1:1455-7464 GCA_964358595.1 uncultured Gemmatimonadales bacterium
CGGCCGTCGCGCGGCGTTCCGGGGCGAACCGCCCCAACCACGTCGTGTCCCGCCGCCAGGAGGGCCCGCACCAGCCAGCCGCCCGCGAACCCGTTGGCACCCGTGACGAGGACCTTCACGCTCTGTCCTGCAGTCGCGCGAGATCCGCGTCCACCATCATGTGCACGAGATCCTCGAAGCCGACCCGCGGCTCCCAGCCGAGCACCGTCCGGGCCTTCGCCGGGTCGGCGAGCAGCGTGTCCACTTCCGCCGGCCGGTCGAACCGCGGGTCGTGCACGACGTGCGCGCGCCAGTCGAGCCCGACATGCCCGAAAGCGACCGCGCACAGGTCGCGCACCGAGTGGTGCACGCCGGTGCCGATCACGAAGTCGTCGGCCTGCGGCTGTTGGAGCATCCGCCACATCGCCTCGACGTAGTCGCCGGCGAAGCCCCAGTCACGGCGCGCGTCCAGGTTCCCGAGCGGCAGCTTGCCAACCAGGCCGAGCTTGATGCGCGCCACGGCGTCCGTCACCTTGCGCGTCACGAACTCGAGGCCGCGCCGCGGGCTCTCGTGGTTGAAGAGGATGCCGCTCACCGCGAACATCCCGTAGGACTCGCGGTAGTTCACCGTGATGTGGTGCCCGTACGCCTTGGCCACCCCGTAGGGCGAGCGCGGGTGGAACGGCGTTGTCTCCCGCTGCGGCGACTCCCGGACTTTCCCGAACATCTCGCTCGAACTGGCCTGATAGAACTTCGCGTCCGGCTTGACCAGCCGGACCGCGTCGAGCAGCCGCGTCACGCCGAGCGCGGTGAACTCCCCCGTGAGGACCGGCTGCGTCCAGGACGCCGGCACGAATGACTGCGCCGCGAGGTTGTAGACCTCGTCCGGCTGCGCCTCGAGGACCACCGCCTGCAGCGAATGCTGGTCGAGCAGGTCCGCGGGAAGGATCTCGATCCGCCCCACCAGGTGTTGGATCCGCTCATAGCTGTCGTGCGACGTGCGTCGCACGACGCCAACGACCCGGTACCCCTTGCCGAGCAGCACCTCGGCGAGGTACGAGCCATCCTGTCCGGTCACACCGGTGATGAGCGCGGTCGGCATCCTGTTCCGGGTGTGGGTCGCCGGGGCCTCCCCGCGGCCCAACCGCGGGGGTAACCCCTTGCCAGACTTGGCCAAAGCCGGGTAAACTTAGCGGCTCGCAACGCCTTTTTGAAGCGAGGATGTGATGGCCCGCATCTGCAGCGTGTGCGGCAAGGGTCCGACGTTCGGCAACAACGTCTCACACGCCAACAACCGGACGACTCGCCGCTGGTATCCGAACCTCCAGACGGTGCGTACCCGCGTGGGCGGCGAGGTCCGCCGCGTCCGCGTGTGCGTCGCGTGCATCAAGTCGAATCGGGTGCAGAAAGCCGGCTGACAGACGTGACGACGTGAAGACGAAAAGGGGCCCCGATTCGGGGCCCTTCACGGCTTCACGCCTCTGCGTCCTGCCGGCTACTCCTTCAGCAGCTCGATCCGCGCCGTCTCCGCCCCGTCTCCCACGCGGTGCCCGAGCCGCACGATACGGGTGTAGCCGCCCGGACGCGCGGCGAACCGCGGCCCGATCTCCTTGAACAGGTGTGAGCTGACCGCCTTGTCGCGGATCCGCCGCTCCACCAGCCGGCGCGCGTGCAGGTCGCCGCGCCGCGCGAGCGTGATCAACTTCTCGGCCAGTGGGCGCAGCTCCTTCGCCTTGGCGACCGTCGTGACCACCTTCTCGTGCTTGAACAGGCTGGTCGCCATGTTCCCGAGCAGCGCGCGGCGGTGCTCCGACGTGCGGGACAACTGCCGGTTCTTCGCGCGATGCCGCATCTCAGGCCTCTTTCCCTGCCTCGGCCACCACCGGACGCACCACCGGCGTCGTCCCGCGGTCGATGAGGTGGAAGCCCGCCTCGTTCTCCTCCCACTGCATCCCGAAGTTCAGCCCCTCGCGCAGCAGCAGCTCGGCGATCTCCGCGACCGCCTTCTCGCCGACGTTGCGCACCTTGAGCAGCTGCTCCTCGGTGTTGCGCACCAGGTCGCCGAGGGTCCGGATGTTCGAGTTCTTGAGCGAGTTGACCGACCGGACCGAGAGGCCGCAGTCGTCGATCAGCCGGCTGAGCAGCCCCCGCAGCCGCTCCGTGTCGCCCTCCGGCGCCTGGTCGGCCGCCTCGGCCTGGACCATCGGCACGGTGCCGAAGGACACGAAGTACGAGAAGTGGTGCTGGGCGAGCGCCGCGGCGTAGGCCACGGCGTCTTCCGGCGTGATGGCGCCGCTGGTCTCGACCGTGAGCGCCAGCCGGTCAAAGTCGGTCCGCTGCCCGACGCGCGTTTCGGCCACCGTGAAGTTGGCGCGCCGCACCGGGCTGTAGAGCGAGTCGATGCGCACCACGTCCACCGGCATCGCCCGGTCCACCGGGTGCTGCTCGGCTTCGACGTAGCCCCGACCCTTGTTCACGTACAGCTCCACGTTCAGCTCCTTCTCGTCCTGGAGCGTGAACAGGAGGTGGTCGGGGTTCACGACGCGCAGCGAGCCGTGCGGCTTGATGTCGCGTGCGGAGACGGGGCCGGCCGCCGAGCACGTGATGTGCAGCGTCGCCTCGTCCACGTCGGGGGCGAGCACGAGCGACAGCGCCTTGAGCCGCTGGATGATCTGGTGGATGTCCTCGACCACGCCCGCCACCGTCTGGTGCTCGTGCTGGACGCCGTCCATCCGGAACGCCCAGACCGCTGTTCCCCGGAGCGAGGACAGCAGCATCCGCCGCATCGCGTTGCCGAGGGTGTACCCGAAGCCGCGCTCGAGCGGCTGGAGCCGGAACTCGGCCGCGTTCGGGTTGTCCTCCCGCTTGGTCATCTCGACCAGGTGCGGGCGGACCAGTCCGGTCAAGTCAATGGTCATGGTCATTTGGAGTAGAGCTCGACGATCAGCTGTTCCTCGGCCGCGACCGGGATCGTGTCCCGCGTCGGGCGCTCCGTGATCCGGCCCGTCATGGCCTCGCGGTCCACCGCGAGCCACGACACCGGCTGGCCCTTCGAGGCCAGGTCCATCGCCGCCGCCACCGACTCGAGCTCGCGGCTCCCCTTGGCGATCCGCACCTCGTCGAGCGCGTGCAGCCGGAACGACGGAACGTTCGCGCGATGGCCGTTGACCTCGACGTGTCCGTGGCTCACCAGCTGGCGCGCCGCCTTGCGGCTCGCCGCGAAGCCCATCCGGTGGACCACGCTGTCGAGGCGCGACTCCAGCGCGATCAGCAGGTTCTCACCCGTCACACCCGGCTCGCGGAGCACCCGTTCGAAGGTGTTGCGGAACTGGCCCTCGGTGAGGCCGTAGATCCGCTTCACCTTCTGTTTTTCCCGCAGCTGGCGCGAGTACTGCGAGGCCTTGCGCCGGCGCGAGGTCGCTTGGCCGTGCTGGCCCGGCGCGTACGCCCGCTTCTCTACGGCGCACTTCTCGGTCATGCACCGGGCGCCCTTGAGGAACAGCTTGTTCCCCTCGCGCCGGCACAGCTTGCAGCTCGCTTCGATGTACCGTGCCACTACACCCGCCGCTTCTTTGGAGGACGGCAGCCGTTGTGCGGGATCGGCGTCACGTCCCTGATCGACTTGATGTTCAGGCCCGCATTCGCGAGCGCCTGAATCGCGGATTCCCGGCCCGACCCGGGACCCTGGACGCGGACGTGCACGCGGCGCACGCCCAGGTTGTACGCGTCACGTCCCGCCTGCTCGGCCGCGACCGTCGCGGCGAACGGCGTGGACTTCTTCGAGCCCTTGAACCCCGCCTTGCCGGCGGTGCTCCAGGCGACCGCGTTGCCGTTGAGGTCGGTGATCGTGATGATCGTGTTGTTGAAGGTCGCCATCACGTGGGCGATGCCCTCCGACTCGACGACCTTCTTGGTCCGCTTGCCGCCCTTGCGCGGCGCCTTCTCGCCTTCGGCGGCCGTCCCGGTCGCGGCGCCCTCGGGCGCGGCGGCGGCAACGCTCGCCGGCGGCTGCTTGGTTTCGTCGCTCATGGGCTATTTCTTCGCCACGGCTTTCTTCTTGCCGGCGATGGTGCGGCGCGGCCCCTTCTTGGTCCGCGCGTTGGTCCGCGTGCGCTGGCCCCGGACCGGCAGGCCCCGGCGGTGCCGGATGCCGCGGTAGCAGCCGATGTCCATCAGACGCTTGATGTTCATCGCCGTTTCGGTGCGCAGCGCGCCCTCGACCCTGAAATCCCGCTCGATCACCTGCCGCAGCCGCGCGACCTCGGCGTCGCTCAGATCCCGCACGCGCGTCGCCGGCGAGATGCCGGTACGCTCCAGGATCCGCGCCGCCGTCGCGTGCCCGACGCCGAAAATGGCGGTGAGCCCGATCTCGACGCGCTTCTCGCGCGGCAGGTCCACACCCGCGATGCGTGCCACCGGCCTAACCCTGCCGCTGCTTGTGTTTGGGGGAGCGCTTGCAGATGACGCGGATCACGCCGCGACGCTTGACGACCCTGCAATGCTCGCAAATCGGCTTGACGCTGCTGCGTACCTTCAAGACACGCCCTCAAAGCGGTTCAGGACAAGACTAGAAGCTTACTCCCCGCCTAGACCTAATGCAAGGTGGCCTGCGGCACTACGCGGATCTCCACCACCCGGTAGCTGCTCCCCTCTAAGCGCATGCCCAAGTACACGGTCTGGCTCCGCCACGCGCTGGTGCCGCGGACCGTAAACCGACGTTCCACCTCCACATAGGCTCGATCCGGATCGACCCGCCGCACCACGGCCACTTCCGCCGACTCCTCCGTGGCCCCCCCGGCAAACGCCCGCAGCAGCTCCGCCGCCTGGGCGGCGCCCAGCGGTCCGGTGGGCTCGCTGCCCGGCAGCTGGAGCCGGACCTCGCCCTCCGCGGTGAACAGCGCCGCGAAGTCGTGTCGCCGCCAGGCCCGCGCGGCGCGCTGCGCCGCGACGAGCAGCGAATCCATCTGCACAGCCGCCAGGGGTGCAGGGGCACAGGGGCGCAGCGGCCCGGCGGCGCAGGCGCGCCGGGGCAGCGGTGCGAGCGCCGCAGCGGCGGCGAGCAGAACGGCCGTGATCATGCGGCCATCTCCGCGCGGATCGCGCGCACTGCCGCGCGCGGGTCGGGAGCGAGCGTCACCGGCCGGCCCACGACGAGCAGGTCGGCGCCCGCGCGCACCGCCGCGCCGGGCGTGGCGGTGCGCACGTGGTCGCCCGCCGCGTCCGCGGCGCGCCGGATCCCCGGCGTGACGAGCAGCGCCCGCGGGCCGGCGATCGCGCGCAGGCGCGGCGCCTCGGCGACCGCCGTCACGAAACCGTCGAGCTCCGCGCCGAGTGCCCCGCACACCAGCCGCTCCTGCTCCGCCCCGACGTCGCCCACCGCACGCCCGACGACGGCGCCGAACTCGGCGGCCGAGAGCGAGGTCAGGACGCCGACGCCGACAAGCCGGAGTCCACCCTCGCGCGCCGCGGCGGCGGCCGCGAGCATCCGGCGGCCGCCGGCGAGGTGGACCGTCGCGAGCGCCACGCCGCAGCCGGCCGCGGCTCTCACCGCCCCGGCCACCGTGTTCGGGATGTCGTGCCACTTGAGGTCGAGAAAGATGCGCTTGCCGCGCGCACGCAGCTCCCGCACCAGCGCCGGGCCGTCCGCCACATACAGCACGGGCCCGACCTTGTACCACGACGCCGCGTCGCCGATCGCGTCGGCGATGCGCAGCGCGGCGGCGGTGGTGGGCAGATCGAGGGCGATGGCGAGATCGGCCACGGCTACGCCCCCGTGCCCACCAGCTCGGTTACGGCGCGCGCGCCCCGCCGCGCCGCCACAGCCGCGAGCTCGCCCACGACGCGCTCGGGTACGCGGGGGTCCGCGAGGGCCGCCGTGCCCACCGCCACGAGTGAGGCGCCGGCGGCGAGGTACTGCAGCGCGTCGCGCCCCGAGCGCACCCCGCCCGCACCGATCACCGGCATGCCGGTCTCGCGCGCGACGATGCGCGTGACGCGCACGCCGACCGGCAGCAGCACCGGCCCGCTGAG
>CAYHQJ010000116.1:0-7142 GCA_964358595.1 uncultured Gemmatimonadales bacterium
GGGGCGGCGGCGAGGGCCGCCGCGGCGGCCGGCGCGCGCCGGAAGGCCGGCCCGCCGAGCGCGTCGGCGCGCCGCGGCTGCGCGCTCGCGTTGGCCAGCGCGATCATCGCGTCGGGTGCGGCCCGGTACGCTTCGCGCTTCAGCGAGCGCGGGTTGTCGATCGCGTAGACGTTGTACTCGCCGTCCTCGAAGTAGGTGAACACCAGGCGGTCGGCCTGGCGCGCCCACGAGATCGTCGGCGAGAGGTCGGTGATCCCCGCCACGCCGGTGAAGGCGCGCGTCAGCTGGTACACGTCGCGCGCGCCGAGGTCGTACAGGAAGATGTTCGCGATCCCCGACCGGTTCGATACGAAGGCCAGCGACCGGCCGTCCGGCGCCCAGACCGGGTTACTGTTCTTCCCCTCGTCCATGTGGGGAAGGACCTCGATCGAATCGCCGTCGAGGTAATAGAGCGCGATGCGCAGGTTGCCGAAGCGCAGCTGCCGGAAATCGCTGTCGGGGCCGCGGTCGGTCGTAAAGGCGATCGTGGCGCCGTCCGGCGACCAGCTTGGGAGCAGGTCCGCGTAGCCGTCGCTGGTCAGCCGGCGCAGGTTCTGGCCGTCCGCGTCCACGACGTACAGGTCCGACCAGCCGCCGTCGAAGCCGGTGAAGACGATCCGCCGCCCGTCCGGCGAGAAGCTCGGGTTGTTGATCGCGTTGACCCCGAGGTGCAGCCGCTCGACGATCTCGTCGCGGGCGACGTCGAGGATGTTGAGCACGTCCTCGCCGCCGCTCTTGGACGAGAAGGCGAACTCGGTGCCGTCGGGCGACCACGCGCCGGTCGAGTAGACGAACCGCAGCGACTCGAAGTTCGGGTCGATCGAGGAGCGCACCAGCCGGCGGATGTGCCGCCCGGTCTCCGCGTCGGCGAGGTGCAGGTCCACGAAGAAGAAGTCGCGCTCCGACAGGTACGCGATCTGGCGCCCGTCGGGCGAGATCTGCGGCGAAACGTGAAGGGTGCCCTTCGCCTTGCGCTTGTTGAGGACCACGCGGGCGAAGCGCCGCGCCCGCTGGTGCTCGGCCACCTGGGGCAGGTAGGTCGTCTGCACCGCGTCGCGCCACTCGTCGGAGAGCTGCTCGAGCGAGACGCCGAGGACGCGCTGGAAGGCGCGCTCGACCCCGCCGGTCAGCGCGCCCTGGAGGATCGCGCCGACGGTCTCGTCGCCCCACTTCTGCCCGACGTACGCCCACAGCGCGTGCCCGAAGCGGTAGGGGAAGATCCGCGGGTCGTACGTCAGCCGCTCGATCGAGGGCCACTGCCCCTCGACCGCCGCGTCGCGGATCCACATCGCCGTCTGCGCGTTGATCGGTCCGAGCGACAGGTACTCGGCCATGCCCTCCATGAACCACAACGGCGGGTTGATCTGCGACAGCGCCTGGAGGCCCGCGCCGGGCCGCCCGCGGCTGAAGATGTCGTACTGGAACGCGTGCACCATCTCGTGCTGGAGGACGTGCTCGAAGTCCGCGTACGAGCCGGTGAACGGCAGCACCATCCGGTGCTTGAACACCTCCGTCACGCCGCCGGTGGCGTCGCCGAGGTCGCCGTAGATGGCGTTGGTCTGCTGGAAGTCGGACTGCGACGCGTAGAGGATCAGCGGCTTGCGCTCGCGCCACTCGTGCTGGAGCATGCGCGACAGCCGCGCGTAGCCGCGCTCGGCCATGCGCGCGGCGTCGAGCGCCGCGGTCCGCTCGCGGCCGTAGTAGTAGATGTCGAAGTGCGTGGTCTGGATGACCTGGAAGTCGAACGAGCCGTACTGGACCTTGTTCTGCCCGAAGTACTGCGCCCGGGCCGCGCCGGGGACGGCGAGAGCGGCGGCCAGCAACAGAACCACGCGTCGGCGCATCGTTCCTCTCCGGGTCACACGGTTCGCTGCGGGGCGTCGCCCCACAGCCCTTCCAGCTGGTAGAACGCCCGCAGCGTCGGGTGGAAGACGTGGACCACGAAGTCCACGAAGTCCAGCAGCACCCACCGGCCCTGCGGCAGCCCCTCGATGTGGTGCGGCCGCACGCCCTGCGTCTGCAGCGTCTCGACCACGCCCTCGGCGATCGCCCGCACGTGCGTATCCGAGGTGCCCGACACCACCAGGAAGAAGTCGGTGGCGTCCGAGAGGCGCCGCAGGTCCAGCACCACGCCGTCCACCGCCTGCCGCTCCCCGCACGCGGCGACGGCCACCTCGAGCGCCGCGGGCGCCTCGGGGCGCGCGCGCGGCCGGCTGCGGGTGGGACGCGTGGGCGGTCTCTTCGTCATAGCAGTCCGGAGCGCGATTTGTTCCCGGCCTCGCCCGGGTCGCGGCTCGGAATGCCGTCCTCGACCTGCCAGATCACGCCCCAGGCGTCGGGCCCCGTGTGGGCGGCGAGCACGGCCGTGATCGGCGACACCACGATCTCGAACGGGTGGTAGCGCCGGTGGAGGGCGTCGCGGACGTCGCGCGCGGTATCCTCGCAGTCGGCGTGCACCACTCCCATCCGCAGCCGCGCGCGCCGCTGCGGCAGCGCCTCGTCGAGCAGGGCGAGCACTTTCGGCAGCAGCGCCGCGCGCCCGCGGACCCGGTCCACCGGGCTCACCAGGCCCTCGGCGTCGAGCGCGAGGATCGGCTTGAAATCGAGCAGCGAGCCCAGCCACCCCTTGACCCGCGAGACCCGGCCCGACCGGATCAGGTTGTCGAGCGTGTCCACCGTGAAGAACAGCCCCGACTGGCCGCGGACCCGCGTCAGCTCCGCCGCGATGTCGGCCGCGGGCCAGCCGGCTTCCGCCAGCTCGGCGCCCCGCAGCGCCAGCAGGCCGACGCCGAGCGAGGCGCTCCGGCTGTCCACGAGGTGGATCCCGCCCGCCGCGAACCCGCGGCGCGCGGCCTCCGCGTTCGCGTACGTGCCCGAGAGCGCGCCCGAGAGCAGCACCACGACGACCTCGTCCGCCATCGCCCGGGCGTGCTCGTACGCCTCGGTGAAGGTCGCCACCGTGGGCTGGCTCGTCGTCGCCACCAGCCCCGCGCGCAGCCGCCGGAAGAACTCCTGGTTATCTAGACCGACCCTGTCCCGGAAGACTTCGTCACCGTACATGAGCTGGAGCGCCACCAGGCCGATGCCGTGCCGGTCGAGCAGCTCGTCGGGAAGGTCGCAGGAGGAGTCGCAGACGACGGTGACGGGCTTGGTCTCGGCCGAGAGCAGGCGGTGCTGCTCGCGCATGTCCTCGGCCTTGCGGGTGAGCACCTCGCCCCACGACTCGGCAAGCGTGAACAGCGGTGCCGGGTCGTTCAGGTGAACGTGCACGCGGAGCAGGTCCGCCGTGCGCAGCACGATCAGCGAGCCGCCGAGCTCGTGCAGCGCCGAGCGCGCCTCGGCGGAGCCGGGGAGCCGCTCGCCGCGCACCAGCACCTCGGTGCAGTAGCGGTAGTCCTGGTCGGCGGCCACCTCCGCTGTGGCCGCCGGCGCCATCCCCTCGAACGCCTTCTGATCCTCGGCCGCCTCGTGCGCGAGGTGGCCGTCGATGAGCCGCACGATCCCCTCGATCATGCGGACGAAGCCCATGCCGCCGGCGTCCACCACGCCCGCCTCGCGCAGCACCGCGAGCAGCTCGGGGGTGCGCTCCAGCGCCTCTTCGGCGCGGGCCAGGGTGCGGTGGATGACGCCGTTGACGTCCTCGCCGGCGTTGGCCGCCACTTCGGCGCCGGCCGCAGCCTCGCGGCAGACGGTGATGATCGTGCCCTCGACGGGGTGCTCGAGCGAAGCGTACAGCCGCTCAAAGCCGCGGCGGATCGCCGCGGCCAGCTCCTGCGCGCGGATGCGGAACCGCGCCCCGATGCCTTCGTCGAAGCCGCACAGGAAGTGGGAGAGCATCATCCCCGAGTTGCCGCGCGAGCCCATGACGGCGGCCTGCGCCGCGGTGCGGGACACCTCGGGGAGCGGGGCGTCGCCGAGCCGGTGCAGCGCCTCGGCGATCGACCGCATGGTGAGCCAGAAATTGGTGCCGGTGTCGCCGTCGGGCACCGGGAAGACGTTGATCCGGTTCAGCTCGTCCCGGGACGCGCCGACCCACTGCGCCGCCGCGAGCAAGCTGCGGCGCAGGCGCGGTCCGTCGAGATACCCGATGGCGACCGTCACCCGGTTACTCCCGGACGACCCAGACGCGGACCTCCGGCTTCACATCGTGATGCAGGCGCACGGGCACCTTGTAAACGCCCAGCAGCCTGATCGGCTCGTCGAGCTCGACCGCCTTCTTGTCGAGGTCGAACCCTTCGGCCTTGAGCCGGTCCGCGATGTCGTGCGTGGTCACGGAGCCGAACAGCTTGTCGCCTTCGCCCGCCTTCATCGTGAAGGTCAGCGAGACTGCCTCGAGCCGCGCCGCGACCTCCTTCGCCGTCAAGACCTCGCCCGCGTGCTTCTTGGCGCGCTGGCTCTTCTCGGCCTCGAGGCGGCGCCTATTGCCCTCGGTCGCCTGGTAGGCGAGCCCGCGCGGCAGGAGGAAGTTGCGGGCGTAACCGTCCTTGACGGTCACGAACTCACCGGCGTGGCCGAGCTTCTCGACGTCCTGCCGGAGGATCACGTCCATGGTGCAAATCTCCTCAAATCCCGTTGGAAGTTGAAGGGGGGAACCTTCAACCGCTTTTCGCGCTGCGTGCCAGCTTGCGCCAGTCCACCCACGTGTCGGCGACGCCCACCGCGAGCGCCGCGAAGGCGGCGAGCGGCAGCAGGAACAGCGTCACGAACAGCACGAACAGCACCGCGAGCGGGCCGCTGAAGCCGCCCACGGCGGCCAGCGCCGCCAGCACGCCTAGCCCCCGCGCGACGTACAGGCCGCCGAAGAAGACCGCCAGGTTGAGCCCCACGGCCCTCAGCGCGGAGATCCCCGGGACCACCAGCGTCACGAGCGCCGCCACCACCCCCCAGATCAGGTGGTCGTTGAACCGGAACTCCTTCAGCGCGGGCAGCGGCGTCCCCTCGGGGTGCCGGGCGACGCTCCGGTAGAGCGCCCACGCCGCGGCGAGCGCGGCGACGCCCTGGAGCAGGACGAGCGCGGGGAGCATCGCCGCCACGGCGCGCGTCGTCGCCAGGGCCGAGGTCTCGACCGCGGCGATCAGCGCCGTCATGTCCTGCCCGGGGTTCGTGCCGGCGGCCGCGGTCGTGAGCGCGCCCACCACCAGCCGGGCCTGTGCGCCGAAGTGCCGCTCGGCCATCCAGCGCAGCTCGTCCCACGAGAACGGCGTAGCGGCGACGAGCAGCACGCCCACCGCGGACGCCGCCGCGACCGCCAGAAGGCCGGCGGCGACGAGCCCCGAGGTCGCGGGCGGGCGCAGCGCCAGGGCCACCACGACGCCCCCCGCGAGCAGGAAGACGCAGGCGCTCTCGAACCGGGCGAAGCCGGCGGCCCCGCCCGCCACGCTCCAGGCCACGTACGCCAGGAGCGTGAGGGCGACCACGGTTTCGCGCCGCCCCGGCCGCTGGAAGAGCAGCAGCACCGCGAGCGGGGCTGCCACCAGCGCGACCGGGCTGACGAACGCGAACCCGAGGTAGAGCAGCGCCCCCAGGAAGACCCGGAGTGGGCGCCGCGGCGGCTTACTGTCCGTAGCCCTTGATGTAGGGCAGCATCGCGAGCTGCCGCGCGCGCTTGATCGCCGTCGAGAGCTGGCGCTGGTGCCGCGCGCACATCCCCGAGAGGCGGCTCGGCAGGATCTTGCCGCGGTCCGTCAGGAACCGGCCCAGCGCGCGATCGTCCTTGTAGTCGAGGACCCGGACACCTGCCTCGCAGACGGGGCAGGTCTTGCTGTGCGACCTGATCACTCGTCCTCCTCCTCGACACCCACCGGGGCCTCGACGGGCACCGGGGCGGGCATCTCGCCCTCGAGCATCACGATCAGGAACCGGACCACGCCCTCCTCCAGCTTGATGGCACGCTCGAACTCCGGCAACATCGTGGGCTCGGCCTCGAACTGGACGACCACGTAGTAGCCGGTCTGGTGCCGCTTGATGGCGTAGGCGAGGGTGCGCTTGCCCCAGTGGTTGACGTTGATCTGGGCGCCGGCGCCGAGCAGGGCGTGGAACTTCGCCAGCCGCTCGTTGATGGCGGCCTCTTCCAGCGCGCTGTCGAAGATGTAGACGACTTCGTAGTGACGGGTCACGAACGACACCTCCCTTTGGTCATGAGCGGCCCCCGCCAGGTGTGGGTGGGAGCAGGTGGTATGTCGAGGGTCGAAAGTTAAGTCCGCCAGGGCCGTAATAAAAGGCGCGAGGGGTGAGGGGGGTGCAATACGAGGGTCATGAGATGCGTGAATCGGGTTGGTGTCTCCGAACGCTCGTCGGCACCCTGGACGTCCATGCCCGGGGACTTCGTGGATCTCATTGCGTGGCAGGAGGCGGTAGCCCTCGCAGGAGAGGTGGCCCGGCTAGCGCGGAAGCTCCGCGGGCCAGGGGCTCTCGCGGTCGCCGATCAGATGCGCCGGGCCGCAGAGTCGGTTCCCGCGAACATCGCCGAGGGGTACGGGCGCTACACCGGCCGTGACTTCGCCCGCTTCCTGCGGGTGGCGGCCGCGTCTGCCGCGGAGTTGGAGAGCCACCTGCGCGTCGCGGTGATCACCGAGCGGCTGGAGGCTCCCGTCGTGGATCCCGTCGTGGCACGCTGCCGCCGGGTCCGCGCTCTCATCCGTGGCTTGAGGAAAGCCGTCGAAGCCCGCACGACGGCCGCGCCGTCCACCCGCCTCACCCAGTCCTAATCACCTGGGCGCTTCTCACCCCTCACGCTTCTACACGTTGAACCGGAACAGCAGCACGTCGCCGTCCTGGACGACATACTCCTTGCCCTCCGAGCGCACCAGCCCCCGTTCGCGCGCCGCCTTGTAGCCGGCGAGCCGCACGAAGTCCTCCCACGCGATCGTCTCGGCGCGGATGAACCCGCGCTGCATGTCGCTGTGCACTTCTCCCGCGCACTCGGGCGCGCTCCAGCCGCGGTGAAAGGTCCAGGCGCGGCATTCGTTCTCGCCGCTTGTGAAGAATGTGGCCAGGCCGAGCAGGTGGTAGCAGGCGTGGATCAGCCGGTCGAGTCCCGACTCGGCGATGCCCGCCTCCTTCAGGAATTCGGCGCGGTCGGCCTCGGCCAGCTCGGCCAGCTC
>CAYHQJ010000116.1:7152-7359 GCA_964358595.1 uncultured Gemmatimonadales bacterium
GAGAACAGCACGACCTCCGCCTCCTCGTGGTGCGCGGCGGCGGCCGCCGCGAGCGCGTCCAGGTGCGGGCTGGTGCCCCGGGCCAGCGTCTCCTCGTCCACGTTGGCGGCGTAGAGGATCGGCTTCGCGGTGAGCAGTCCCAGCTGGCGCAATACCTTCGGGTCGTCGGGGCCCTGGACGGCGTCGCGCGCGCCCTCGCCCTTCTCG
>CAYHQJ010000117.1:0-7350 GCA_964358595.1 uncultured Gemmatimonadales bacterium
CGACTACATCTGGCCGGCGTTCATGCAGCTGCGCAACGAGCTGGCCAACCTCCGCTGGCGCTCCAACAACGCGTTCAGCTGCCCGGTGGTGGTACGGACGACCTACGGCGGGTACCTCAAGGGCGGCGCGCTGTACCACTCGCAGACGGGCGCGTCGCTGTTCACAGCGATTCCCGGCCTCCGGGTGATCTGTCCGGCCACGGCGCTGGACGCCAACGGACTGCTGCGCACCGCGATCCGCTGCGAGGACCCGGTCATCTTCCTGGAGCACAAGCACCTCTACCGCCAGACGTACAACAAGGCGCCGTACCCCGGCCCGAACTTCATGATTCCGTTCGGGAAGGCGAAGGTGGTGCGTGCGGGCACGGACCTCACGGTGGTCACCTACGGCGCGGTCGTGCAGCGCGCGCTCACCGCGGCGAAGGAGGTCGAGGAGACGCACGGGATCAGCACCGAGGTGATCGACCTGCGCTCGCTCTCGCCGGTGGATTGGGAGACGATCGGCGGCTCGGCGCAGAAGACGAACAAGGTCCTCGTCGCTTACGAGGATGCCCGCTCGTGGGGTTACGGCGCGGAGATCGCCGCGCGCGTCGCCGACGAGCACTTCGCGTGGCTCGACGCGCCGGTGCGCCGCGTGGGCTCGCTCGACACGTTCGTCGCCTATGCGCCGCAGCTCGAGGACCACATCCTGCCGCAGACGGGGGACCTGGCCGCCGCGATCCGGGAGCTGGCCGCCTTCTGATGAGCGCCGCCCGCGGCGCGCGGCGCGCGGCGTTCGGCCTGCTCTTCTTTCTTTCGGGAGCGGCCGGCCTGGTCTACGAGCTCATCTGGATCCGCGAGCTTAACCAGTTCTTCGGCTCCACCATCCATTCCGTGACGACCGTCGTGGCCGCCTATATGGGCGGTCTCGGCCTGGGCGCGTACATCTTGGGGCGCCGCGCCGACCGGCACACGAACCCGGCGCTGCTGTACGGCGTGCTCGAGCTGGCGATCGGCGTCTTCGGCATCCTCTCGCCGCTCGTCTTCCGCGGTGTGGGCGGCGCGTACATGGGGCTCGCGCGCGAGCTGACGCCCGGACTCTGGACCGCGACGGCCATCAAGTTCGGCTTCGCGTTCGCGGTACTGCTGGTGCCGACGTTCCTGATGGGCGGCACGCTGCCGATCCTCACCCGCGCTTTCGCCGGCGAGCGCAGCGACGACCTGCGGCACGAGCTCGCGCTGTTCTACGGCCTCAACACCGTGGGCGGCGTCGCCGGCTGCGCGCTCGCGGGCTACGTCCTCGTCGAGCACGTCGGCCTGTGGCAGTCGCTGCTCGGCACGGGCGTGCTCAACCTGGCCCTGGGGGCGACGGCCATCTCGCTCACCCGGGGCGGGCACGAGGGAGCCCCCGAGGAGTCGCCGAGCACCGCGGAGTACGCCACGACCCCGCCGACCTTCGTGCCGGACGCGGCGCCCGAGACCCGCCGGCTCGCGATCTGGCTGATCGGCCTCACCGCCTTCGCCTCGCTGCTCTACGAGATCGCGTGGACGCGGGTCCTGGTGCTCGTGGTCGGCAGTTCGACGTACGCCTTCACCACGATCCTGGCCTGCTTCCTCCTCGGCATCGGGCTGGGGAGCCTCGTGGCCATCGGCCGCGGGCGGCCGCCGCGAGACCTGCTCGTGCGGGCGGCGTTCATCCAGGGCGGCATCGGCGTGCTGGCCTCGCTCCTGTTCCCGTTCTTCCGCGGCCTCCCGGTCTACATCATCGCGACGCTCCAGGTGCCGTTCCTCAGCGCCACCGACCTGCTGGTGCTGCACGGGCTCGCGCTGGCTTTGGTGGTGATCCCGCCGGCCGTCGGCATGGGCCTGGCGTTCCCGATCCTCGCGGAGCTGGCGGCGCAGCGCACCGGGAGGACGGGCAGCGAAACCGGCCGGGCGTACTTCGCCAACACCCTTGGCAGCATCGCCGGGGCCGTGCTCACCGGGTTCCTCCTGATCCACTGGGTCGGGAGCGAGCGCACGCTGGTGCTCGGCGTAGCCAGCAACGCGGCGGCGGCGGCCCTGATCGCGTGGCGGCTGCACCAGGAGCGCGGCGGCGCGGGCACGCTGTCCGCGGTGGAGCGCACGCCCATCCTCCTCGGCGCGCTCGCGCTCACGATCGCCCTGTTTACGCCGAGCTGGTCGCACCGGCTCCTCGACCGCGGCCCCGCGATCTACGGCCACGACAAGATGACCCGCGCCGAGCTGAACAACTTCCTGAGGGCGCTGGGCGCCGAGCAGCTGAGCTTCGAGGAAGGGTGGAATGCCGCGGTCTCCGTGTGGCGCAACGGCAGCACCACGTGGCTCAAGACCAACGGCAAGGCCGACGCCTCGAGCGTGGCCGACATGAACACCCAGGTGATGGTCGGTTTGCTGCCCGCCGCGGCGCACGCAGCGCCGAAGCGGGCGTTTCTCGTCGGGTTCGGCTCGGGTGCGACGGCACGCACCCTCGCCGATGTCCCGGGCCTCGAGCACCTCGACGTCGTGGAGATCGAGCGCGCGGTCCTCCGTGCGGCGCCGCTCTTCGCCGAGGTGAACCGCGACGTGCTGCGCGATCCGCGCGTCCACGTGATCGAGGACGACGCCCGTAGCGCCTTGCAGCTGGCCGGCGAGCGATACGACTTGATCGTCTCGGAGCCGTCGAACCCGTGGGTCGCGGGCATCGCGGCGCTGTTCACGCGGGACTACTTCCGCATCGCGGCGCTTCACCTCAAGGACGACGGCGTGTTCGCGCAGTGGGTCCAGACCTACCGCGTGCCGCCGGGCGTGATCGCGGTCGTCGTCGCGAACCTGCGCCGGGAGTTCCCGCACGTGGAGATGTGGTACGCCAACGCGAGCGACCTCATCCTGCTCGGCTCGCGCCGGCCGATCCGCTGGGATCGCGCGCGCCTCGAGAGCCTGATGGCTGTGGGCTCTCCGCTGCGGGCGAGCTTCCACGATTGGCTCGAGGTGGAGCGGCCGTCGGAGTTCCTCGGTCACTTTCTGCTCGGCGAGCTCGGCATGGAGCGACTCGCGGGGCAGGCGCCGTTCACGCACACCGACAACCTCCCGGCGCTCGAGTTCGTCGCGGCGCGCGGCCTGCTCGGCGTGTCAGGCATCGGCGCGACGTTTGACTCGCTGATCGCGATCAAGAACGCCGCCGGCGACTCGCTGCCGGAGCTGGCCGGAGACTGGCGGCTCGGGCCGGGCGAGTGGCAGGCGGCCTACGCCGCCGCACTTCCGTCGGACAGCCGGTTTCGCCGGTCGCTGGCCGAGCTGGCGCTCGAGCGCGCGCCGCACGATCCGGAGCGTCGCGGGCTGCTCGGACACGTGCTGTTCGATGCCGACGAGTTCCGGGCTGCGCTCCCGCACCTGACTGCGGCGCTGCTCGAGCGCCCCGACGATCCACAGATCCTCCTCGAAGCCGGCCTCAGCGCCTCCGCCCTCGGCGACCGGGCGGCGGGCCGCGCGTACCTGGAGCGGGCCCGCGACCGCGGCGGCGACTCGGTGTACGCGATGGCGGTGCTGGCGGAGACGGCGACGGGAGCGGGTGACTACTCCCGTGCAGCGGCCGAGGCGCTCCGTGCCATCCGGGGGCTCCGGCCCACGATCGCCACGCCCTTCCCCGGCGCGCTGGCGAACGCGGTGCGGCGGCTGGTCTCGGAGGCGCCGCCCGAGGTTGTGGCGCCCGTGGTCGAAGCGGCGGTCGCGGCGCGCCCGTCGTGGGACCTCGGCTACCAGGGCGGCGCGTTCGTTTACGCGCGGTGGGGCGGGGAGCACTGCCGGCGCGCTGCGGAGTTCGCCTCCGAGTTGCCGCGGTTCGGCTGGACGAATCGTGAGGTATGGTCGCTGGTCGGGAGGTGCAGGGCGCGCTGAGGGCGCGCTCGCGCCGTCCGGCGCGCCGTGGTGAGGCTCAGGCGCCGGGCGGCGTGTCGTTTCCCGTGATCCTTCGGATCTCGCCCGCCGCCACGATCGCCGCATCCACGTCGCGCGAGAGGGCACGCGCCTGCTGCGTCGCCTGCGTCAGGTCGCCGAGCGCGTCGGCCACACCCGCCGAGCGCAGGCGCAGCAGGTCGAACCGCACGTTCTGCATCGCGAGCACACACGCCTCGAACTGCGCGCTCAGCTTGCCCCGCCGCTCGGCCAACTGGGTGACCTTCTGCCGCTGCTGCTGCAGCAGCGTGATCCGCCGCTCCCGGTCGCTGCCCGTCGGTTCCTGACCGAGGGCCGAGATCCGCGCGTCGAGCTTGACGAGCGCGTGCTCGTCAATGTCCCGCTCGAGCGCCGCGAGCGTGCGCCCGAGGCCGGTTGCGCGCTCGAGGAGTCCGTCCACCGTGGGGCCGACGTCGGGGAGCATCGTTCGCTCGGCCTTGGACATCTTCTCCAGCATGGCGAGCACCGCGGCGCGGTCGTTGCGCGCCTCCTCGAGCGCCGCGGCGCGCGCACCGAACTCGGTCGCGGTGGCCGGGCCGAGCAGGCCGCGGGCAGCCGTCCCGGTGCGCGCCTCGAGCGCGTCCGGCGCAGGCGGCCGGTGGATCACGTCGCGCCACGAGTAGCCGGCCGTCCACAGCCGGGCGTACTGCCGCGCGATGCTGAAGCCCCAGAACACGGCCGGGAACAGGAACCACGGGTGGGCCGGCCCGCTGGTGAGCATGTTCACCAGCATCAGCATTCCGTTGACCGACGCATAGGTCGCGAGATTGCTGCGGAACCTGGTCACCAGCACCGGCTCGCCGCCCTGCTTGGCGATGCGTTCGAGCTCCGCCTCCTCCGCGGCTTTCCCCAAGCGGCGGCGTTCATCCCGGTCGGCGCGGCGCAGCGAGCGCCGCCCGCGCCGGGCGTCGGCCCCGCGCTGGTCGAGCCAGTCGCGCGCCGCGGCGGCGTCCAGAGAGCGACGGCCCGCCTCCAGCCCAGCACCGGCGCGTGCGGGCACCGCGGGCGACTGCGGCGTAGGGCGCTTCGCCCCCGCGCGCGGAGGAGGGGCCGTGTAGGTGTTCGTCTCGAGCGCGCGGCGCAGCGCGTCCGCGGTCGGCCAGCGGTCCTCGGGGTCCTTCTCAAGGCACCGCATCACGATCTGCGAGAGCTCCTTCGGCGTCTCCGGGCGCTTGCGGTCCACCGGCACCGGCGTCTCGGTGATCTGCTTCATGAGCAGCGCCGGCACGCTCGGGGCCTGGAACGGCAGCTCGCCCGTCAGCATGTTATAGGCGACGACGCCCAGCGAATAGAGGTCCGACCGGCCGTCGATCTCGCGGTCGCCGGCGGCCTGCTCGGGGCTCATGAACGCTGGCGTGCCGATCGCGACGCCGGCCTCGGTCAGCGTGCCCCCTTCGCCCGAGAGCGCCTTGGCGATCCCGAAGTCCGTCACCATCACGCGCCCGCGCGTGCCCTCGAGCAGGATGTTGTCGGGCTTCACATCGCGGTGGATCACGCCCTGCGCATGCGCGGCCGAGAGCGCGTCGGCCGTCTCCTTCATCACGCGCCGCGCCTCCTCGATCGACAGGCGCCCGCGCCGCTTGACGCGCACGCCGAGCGACTCGCCGTCCACGTAGCCCATCACGAAGTACACGAGGTCGTGCGAGTCGCCGACGCTGTGGATCGGCACGATGTGTGGGTGGGATAGCCGGGCCGCCGTCTCCGCCTCGCGCATGAACCGCGTGCGGATGTCCTGCCGGTAGGCGAGTTCGGGCGGCAGGACCTTGATCGCGACCGGCCGCTTGAGCCGCTCGTCGCGCGCCCGATAGACGACCCCCATTCCCCCGCGGCCGATCTCGCCCTCGATCGTGTAGGCGGACCCCAAGGCCTCGGCCAGGCGAGTTTCGAGCACGCGCTCCCCCGGGGGCCCTTGCGTTACTGGAAGTTGGGCTGCACTTGCCGCATAGATTAGTGGCGCAACGCAGGTTGGGCAACTTCGATGCCTCCCGGTTTCTGCCAGATTGGCACGGGTTCCCGACCACCACCTGGCACAAACGCTGCGCTACGGATAGATGGAGCGTAGGTTTCGGGTCCTGCGACCGAGCGAGACATGACTGAACGGCTGACCATCCCCGTCCTGCCGCTGCGCGACATGGTGCTGTTCCCCAGCGTCGCGGCGCCGATCAACGCCGGCCGCCCGGGCACGCTGCGGGCCGTCGAACGCGCCCTCAAGGACGAGAACCGCGCGATCCTGGCGCTGGCGCAGCGCGAGAACACCGACCAGGTCGCGGCGAGCAGTCTCCACGCCATGGGGACGGTCGCCAAGATCGGTCAGATTCAGCGCGGCGCGGGCGGCGTGCAGCTGCTGCTGCACGGGCAGTTCCGCGCGAGCGTGCTCCACGTGCAGGAGAAGGACGGCTACCTCGAGGCGGTCGTCGCGCGTGCGGACGACATCCCGCCCGCGGACGAACGCGACTCGCTGTTCCAGGCGCTCTACAAGGAAGCGCGTGAGCGCGCCGCCGAGCTGGGACAGAAGAGCGGCCTGCCCGAGGAGGTGATCACCCAGGTCCTGGGCTCGGTGAGCGAGCCCGGCCAGTTCGCCGACCTCGTCGCCGGCTACATCGACCTCAAGACGTCCGAGCGCCAGACGCTGCTCGAGACGCTTGCCGTCGAGGACCGGCTGCGCCGAGTGCTCGTGCACGTGCAGCGGCAGATCGAGGTCACCGACGCGCAGGAGGACATCAAGACGCAGGTGCAGGAGGAAATCGGCGAGAAGCAGCGTGAGATGTACCTGCGCGAGCAGCTCAAGGCGATCCGGCGCGAGCTCGGCGACGGCGACGAGGATCGGGAGCTCGAGGAGCTGCGCGACAAGCTGGAGAAGCTGCAGCTGCCCGAAGCGGCGCAGAAGGAGGTCGAGCGGGAGTTGGCGCGCCTCGAGCGCACCTCGAAGGAGTCGATGGAGGCGCAGGTCATCCGCACGTACCTCGAGTGGATCGCCGAGCTGCCGTGGAACGCGCGCTCCGAAGACCTGGTCGACCTTGTGCGCGCCGAGCAGGTGCTCGAGGAGGACCACTACGGCCTCAAGGACGTGAAGGAGCGGGTCCTCGAGTACCTCGCGGTGCGGCAGCTGCGGGAGGCGAAGAAGCGGGCGCGGCGGGATTCCGGAGAGCAGGATGAGGAAATCGTGATCGGCCAGGAGGACGACCGCACCGCCAAGGGCCCGATTCTCCTGTTCATCGGCCCGCCGGGCACCGGCAAGACCTCGCTCGCCAAGTCGATCGCGCGCGCGATGGGTCGCAGGTACGTGCGCATCTCCCTCGGCGGGGCGCGCGACGAGGCCGACATCCGCGGGCACCGCCGTACCTACGTGGGCGCGCTGCCGGGCCGCATCATCCAGGGGATGAAACAGGCCGGCACCAAGAACCCCGTGTTTCTGCTGGA
>CAYHQJ010000118.1:0-7343 GCA_964358595.1 uncultured Gemmatimonadales bacterium
CGTCCGCCGCCAGCACCGCGGTGCTGCTGGATCCCGACTGGCGGCCGCACCAGCGTCCGCCCCTCGGTCCCCGCCTCCTCAAGATCGCGGGGTTCGTGGCCGTCGCTGCGGTCGTGGTCATGGTGCGCCCCAAGCTCGCGGAGCTGCTGCGGCAAACTCCTGAGAGGCTGCCACTGCCCCCGGTGGCCGCGCCGGCACCGCCGCCGAATGCGGACAGCGTCGCGGCGCTCACGGCGCCGGACACGCCGGCCCGGAGCCCGGAGGCGCCGTCGCGCCGCCAGCGCGCGCGGGAGGCGCGTGCGATCGAGCGGGTCGCGCCCGCGCCGTCAACGCAGCCCGAGACGGGCGGCGTCGCGGAGCCGGGCCGGCTGTTCGTCAACGCCGCGCCGTGGGGCCAGCTCTACGTGGATGGACAGCTCATCGGCAACACGCCGAGGGCGAACCTGACGATCGCCGCCGGCGCCCACACGATTCGCGTCGTGCGCGACGGCTTCGAGCCGTTCGAGCGGACGATCCAGGTCGCCCCGGGTGGAGTCGTGCGGCTCACCGACATCGCGCTGGTCGAGCGCAGGCCGTGACGCGCCGCCTCGCCGCGGCCCTCGCCCTGCTGCTCTTCACGGCAGCGGCGTCGCGCGTCGCTCGCGCCCAGAGCGCCGCGGACGCGCTGGCCCAGGGAATCCGCGCCTACCAGAACCTCGAGTACGACAGCGCCGCGACGCTCCTGCGCGGCGTGCTCGGCCGGCCCGGCGCCGCCGGACTGGCCGATTCCGACCGCGTCCGGGCCCTCGTCTATCTCGGCGCGACAGAGTTGTTCCGCGAGCACCGCGACACGGCCACAATCGCGTTCCGTAACCTGGTGCTGCTCGATCCGCGCTACCGCCCGAGTCAGCTGATCTTCCCGCCCGAAGTCTCGAGCCTGTTCGAGGAGGTGCGCGTCGGCACCAAGGCCGTCGCGGCCGTCGTCCCCGCCGTCACCGAGATCGCGGCCGGCGGCGACCGGCTCGTGGTGCGGCTGTACGCCACCTCGTACCACGAGCTCGTCGTGCTCATCGCGAGCGGGAGCGGCGCGCCGCCGCGCAGGCTCTACGCCGGCGCGATCGGCGACAGCCTCGAGGTCCTGTGGGACGGCCGGGATTCCACGGGGCTGCCGGTGTACAGCGGCGACTATGTGCTCCGCGCCACCTCGCGCGGGCCGGCGGGCGTGGCCACGGTCGTGGAGGTCCCGCTGCAGATCCGGCGGCTGGAACGCGACACGCTGCCCTTCCCGCCGCCGCCCGCCGATTCGCTGCTCCGGCCCGAGCGCACGGCGGGCGGGCAGTCGCTGCGATCGCTGCTGACCGGACTCGCCGCGGCCGCCGCCGTCGTCGCGTTGCCGCCGCTCGTCGCCGGCGAGGCGAACGCATCGAGCGCGCGCTACGGCGTCGCCGCGGCGATCGGCGTCTCGGGCCTGCTCGGGTTCCGGATGCAGCAGCGGCCGCGCCGCATCCCCGAGAACATCGCCGCGAACCAGGCCCTGCACCTCATGTGGGAGCGTCAGACCGAAGCCGTGCATGCCGAGAACGTCGCCCGCCTGCGCAACCCGAGGCTCCTCATCCGCGCGGGTCCGTCGCGCGCGGTCGGCACGCCATGACGCGCGGCGCGCCGGCGATCCTGCTGGCCTGCGCGGTTTCGGCGTCGCCGCTCCCCGCTCAGGTCACGCGCCACGTCGCGGCCGGCCTCGGCGCCACCCAGATGCGGCTCAGGAGCACCGCGGCCGGGAGCGGGACCGAGGCGTTGAGCGGGGTCGCGGTCGGCGGCGGCGGGCAGCTGTCGGCGGGACTCGCCGCGCTCGAGGCGTCGTACCTTCAGGCCAGGCTGACCGCCGACACCGGCACCGCGTCCGCTCGCGACCTGGTGGAGGGGAGCGTGCGGCTCGTGGTGCGGCCCACCCGGTGGCTCGCGCTCGAGGGCGGGCCGCACATCAGAGCCTACGCCGCCCCGGGCGGCACCGAGCGCTGGGTGCTGTGGGAGGCACGCGCGCGCGTCGAAGGTGCGCTCGTCAGCCGCATGGTCTGGACGGATCTCGCGCTGTGGCGCGCGCTCGCGGCGGAGGCGAACGTCGGCCAGGGCACACGGACCGCGCAGGGTGGCGAAGTGCGTCTCACGGTGCGGCTGCCGCAGGCGCCCGTCTGGGCGCGTCTCTCGTACCGCATCGACCAGGCGAAGACCGGCGGCGGCGAGCGGGTCGAGACGCTCGAGGGCATCGGCGTGTCGCTCGGCGTCGGAGGGTACGTGCCGCGATGAGCCGACCGCACTGTGACGCGACCGGTTTCGGCTGGATCGAGATCGATGGCGAGCGCTACGAGCACGACGTGCTCATCCGCCTCGGCGGGAAGATCAAGAAGCGCAAGAAGAAGCTGTCGAAGCGGATCTACGGCACCTCCCACACGGTCTCCTCCGACGAGGCCGAGCACGTCTTCGAGAAGGGCGCCCGCACGCTGATCATCGGCTCGGGTCAGCACGACAACGTCCGCCTGTCTCCCGAGGCGGAAGCCTACTTCGAGCGCCACCACTGTTCGGTCTCCCTGCTGCCGACGCCACAGGCGCTCCAGGCCTGGAACGACGCGACGGCGGACGCCATCGGGTTGTTCCACGTCACTTGCTGACCCCGCCTGCGGTTGATCCAGACCCAGGCGCCGCGGAGCGGCCTGTTATAATCCCAGGACCATGGCCGCGCTGAGCGAAAAACTGAAACTCGCCGGGGTGGTGGGCGCCGGAGGCGCGGGCTTTCCCGCCTACGTCAAGGCCGCAGCCCAAGTCGAGTTCATGATCGCCAACGGCGCCGAGTGCGAGCCGCTGCTCCACAAGGATGCCGAGCTCATGCGGCATTACCCCGCAGAGATCCTCTCCGGCATGAAGCTCATGATGGAGGCCACCGGGGCGCGCCGCGGCAAGTTCGGCGTCAAGGAGAAAAACGCCGCGGCCGTCGAAGCCATCCGGTCGCGCCTCGGCAACGCGGCGATTGACATGGTCTTGCTGGGTGACTTCTATCCCTCGGGCGACGAGTTTGAGCTGGTGCCCATCGCCACCGGAAGGCTGATCCCGCCCGCCGGCATCCCGCTCCAGGTGGGCTGCGTGGTGAACAATGTCGAGACGCTTTTGAACGTGCACTTCGCCGCCCGGGACGTGCCGGTGACGCGCAAGTTCCTGACGGTCTGCGGGGCGGTGCGGGAGCCGAAATCCTTTTGGGCGCCCGTAGGCACGGCCTTCCGCGACCTGCTGGCGGCCGCGGGCGGCGCCACCACCGGCGATTTCGGCCTCTTGGTCAGCGGCATCATGATGGGCACGCTCACCTTCGACCTGGACGACGTGGTCACGAAGACCTGCGCCGGGTTGATCGTTCTCCCCCGCGAGCACGAGCTGGTGACGCGCAAGGCCCGGCCCATCGAGGAGATGCACCGCATCGGCAAGTCGGCCTGCGACCAGTGCAGCTACTGCACCGAGTTCTGCCCTCGCTACCTGCTGGGCTATGAGGTGATGCCGCACAAGGTGATGCGCAGCCTGGGCTACTCCACCAGCGGCGCAGAGCTGTGGAACCAGTGGGCGCAATTGTGCTGCGCCTGCGGGCTGTGCACGCTCTACGCCTGCCCCGAGGACCTGTTCCCGAAGGAGGCCTGCGACCAGGCGAAGCGCGACATGCGCGCAGCGGGCGTGAAGTTCACGCAGAGTAGCGAAGTTCGCATACACCCCATGAAGGACGGCCGCTGTGTGCCGCTCTCGATGCTCCGCAAGCGGCTCGGCGTCGAGTCCTACGAGAAGGAGGCGCCCTTCGCGGACCTGGAGCTGGCGCCGGGCTGCGTGCGGCTGAAGCTCGCGCAGCACACCGGCGTGCCGGCCAGGCCCGTGGTGCGCGCCGGGCAGAAAGTGAGAGTCGGAGAAACAGTGGCCGCGGTGGGAAAAGAGGAACTTGGCGCGAGCATCCACGCCAGCATCAGCGGCACCGTGCGCGCCGTTACGGACAGCTTTGTGGAGATTGAGGGGTAGGGGAGAAGGGCATGGAAGTTCATTCCTTTGGGTTGATTGAGCTGACAAGCGTGGCCGCGGGGTTCGAGGTGTGCGACGCCATGCTGAAGGCCGCGGCCGTCGAGCTGGTGCTCTCGCGGAGCATCTGCTCGGGCAAGTACATGGTCCTGGTGCGCGGGGACGTCGCCGCCGTCACGGCCAGCGTCGAAGCCGGCTGCCGGATCGGAAGCTATTGCCTCATTGACAGCTTCGTCATTCCCAACGTGCATGAATCCATCGCCCCGGCCATAAGCGGCATCAACAAGATCGAGGCCCTGGAGGCGCTGGGCATCATCGAGTCGTTTTCGGTGGCTTCGCTGATCGAGGCTGCCGACGCCGCGGTGAAGGCCGCCAGCGTCACGCTGATCGAGATCCGCCTGGCCATGGCCCTGGGAGGGAAGGCCTTCGTGAGCCTGACCGGCAGCGTGGCCGACGTGCACAGCGCCGTCGAGGCCGGCGCCGCCCTGGTCGCCGCCAAGGGCCTGCTCACCAACAAGGTCGTCATCCCCCGGCCTCGGCCGGAGCTGCTGCGGGAGATGATCTGAGCTCCGGCTGAAGGAGCGTTCATGCGACGCTGGAACGGGTGGGGCGACGACGCGGTGGTCTACCCGCTGCCCGAAGCCGCGGGGCGCTTTCTCGCCGACCGCCTCGGCCCGGCAACGCCGCCGCGCGAAGCCGGTTTCGACCAGACGGTCGCCGCGGTGCCGGCGTCGCGGCTCCCTGCCCACCCTCTCGTCACCACGGATCCCGACCTCCGCGCGCGGCACACGCGGGGCCAGAGCCTCCCCGACTGGATCGCGCTCCGCAGCGCGCGCATCCCCGCCTTCCCGGATGGCGTGGCGTTTCCGGCCACCCGTGAGGACGTCCGCGACCTCATCGCCTACGCCCGCGAGAGTGGCGCGCGACTGATCCCCTACGGCGGCGGCACCAGCGTCTGCGGTCACGTCAACCCGCTCCCCGGCGACGCGCCGGTGCTCACCGTGAGCCTGGCGCGCATGAACGGCCTCGCGCAGTTCGACGAGACGAGCCACCTCGCGACGTTCGGCGCCGGCATTACCGGGCCCGACCTCGAGGCCGAGCTGCGCGCGCGCGGCTTCACGCTCGGCCACTTCCCCCAGTCCTTCGAGCTGTCGACGCTGGGCGGCTGGATCGCCACGCGCTCGAGCGGGCAGCAGTCCCTGGGCTACGGCCGCATCGAACAGCTGTTCGCCGGCGGGCGGCTGGAGTCGCCGGCGGGCACGCTGGAGCTGCCCGCGTTCCCGGCCTCGGCCGCGGGCCCCGACCTTCGCGAGATCGTCCTCGGCTCCGAGGGACGGCTCGGCATCATCACCGAAGCCACCGTCCGCGTCTCGCCGCTGCCCGAGCGCGAGCGGTTCCACGCGGTGTTCTTCCCCGACATGGAGCGCGGCACCGCCGCCGTGCGGGAGCTGGTGCAATCGCGCGTGCCGCTCAGCATGCTGCGCCTCAGTACACCGGTCGAAACCGAGACCACCCTCATCCTCGCGGGACACGAGCGCCTGGTTCAGATGCTGGAGCGCTACCTCGCCATGCGCGGGGCCGGCTCCGGGAAGTGCATGCTCCTGATCGGCTTCACCGGACGGACGGCGCTGGTACGGACGGCCCGCCGCGAAGCGATCGGCATCGCGGGCCTCCACGGCGGCGTGCGCCTGGGCGGCGCGGCGGTCGGCAAGCAGTGGCAGAAGGGCCGCTTCCGCATCCCCTACCTGCGCAATACGCTGTGGGAGACCGGCTACGCGGTGGACACGCTGGAGACCGCTACGAGCTGGACCAATCTGCCGAAGCTGCTCGGCGCGGTCGAACAGGCGCTGCGCACCGCTCTGCTCGCCGCCGGCGAGCGCGTGCACGTCTTCACGCACCTCTCGCACTGCTACGCCGACGGCGCGAGCGTGTACACGACCTACCTGTTCCGCATCGCCACCGACCCGGAGGAGACGCGGCGCCGCTGGCAGGCGGCCAAAACCGCGGCCAGCCGCGCGATCGTGGCCCACCGCGGCACCATCAGCCACCACCACGGCGTCGGCATCGATCACGCGCCGTACCTCGCCGCCGAGAAGGGAGAGCTGGGCATGGCGGTGCTGCGCGACGTGTGCGCCCGGTTCGATCCGCACGGGATCATGAATCCGGGCAAGCTCCTCCCGCCGCAGTGAGGTCGCCGAACACCGTGTGGCAGAACGACTGGCGTGAGGCGGTGTGGTCCCGGCTGGCAGAGCCGTGGGACCTCGTCGTCATCGGCGGCGGGATCACGGGCGCCGGCATCCTGCGCGAAGCCGCGCGCGCGAACCTCCGCGCGCTGCTGGTCGAGCAGCGCGACTTCGCCTGGGGCACGTCGAGCCGCTCGTCCAAGCTGGTGCACGGCGGGCTGCGCTACCTCAAGGAAGGCAAGCTCGGCCTGACGCGCGCCTCGGTCCGCGAGCGGGAACGGCTGCTGAAGGAGGGCCCCGGCCTGATCGAGCCGCTCGGATTCCTGCTCGCCACGTACGACGGTGATCACCCGGGTACGCTGGCGTACGAGGCCGGGCTCACGCTCTACGACCTGCTCGCGCTGCACTGGAGCCACCAGCACTACGAGCCCGACGACTTCCGCATGCTCGCGCCGCACATCGCACCCGCGCACTTGGCGGGCGGCTTCCGCTACGGGGACGCGGAGACCGACGACGCGCGGCTGACGCTGCGCATCGTCAAGGAAGCCGTCGCGGCCGGTGCCGCGGCGCTCAACTACGCGGCGGCGGTGCGCCTCGTGCTCGACGATGGCAACGTGGTCGACGTGCGGCTCGAGGACCGCGTGCGCGCGCGCAGCGCCGAGCTGCGCGCAACGGTCGTGGTAAACGCCACCGGTGCATGGGCCGACCGGCTGCGGAGCGAAGTGGGCGCGGCGCCCAGGATCCGGCCGCTGCGCGGCAGCCACCTGCTGTTTCCCGCCTGGCGCCTGCGGATCGCGCAGGCGATGACGTTTCTCCACCTCAGGGACGACCGGCCCATCTTCGTGATCCCGTGGGAGGGTGTGACCCTCGTCGGCACGACCGACGTTGACCATGTGGGACCGCTGGACGAGGAGCCGGCGATCGGCGCCGAGGAGGTGCGCTACATCCTCGAGGGCCTCGCGGCCGAGTTCCCGTCGCTCGGATTGACCGCGGCGGACGTCGTCGCGACCTTCGCGGGCGTCAGACCGGTGATCGGCACGGGCAAGGCGGATCCATCGGAGGAGTCGCGCGATCACGTGGTGTGGGATGAGGCCCCACATGCCGCGCACCGGCTCGAGCCCCGTCGTGCGGCGCTGGTCG
>CAYHQJ010000119.1:0-7239 GCA_964358595.1 uncultured Gemmatimonadales bacterium
GGTATCGGCCCCGCTGGCGGACCGGCCGCCGGTGTTCGTTGGCCTCGAAGGGGCGACCGCGGACATCATGATGCTCGATGCGCGCGGACTGGTGGTGGCGGGCGGGCTGCGAGCGAGCGACGGGAGCGACGCGTCGGACATCGCCGCCGCGGCGCTCGCGGGCGTATCGGGCGAGGCGGGGCGCACCGTGAGCTACCTCGGCGTGGGCGCGTGGGTCACGATCGTGGCCGAGACGGAGCACGCCAACATCGTGCTCGCGCCGGTCGGCGACGGCGCGCTCCTGATGGTGCGGCGCGACCGCAGCACGCCCGTCGGGTTGGCGCTGCGCATCGCCGAGCGGGCGCGCGGGGTCGCGCACCGCTGGCTCGAGGGGCAGGGCGCATGAGCGACGCGCTCTCCCGGTCGCTCGACCGCATCTCGCGGGTGCGCGGCGTGCGCGGCTCGCTGTTCGTGGCCGCCGACGACGGCCTGGCGGTGGCGCAACTCCTGATGGAGGGCGTCAACGGGAAGACGGTGGCGGCCTTCGCCGCCGCGCTGGCCCGCAAGGTGAGCGGTGCCGCCGGCGCGACCGGCGCCGGGCGGGTGCGGTTCGTGCAGATGCAGTGTGAGGACGGCACGCTCTTGGTCGCGCTGGCGGGCGAGCTGCTGGTCGTCGCCCTCGCCGACGCCGGAGTGAACATCGGCCTGGCACGGCTGGAGATGATGCGCGCGGCGGAGGTGGCCCCGTGACCACGACGACCGTCGTCGAGGCGTGGACCGAGCAACCGCTCGTGCGCTTCGTGGGCCAGTCGAGCGCGCGGATCGTCGTGGTCATGACGCCGGCGGGGCAGGTGCTCGCCCAGCACGGCTTCACGCGCGCCGTGGACCTGATGTCCGCCGCCGCGCTCGGCGCCGCGATCATGGCCAGTTCGGGCGCGCTGGCGCAGCAGGTCGGGGAGAGCACCTTCGGCGCCCTGTACCACGCCGGCCAGCGGCACGGCATCCACCTCGCGGCCTGCAATACGCCACGCGGGCGGCTGATCGTGTTGACCGTGTTCGGCCGGGAGACGTCGATCGGTCTCGTGCAGGTGTTCTTCGAGGAGTTCGTGATCGCGCTCAGGCAGGCGGCGCCGGTCGACGAGCCGCGCGGGCCGGTGCTCCCGGCGGACTTCGAGAACGAGCTCAACAGCAGCCTCGCCACGCTCTTTCGCCGGTGACGCCATGTCGCTCGTGAACTTCACGACCCGCGAGATCACCTGCAAGATCGTCTACTACGGGCCCGGGCGGTCCGGGAAGACGACCAACCTGCAGTACATTTACGGCCAGGTGCCCGACGACCGGAGAGGGCGCATGGTCTCGCTCGCGACCCAGACCGACCGGACCCTGTTCTTCGACTTCCTGCCGCTCGAGCTGGGCTCGATCTCGGGATTCACGACCAAGTTCCAGCTCTACACCGTGCCGGGCCAGGTGTACTACAACGCGACCCGCAAGCTGGTGCTCCAGGGCGCCGATGGCGTCGTGTTCGTCGCCGACAGCCAGATCCGGCAACTCGACGAGAACCTGGAGAGCCTCCAGAACCTGCACCAGAACGTGCTCGAGCACGGGATCGACATCCGCACGCTGCCGATGGTGATGCAGTTCAACAAGCAAGACCTCCCGCAGGAGTTGATCCTCGCGCCGCAGGAGCTGGACGACGCCCTGAACTTCCGCGGCGCGCAGACGCTCTCGGCCGACGCGCTGCACGGGCAGGGCGTGTTCGAGACGCTCAAGGCGATCAGCGCGGAGGTGCTGCGCAAACTCAGCGAGAGCAGCGCGACCGCGCGGCGCGGGTGACGTGGATCTCAACCCGCGGTTCCGCTTCGAGACCTTCGTCGTCGGCCCGAGCAACCGGCTGGCGGCGAGCGCCGCCCAGGCGGTGGCCCAGGCGCCGGGCACGGCCTACAACCCGCTGTGCATCTACGGCAAGTCGGGGCTGGGCAAGACCCACCTGCTCCAGGCGATCGGGCACGGGGCGCTCGGCGCGCAGCCGTCGCTGCGCGTGCGCTACCTGACGCTCGAGGAGTTTGTCGAGCAGTACCACGCCGCGGTCGCGGCGGCCCAGGCCGACGCCTTCCGCCAGAGCGTGCAGGAAACCGAGCTGCTCCTGATCGACGACGTGCAGTTTCTCGCCAAGCACCGCGAGATGCAGTCCGAGCTGCTGCGCCTCTCCGAGGCGCTCCAGGTGGCGAATCGGCAGCTGGTCCTCACTTCCGACCGGCCACCGGCGGAGATCGAGGAGCTCGACGAGCGGCTCATCTCGCGGATGTCGGGCGGGCTGCTGGTGGACCTCGACGCTCCCGACTACGAGACGCGTCTCGCCATCCTGCGCCGCAAGGCCGAAGAGCGGGGGACGGCCTTCGCGGCTGGCGTGCTGGAGACGGTAGCCGAGATCGGCGCGGCGAACGTGCGCGAGCTGGTGGGCCAGGTCAACAAGCTGCTCGCCTTCCAGGCGGTGAGCGAGGTGCCCCTCAACCCGGCCGGCGCCCGCGCCCTCCTGACCGGGGGCGAGGAGCCCGAGGAGGGCGCCGCCGCCGCAGCCCCGGCCCCGCCCCCGGCGGCGCCGGCGGGGGACGAGTTCTCGGCATTCGTCTCGGCGGTCTCGCGCACGGTGGCGCAGTCGCTCGACGCTTGGCGCGCCAGGGTCGGCGAGACGGTGATGCGCTGGCAGGGCGAGGGCTTCCGCACGGGGCGCCTCGAGCAGCTGCTCCACAGCCCCGCGCCGCCCGACAGTGAGGGCGAGATCGTGCGCTTCGAGGCCGACGTCGCGGAGCTGCGCCGCCTGGCGGCCGAGGTGGCGGCGCTCGACCCGGGCGCGTCCGGTCACGCGCGGTTCCGCGACCCCGACCGCCTCGACGAGGCACGCGGCTTCGCGCTCAGGCTGCGCGAGGCCACCGCGCCGCCGCCGGGGCCATCCGCGGCCTTCACGCTCGAGGACTACGTTGTCGGCGCCGCGAACGAACCCGTCGTGCGGGCGGCGAAGCTCGTCGCGCAGGAGCCCGGGCGACGCTACAACCCGCTGTTCATCGCCGGCCCGAGCGGAGTCGGCAAGACCCACCTCCTGCACGCGGTCGGCAACGCGCTGGCGGCCGGCCCCCCCGGCGCGGTCGTCGCGTGCCTGTCGGCCCAGGCGTTCATCGAGGAGCTGGTCGCCGCGATCGACGGCGAGCATGTCGACTGGTGGCGCCGCCGCTACCGGCACGTGGACGCCCTGCTGATGGACGACGTGCAGCTGGTCACGGGCAAGGACCAGACGCAGGAGGAGCTGTTCAACCTGTTCAACGCGCTGGCCGACGCCGAGAAGCAACTCGTCTTCGCCGCCGACCGGCCTCCGGCGCAGCTCCCCGGCATCGCGCCGCGGCTGGTGTCGCGGTTCGAGGGCGGGCTGGTCGTCGAGCTGGTGGCGCCCGACCGCCCGATGCGCGAGGTGCTGGTGCGGCGCCTGCTCGACCAGCACGACGTGGCGGCGGCGGACGACGTCGTGCGGTACCTCGCCGCCCGGCCCGCCGACAGCGCCCGCGCCGTGCAGGGGATGGTCAACCGCGCGCTCTCGACGATGGACCCGGCAGACCCGTCGCTGACGCTGAGCGCCGCCCGCCTCGCCGTGGAGGGGCGCGCGGCGCGGCCCTCGCAGGCGCAGGCGATCTCCGCGCTGATCCCCGCGAGCAGCGGGCTCGCCCCCCTCCTCGCCAGCCGTGAGAAGCTGGTGTGGGACTGGCCGGAGCCGGGTGACCGGCTGATCGAGGAGCTGCGCTGATGGCGATCAAGGGCAGTCTCCGCGAGGCGAGCCTCCCCGACGTGCTACAGCTGCTCGCGATGGGGCAGAAGACCGGCTGCCTCTCCGTCGCTGACCGCTCCAACTTCGGCTACGTCTTCTTCGACCGGGGCCAGATCACCTACGCCTCGATCGTCAACCGGCGCGACCGGCTCGGCGACATCCTCGTCAAAAGCGGCCTGATCACGGACGAGCAGCTCCAGGGCGCCATCGACCGCCAGGCCCACCAGCGCACCAAGCGCCTGGGCGAGCTGCTGGTCGACATGGGCGCGCTGTTGCGGCCCGACCTCGAGCGCTACATGCGCGTACAGATCGAGGAGGCGGTCTACTACCTGTTCACCTGGTCGTCGGGCACGTTCAGCTTCGAGAGCGACGTGCGCCCGGACGAGCAGGACTTCATCGTCCGCATCAGCCCCGAGTCGCTGCTCCTCGAGGGGGCGCGCCGCGTGGACGAGTGGAGCCTGATCGAGAAGAAGGTCCCGAGCTTCGACCTCATCTTCGTCGTCGAGCACGGCCGCTTGTCGCAGTCGGACGTCACCCTCACCCCCGAGCAGCAGCGGATCGTCCCGCTGCTCGACGGAGGGCGTGACGTCGCCCGCGTGATCGAGGACAGTGGCCTGCTCGAGTTCGAAGTCGGCAAGGCCCTTTACGGCCTGATCGCAGCGGGCTTCGCGCACCGGCTCGGCAAGACCGTCGCGCCGGAGAGTGTGACCGCCGCGAGCGAGTCCCGCCTCGACGAGCACCGCAACCTCGGCCTCGCCTTCTACAAGACCGGGATGTTCGACGAGGCGGCACGTGAGTTCCGGCGCGTCATCGAGCTGCGCTCCGCCGACGAGCAGGCGCATTTCTTCCTCGGGCTGGTCGCGCTGCGGCAGGAGCGCTGGGGCGAGGCCGTGGACGCGCTGCGGCACGCCGCCGAGCAGAGCGGTGGGCGCTCCGCGATCCTGCACAACCTGGCCGTCGCGCTGGAGCAGATGGGCCGGCTCGCGGAGGCCGAGGCCGCCTTCGCCGCCGCGGCGTCGGGCGCCCCCAAGGAGCCGCGCGTCCTGATCGGGTGGGGCGTGCTGGGGTTGAAGCGCGGCAAGGGGGAGGAGGCCCTCGAGCGGCTGGAGAAGGCGCGGGTGCTGCTCGGCGAGAAGCCGCCGCCGGCCCTCTGGTACTGGGCGCGGAGCCTCGCGGCGCTGGTCTGCGGCCGCGAGGCCGAGGCGCTGCCGGTCGCGGAACAGGGGGTCGCGAAGTACCCGCGCAGCGCCCCGCTGCGCAACAACTTCGCGGTCCTCTGCGAGCGGGCCGGCAAGCTCGAGCGCGCCGAGGAGCTGCTGGCGTCCGCGCTCGGGGAGGACCCGTCGCTGCCGCAGCTCTCGAAGAACCTCGGCGACCTGTACTACCGGAGCGGCCGGTCCGACGACGCCCGGCAGGCGTACGAGCGCGCGGTCAAGATCGCCCCGCGGCTCGGCGACGATGTCCTCTTCAAGCTGGGCAACATCGCCTTCAAGCAGCTGCGCCAGGAGGAGGCGGTCGGCTACTGGCGGGAGGCGCTCGCGCTCAACCCGTCGCACGAGATGGCGCGGCGCAACCTGGAGACGTTGGGGCGCGCGGGATGATGCCCGCCCTGCCGGCCGACGACGGGACGCTCGCGATGCTGCTCGCCAAGGTCGAGCGGGCGCGCGGGCTGCAGCTCACCAGCTACAAGCAGCCGTGCCTGCGTCGGCGCCTCGCGGTGCGGATGCGCGCGCGCGGGGTGCACAGCTTCGGCGCGTACGCGGCGCTGCTCGACCGCGTGCCCGAGGAGTACGACCTGCTGCTCGACGCGCTGACGATCAACGTCACGAAGTTCTTCCGGAACCCCGACACCTACGCGCTGCTCCGCGAACGCGTGGTGCCCGACCTGGCGACGCACGGCGCCCCGGCCGTCTGGTCGGCGGGCTGCGCGACGGGGGAGGAGCCGTATTCACTGGCGATCCTGTTCATCGAGCACGCGGCGCGGGCGGGGAAGCGCGCCCGCGTCCGCATCGACGCGACGGACCTCGACCCCGGCGCGCTCGAGCGGATGCAGCGCGCCGAGTACCCGGCCGCCGCTCTCGAGGACGTGCCGCGCGACCTGCTCGCCCGGTACTTCTCGCCGGGGCCGCCGTACCGGCTCGACGCCGGGGTCCGGAAGCTGGTGCGGCTGGTGCGCCACGACCTGACGCGCGAAGCGCCACCCGATCCGCCGTACCACCTCGTCGTCTGCCGGAACGTGGTGATCTACTTCGACCGGCCGACCCAGGAGCGGTTGTTCCAGCGGTTCTTCGACGCGCTGGTACCGGGCGGCTACCTGCTCCTCGGCAAGGTCGAGACCCTGTTCGGCCCGGCGCGCGCCCGCTTCGCCCTCGCCGATGTGCGCGAGCGGCTGTTCCGGCGGCCGGTGTGAAGGAGCGCGTGGTGAAGGTGGCGGACTGGGCGGCCGAAGCCGGCGAGGCGATGCTGGTCACGCTCGGCCTCGGTTCGTGCGTGGCGATCGTCATCCACGACGCGGAGGCCGGCGCGGGCGGCATGGCGCACGTGCTGCTGCCCTCCGCGACGCTGGCGCGCGACCAGTCGAACCCGGCCAAGTTCCCCGAGACGGCGGTGCCGCTGCTGGTCGAGCGGCTGGTCGCGCTCGGGGCGGTGCGGGAGCGGCTGCGCGCGCGGCTCGTGGGCGGGGCGAGCATGTTCGCCAGCGTGGCGTCGCCCCGCGCCGCGCAGATGGGCGAGCGCAACGTGGTCGCGGCGCGCGACGCGTGCAAGAAAGCCCGCGTGCCGGTGATCGGCGAGGACACGGGCAACGACTACGGCCGGTCGATCTACCTCTACCTCCCGGCCGGGAGGCTCGAAGTGCGGTCGGTGCAACATGGGATCCGACAGCTTTAGCCGCCTGCCGTCGGTGCTCGTGGTGGACGACAGCGCGCTGATGCGGCGCGTCCTGTCGGACCTCGTCAACGCGTCGGGGGAGTTCCGCGTCATCGCCACGGCGCGCAACGGGCTCGACGCGCTGCGCAAGGTGCACGCATTCCAGCCGGACCTCGTGACGATGGACATCTCGATGCCGGAGCTCGACGGGCTCTCGGCGATCGGGTACATCATGAGCGAGACGCCGCGGCCGATCGTGGTCGTGAGCGCGCGGGCGGGGCGCGACACGGCGGAGGCGATTCGCGCGCTGGAGCTGGGCGCGGTGGACCTCGTGGAGAAGCCGGACGGGGTGGGGCGGGAGGCGGCGGCCGCCCTCGGCGGCCGGCTCATCGCCGCCCTGCGCGCGGCGGCCGCCGCCGACCTCGCGCACGTGCGCGTGCTCGCGCGGCCGCGGGTCGCGCCGCCGCGGGCCGCCCCCCCCCCGGGGGCGGCCCCCCCCGCGCGACCCAAACCCCCCACGACAGGCCGCCCCCGCGCCCTGGCCGACTTATATGCCACCTGGTTTCGCCGAGACGGAG
>CAYHQJ010000120.1:0-7217 GCA_964358595.1 uncultured Gemmatimonadales bacterium
CCGCCGCCTGGCGCGCGCGCTGATCTCGGACATGATCTCGTACCACCCGGCCAAGCGGGCCCAGGCTCTCAAGGACGGCACCCTCAAGGCGCACTTCGAGGAAGAGATCAAGAAGAGCTACGATGAGTACGTGCAGCAGGTCGGTGGGGAGATGGCGAAGTCCACCACGCACTTCACCGACGCGCTCAACGAGATACTCGCCGGGGGCCAGACGATCTTTTGATGCGGCTCCTGGTCGCGGCGATCGCGGCCATCCTCGTCGGTTCCTTGCCTACCAAACGGCTCACGGGGGCCGCCGTGCTCGGCGCGGCGGCCCCGTGGGCGTCCGGGGCCGCTGCCCTTGCCGACGTCCTCAAGGGGTTCCTCGCCGTCGCGGTGATCGCCGGGCCCGGCCCGTGGGCCCAGACCATCTGCGCGACGGCCGTCGTGGCCGCTCACCAGTGGCCGCTCTTCGGCAGCGAGCGCGGGCTCCGCGGCACGGCTGTGGCCCTCGGCGCCCTGACCGCCGTCACGCCGATCGCGGCGCCGCTCTGGGGCGTGTTCTGGGGCCTCGGCTTCGTCGCGTCGGGGTACCCCGCGGCGGGGTTCGTGGGAGGCGCCGTGATGCTGCCCGTGGCGCTCGGGTTCGTCGCCGGATGGCCGATGGCGCTCATGGCCCTGCCGGTCTGCGCACTGCTCTGCGAGCGGCTCCGCCAGCCGCTGCGCGAAGCGCTCGCTGGCCGGGCCGCGAAGCACCACTGGCGCGGCGGGGCGTAACCTCTTATTTTACGCCGAGTTATGATTGCTACCGAGACCCGCGAGGCGCTCCGCGACCTCGACCGCAGGCTGATCGAACTCCGAGACTACCTTTGACGTCGAAGCCAAGGTAGCCCGGCTCGCCGTCCTGGATACCGCCATGGCGGCTCCCGGGTTCTGGGACAAGCCCGACACCGCCCGTCGCACCGTCGAAGAGGTCAAGAAGCTCAAGCGCTGGACCGACGCCTACCGGGATCTGCGCCGGGGGATCGACCATGTGCTCGAGCTGGCCGAGCTGCTCGTGCAGGAGTCCGACGCCGGGATCGAGCGCGAGCTCGAGGCCGAGGCGGCGGCTCTCACCACGGGGCTCGAGCAGTTGTCGCTCGAGACGCTGATGCAGCACCACGAGGATCACCTCGACGCGCTGATGACGATCCATCCCGGCGCTGGCGGCACCGAGTCGCAGGACTGGGCCGAAATGCTGATGCGGATGTACCGCCGCTGGGCGGAGCGCCACGGCTACGAGGTCAACGTGCTCGACCTGCTCCCGGGCGAAGAGGCGGGGATCAAGTCGGTGAGCCTGGAGATCAAGGGCCCGCACGCCTGCGGCTTTCTCAAGTCGGAGAAGGGTGTGCACCGCCTGGTGCGCATCTCGCCGTTCGACTCGCAGGCGCGGCGGCACACCTCGTTCGCCTCGGTGTTCGTCTACCCGCTGGTGGACGACACGATCGAGATCGACCTGCGCGACGAGGACATCCGGATGGACGCTTTTCGTGCCTCGGGCGCCGGCGGCCAGCACGTCAACAAGACCAGCTCGGCGGTGCGCCTGACCCACATCCCGTCGGGGATCGTCGTCTCCTGCCAGCAGGAGCGCTCGCAGCACAAGAACAAGGCGACCGCGATGAAGATGCTGAAGGCGGCGCTCTACCAGCGCGCGCTGGACGAGCAGGAGAAGAAGCGCCAGGAACTGAACGCGACGAAGACCGACAACTCGTGGGGCAACCAGATCCGCTCGTACGTCTTCCAGCCCTACACGATGGTGAACGACCACCGCACCGAGCTGAAGATCGGCGACGTCCACCGGGTGATGGACGGCGACCTCGACCCGTTCATCGAGGCGTTCCTCAAGCAGTCGGCGGTGGCCAGACGCTCAGGCGGCAGGGCCGGCGCGGGAAGCAAGGCGTGAGCGAGGGGACCACCAGCCGCTCGTTCGTCGAGCAGGCGCGCCGCGAGAAGCTGGAGGCGCTGCGCGGGCGCGGCGTCGCTCCGTTTGCGTACCGCTACCGGCGCACGCACCTGGCGGCCGCGGCGCTCGCGGCGTTCGCGGACGGCGCCGAGGGCCCGGAGGTGGCGGTGGCGGGCCGGATCGTCGCTCTGCGCGGGCACGGCAGGAGCACCTTCGCGCACGTCGCGGACCCGTCGGGCCGGATCCAGCTCTACTTCAAGCAGGACGTGCTGGGCGAGGACGGCTACGCGGTGGTGCAGCTCCTCGACCTCGGCGACCACGTGGGCGTCAAGGGGCTGCTGTTCCGCACCCGCACGGGTGAGGTCACGGTGCGGGCCGCCGCGGTCGAGCTGCTCGCCAAGGCGCTGCGGCCGCTGCCGATCGGCAAGGTAACGCAGCACGAGGACGGCACCGAGCAACACCACTCCGGCCTCGCGGACCCGGAGCTGCGCTACCGCCAGCGCTACGCCGACCTCGCGGTGCACCCCGAGCGCCGCCGCGTGTTCGAGACCCGCGCCGCGGTCGTGCGCGCGGTGCGGCGCTGTCTCGACGAGCGCGGCTACCTCGAGGTCGAGACCCCGATCCTCCAGCCGCTGTATGGGGGCGCGTCGGCGCGGCCGTTCACCACGCACTACAACGCGCTGGACAGCGCATTCTACCTGCGCATCGCCGACGAGCTGTACCTCAAGCGGCTGATCGTGGGCGGGATCGAGCGCGTCTACGAGATCGGCAAGGACTTCCGCAACGAGGGGATGGACCGGGCGCACAACCCCGAGTTCACGATGCTGGAGTGCTACGAGGCCTACGCCGACTACACCGACATGATGGAGCTGACGCAGCACCTCGTCGTGACGGCCGTGCGCGAGGTGCTCGGCACGCTCGAGGTTCCGGGGCGGAAGGGGCCGATCGACCTGGCGCCGCCGTGGCGGAAGGTCGGGTTCGTCGAGCTGCTCGAGGAGCGGAGCGGGGTGGACCTGCGCCGCGCCGACGACGCGGCGCTGGCCGCCGCGCTGACGGAGCGCGGCGTCGAGCCCGACCAGCACTTCGGGCGCGGCCGGCTGATCGACCAGCTGTTCGCGCTCGCCGTGGAGCCGCACCTCGAGGCGCCGACGTTCATCCTCGACTACCCGATCGAGCTGTCGCCGCTTGCCAAGCCGAAGCGCGGCGACCCGGCGCTCGCCGAGCGGTTCGAGCTGTTCATCGGCGGCTACGAGATGGCCAACGCCTTCTCGGAGCTGAACGACCCCGACGACCAGCGCGGTCGCTTTGCGGCGCAGGTGACGCTGCGGGAGCGGGGCGACGAGGAGGCGCAGGCGCCGGACGAGGACTACCTGCGCGCGCTCGAGTACGGCATGCCGCCCACCGGCGGGCTCGGCCTCGGGATCGACCGGCTGACGATGCTCGTCACGGGCGAGCGCAGCATCCGCGACGTGCTCCTCTTCCCGGCGATGCGGCCCGAGCAATGAAGCGCCGGGCCCGGATCCCGTGCCCGAGGCGCCGGTGAGTCGCGTGGAGTGGTGGATCGCGTCGCGCTACCTGCGCAGCCGGCGGGCGTCGCGGTTCGTCTCCCTGATCACCTTCATCGCGACGGCGGGCGTGGCGCTCGGCGTGATGGCGCTGATCGTCGTGACCGGGGTGATGAGCGGGCTCCAGAAGGACCTGCGCGAGAAGATCCTGGTCGCCAACCCGCACGTGCGGGTTCTCACCTACGGCGAGGGGCTCCGGCTCGGCGACTGGCCGCGGGTGCTCGACGTCGTGCGCAAGACCGACGGCGTGCTCGCCGCCGCGCCGTTCGTGCTCTCGCAGGGGCTGATGTCGGCGGGGCACGACTACGCGGAAGGGGTCGCGGTGATCGGCCTCGAGCCCGACACCGGGCGGATGTCCGTGACCGGACTGCCGAAGGCGTTCACGAGCGGCGACCTGCGCTTCGCGGCGCGGAGCCCCGACGTGGACGGCGGCGTGGTGCTCGGCCGCCGGCTCGCCGACCGGCTGAGCGCGTTCCCGGGCACGCTGGTCACGGTGGTCTCGCCGGCCGGCTCGCGGTTCAACTCCGCCCTTGGCGCGTTCGTGCCGCGCTACTGGCGCTTCGAGGTCACGGGCGTGTTCGAGACCGGGATGTACGAGTACGACAACACCTACGTCGTGATGCCGCGCGCGGTGGCGCAGCGGTTCGCCGGGCTCGACAGCGCGGTGAGCGGGATCGAGCTCCGGGTGCGCGACCCGTGGCGCGCCGACCGCGTGGCGCGCGCGCTGGAAGCGCGGCTCGGTTTCCCGTACCGCGCGCTCGACTGGAAGGCGCAGAACGGCTCGCTCTTCTCGGCGCTGAAGCTCGAGAAGCTGGCGATGAGCGTGATCCTGCTGCTGGTCGTGCTGGTGGCGGCCTTCAACATCGTGAGCACGCTGACGATGGCGGTGTCGGACCGCACCAAGGAGATCGGCATCCTGCGCGCCATGGGGATGACGGCCCGACAGATCCGCCGGATCTTCGTGGCGCAGGGCGTGGTGGTGGGTGTCGTGGGCACGGTCTTGGGGACGCTGGGCGGGATCGTCGTGGCGCTGCTGCTCGACCGGTACCGGCTGATCTCGCTGAACCCTTCGGTCTACTTCATTGACCACCTGCCCGTGGACCTCCAGCCGGCCGACGTCGGCCTGGTGATCGTGGCGAGCGTGGTGATCGCGGCGCTCGCGACCGTGTACCCGGCGGGGCGCGCCGCGGGCCTGCTGCCGGTGGAAGCGATCCGGCACGAATGAGCGCGCTGCTCGAGGTTCGCGGCCTGCGCAAGCGCTTCCCCTCGGGCGACGCCGGGTGGCTCGACGTGCTCACGCGGGTGGATTTCACGCTGCAGCGCGGCGAGGTGGCCGCGATCGTCGGGGCGAGCGGCTCGGGGAAGAGCACGCTGTTGCATCTGCTCGGCGCGCTCGATGCCGCCACTGGCGGGGAGATCGTGCTCGACGGCCAGGCGTACGGCGCGCTCGACCAGGCGGCGCTCGCGGTGCTGCGCAACCGGCGGCTCGGGTTCGTGTTCCAGTTCCATCACCTGCTGCCCGAGTTCAGCGCGCTCGAGAACGTGATGATGCCGCTCAGGATCGCGGGGTGGGACGAGGAGCGCTCCCGCTCGCGGGCGGAGCAGCTGCTGGCCGAGGTGGGGCTCGCGGGGCGGATGACGCACCGGCCCGCGGCGCTCTCGGGGGGCGAGCAGCAGCGCTGCGCGGTGGCGCGGGCGCTGGTGCACGATCCGGACCTGGTGCTCGCCGACGAGCCGACGGGCAACCTCGACCACGCGGCGGGCGTGCTCGTGGCGGACCTGTTCTTCCGCCTGGCGCGCGAGCTGGAGACCGCGGTGTTGATCGTGACGCACAACCGCCAGCTCGCGGCGCGGGTGGACCGCGCGCTGCTGCTCGAGGACGGCCGGCTGACGTACGTGGGCGAAGTGGAGGCGCTCCCCTGATGGTGTGCGAGAACTGCAGCGAGCGCGAGGCGGTCATCCACCTCACCCAGATCGTCAACAACAACGTGACGACGATGCACCTGTGCGAGTCGTGCGCGGCGGAGAAGGGCGTGGAAACGGGCGCGAGCGTGGCGAAGTTCCCGCTGGGCGACTTCCTCGCGACGCTCGGCAAGGGGGGCGGGGCGGAGCAGGGCGAGGGCGGGCTCGACGTCCCGTGCCGGTGCTGCGGGGCGACGTTGCGCGACTTCCGGCAGACGGGCCGGCTGGGATGCGCGCGCTGCTACGAGAGCTTCGGCGCTCACCTGCGCGACCTGCTGCGCCGGCTGCACGGCAGCGCGACGCACGTGGGGGAGCAGTACCGCCCGGCGCACGCGCTCGCGCTCGCGCCGGCGGACGGCGAGGCGCCGCGCGAGCTGGGCGAGCTGCGGGACCAGCTGAAGCGCGCGGTGGACATGGAGAACTTCGAGCTGGCCGCCGAGCTGCGCGACCGGATCCGGGTGCTCGAGTGATGGACCTCGCGCTGATCCCCGACGGCGGTCTCGGCTGGCTCGACGCGAGCGGGCCGCTGTCGCACATCGTGCTCTCGACGCGGATCCGGCTGGCGCGCAACCTCGCCGGCGTGCCGTTCGCGGGTCGGGCGCGCGACGAGGAGCGCCGCCGCGTGCTGGTGGCGGTCGAGACCGCCTGGCTGGGGACGCCGGCGGCGCGCGGCGGCGTGCGGCTCATGCTCGACGAATTGGATGCCGGCGAGCGGCAATTGCTGCACGAGCGGCACCTCGTCAGCAAGGAACTGCTCGGCTCGGCGGCGGAGCGGCGCGGCGCGAGTGCCTCGGCGGTGTTCCTGGCCGGGGCGTCGGGGGTGATGGTGAACGAGGAGGACCACCTCCGGCTCCAGACGCTCCAGTCGGGCTTCGCGCTGGCGCAGGCGTACGGCGTGCTCGAGCGCATCGATGGCGAGCTGGGCGGCGCACTTCCCTTCGCCTTCCACCCCGAGTTTGGCTATCTTACGGCGTGCCCGACGAATGCGGGGACGGGGCTGCGTGCTTCGGTCCTGATCCACCTGCCGGGCCTGGTGCTGACCAAGGAGATCTCCAAGGTCCTCCAGGGGCTGACGCAGGTGGGGCTCACGTTCCGCGGGCTCTACGGCGAGGGGAGCGAGGTCGTCGGGAACTTCTTCCAGCTGTCGAACCAGACGACGCTGGGGAAGTCCGAGGAGGAGTTGCTCGACCACCTGGGCAAGATCGTGCGACAGGTGGTCGCGTACGAGGAGCAGGCGCGGCAGGTGCTGCTGCGCGACGCGCCGACGATCATCGAGGACAAGGTCTGGCGCGCCTACGCGCTGCTACGTTACGCGCGCAGCCTCTCGTTCGACGAGGCGATGAACCTGCTGTCCGGCGTGCGCCTGGGCGTGGGGCTGAAACTGATCCCCGCTCTGAGTGTATACACGCTCAACAAGCTGCTGATCTTCACGCAGCCCGCGCACCTCGCGGCCCTGGAGACGAGCGCCGCGCACGATCCGGAGTTGCGCACGGCGCGGGCGTCCTACGTCAGGCGCCTGCTGGACGAGGAAGCAGCACGCCCGGCCTGAACGGCCGGCCCTGAAGGAGACGAGGTCAGCGGCATGAACGGGTACAACTTCACCGATCGCGTTCGCAAAGTCCTGCAGATGGCGCGGGAGGAGGCGGCCCGGCTGCACCACGAGTATGTGGGCACCGAGCACATCCTGCTGGGGCTGATCCGCGAGGGTGAGGGCGTGGCCGCGGCCGTGCTCTCGAACCTCAGCGTGGACCTCGAGGAGATCCAGCAGA
>CAYHQJ010000121.1:0-7211 GCA_964358595.1 uncultured Gemmatimonadales bacterium
TACGAACAGATCCGCGAGCGCCTGGCGGCCTGATCTATTTTCGGATTGGGGCTAGGTGGCCGGCTTCGCCGCGGGGGGCGGGAGGTTCGCCGGCTCCGGCATCCCCAGCTTCTGGCGGCAGGCCTTACAGTACGAGATACCGCGGGTGTCGCAGATCAGGCAGATGAAGGTCCCGCACTCGGTGCACGGGTAGCCCTCCGACGCGCGTTCCTCGTTCCCGCACGACCGGCAGACCATCATGTCGACTTCGCCCATGGTGCCCCCCCCCCGCGCGTCAGACGTCCAGCGCGAACGCCTTGATCTTGTTGATGAGCGTCGCGCGCGAGATCCCGAGCTCCGCCGCCGCGCGCGTGCGGTTGCCGCCGTGGCGGCGCAGCGTGCGCTCGATGTGGCGCCGCCCGACTTCCTCGAGCGAGACGGGCAGGCCTCGGCCGCCATCCGCCGGGACGCGCCGGCCGAGGTCGGCGGGGAGGTGCTCCGGCGCGACCTTCTTCGCTCCGCGCGCCATGATCAGCGCCCGCTCGAGCACGTTACGCATCTCGCGGATGTTGCCCGGCCAGCCGTAGGCGAGCAGCCGCTCCAGCGCCTCGCTGGTGATCTCCGCCGGCGCGGCGGGCAGCCCGGCGCGCAGCTCCGCGAAGAAGTGCTTGAGCAATGCGAGCCGGTCCTCGCGCTCCCGCTCCCGCAGCGACGGCAGGCGCAGCGCCATCACGTTGAGCCGGTAGTAGAGGTCCTCGCGGAACCGCCCCTCGCGCACCGCTTCCACGATGTCGTGATTGGTCGCGGCGATCAGCCTCACGTCCACCTGGAGCTCGCGCGTTCCCCCGAGGCGCCGGAACGTCTTGGTCTCGAGCGCCTTGAGGAGCTTGGGCTGCAGCTCGACCGTGAGGTCACCGATCTCGTCGAGGAAGACCGTGCCGCGGTCGGCCGCCTCGAACAGCCCCTGCTTGCGCTCCTTCGCGTCGGTGAACGCGCCCTTCTCGTGGCCGAACAGCTCGGAGTCGAGGAACGTGGCCGAGAGCCCCGCGCAGTTGACGTCCACGAACGCTTGCGCGCGCCGCGGCGAGAGGTCGTGGATCAGCCGCGCGACCCAGCCCTTGCCGGTTCCCGACTCGCCGGTGAGCAGCACAGTGGTGCGCTCGGACTCCGCGAGCAGCTCGACCTGGCGCGCCAGATCGCGCATCGGCGGCGAGACGCCGAGCACGTCGTCGGGTGCCCGCGCATGTGCCTGCCGCGCGCGCAGCAGCTCGTTGTGCCGCTTGAGCCGCACCTTGTCGAGCACGCGCGCGACCGCGGCCCCGAGGTGGGTCATGTCCACCGGCTTGGCGAGAAAGTTCTCGGCGCCGAGCTGCATCGCGCTCACCGCCGTCGCGACATCGCCGTAACCGGTCAGCAGGATGACGGCCGCGTCGTGGCGCCGCAGTTCCTCCAGGAACTGCAGGCCGTCGCCGTCCGGCAGGTGCAGGTCGAGCAGCACGACGTCGGGCCGCTGCCGCGCGTACACCTCGATCCCGCCCTGGCCGGTAGCCTCGCGGAAGACCTCGTAGCCGGTCTTCTCGAAGTAGTCGCCGATCGCCTTCAGGACGTCGGCGTCGTCGTCGATCAGCAGGACGGCGTCGGCCATGGCTACGCGACCAGTCCGGGGGTGCGGCGGAGCAGCTCGACCACCGCGTCCGCCTCGGCGGGACCGAACTGCGACCCGCGGCCCTGCTGCAGCTCGGCGATCACCTCGTGCGGCTCGAGGCGGCCGCGCCAGGGCCGGGGCGCCGCCATCGCGGCCACCGCTGCCGCCGTGCCGAGCGCACGCGCCAGCGGCGGGACGTCGTCGCCGGCGAGCCCGCCAGGATAGCCAAGGCCGTCAAACCGCTCGTGGTGCGCCGCCACCGCCGCCACCACGGGGCGATCGGCGCCGAGGCGCTCGATCCACCGCGCGCCCAGGGTCGGGTGCACCCGGATCAGGTGGTGCGCCGTGCGCGAGGGCCGCCCCTCGGCGTGCTGCTCGGCGATCGGCACGGCGAGCATCCCGACGTCGTGCACCCGCGCCGCGACCGCGAGACGCTCCGGATCCAGCCCCAGCGGCACCGCGAGCGCCACCGCGAGGCGCGCCGTGCGCGCCGTGTACCCCGCCCGGTACGGGTCGGCCTTCTCGAACGCGTTCACGATCTCGCCCAGGACGACGAGCACGGGCCCGACCGCGCGCTGCACGCCGATCGCCTCGACCGCCTGGCGGAGCCCCCGCACCTCCACGGCCAGTGCGGCCTCGTGCGCGAGCTGGTCCACGTCCACCGGCTTGCCCACGAAGCCGTCCGCACCGCGCTCCAGCGCGCCAGCGGCCCCCTGAGCGTCCCCCTCCCCCGCCATCAGGATCACCGCCGGAGGGTCGGCCAGCCGCTGTGCCTCGTCCAGCAGATCGAGCCCCGAGCGTCCCGGCATCTGCATGTCCGTCACGACCAGGTCGAAGCCGCCGGCGAACAGCAGGTCGAACGCCTCCGACCCGGTGTGCGCCTGCTCGCACACTGCGCCGGAGCGCTCCAGGCGGCGCACGACCGCCTGCGCGATGGCGCGCTCGTCGTCCACCACCAGCACCCGCTTCCCGGCCAGGGGGGAAGTCATCGCGGCCAATGTACCTTGGGCTGTCGGCACCGTCCAGTTTCTAGACACCGTCCGGCACCAGAACCGTCAACCCTTTGGGCACCACCTCGGCGGTGAGCGGCGTGCGGCCGCAGGCCTCGCCGTCCGCCTGCACGGGCAGGTCCGGGTCGGCCACGACGTGCACGCGGCGCGCACGCAGCTGGGTGATCCCGAGCTCGGGCCCGTGGCGCTGCAGGAACAGCCGCCAGGCGATGCGCGCCGCTCCGGGGAGCGTGGCCGCGTCCAGGACCAGGACGTCGAGGACGCCGTCGTCAGGGGAGATGTGGTCGCCGAGCGGCGGCATGAAGGGGATGAGGCCGGCACAGTTGGCGACGAGTACGCTCGCCGCCCGCGCCTCGAGCACACCGCCGTCGGTCTCGATGCGGACCATGGCGCGCGTGATTCCGGTGGCGAGGCCGAGGGCCGTGGCGACGTACGCCCCGACGCCGAAGGCGCGCTTGTGCCGCGAGGCGGTGCGGTGCATCAGCTCGGCGTCGAACCCGGCGCCGGCGGCGACGGCGAAGTAGCGCGCGCCGGTGGTGGTCTCGAGGCGGCCGATATCGATCGCGCGGCGCCGTCCCTTGAGGATGATATCGGCCGCCGCACGCGGGGCGCGGCGAATGCCGAGGTTCCCGGCGAGGATGTTCCCCGTGCCGGCCGGTAGCAGCCCCAGCGCGCACTCCGTGCCCACGATCGCGGTCGCCACGTCCATCGCGGTGCCGTCGCCGCCGTGCGCGATGAGCAGTTCCACGCCGTCCGCGACCGCCGCGCGCGCCAGCTCGGTCGCGTGGCCCGGCGCCTCCGTCTGACGCACCTCGACCGCGAGGCCACCCTTCTCCAAGCGCCGCCACGCCGCCGCGAGGTGCCGCGCGTCCGCGCGCGCCGCCATCGGATTCGTGATCATGACCGCTCGGCTCACCGGTTCCCCGTCTGCCAGAAGAGGTCCACGCCGATCTGGTACTTCGCCGTGGTCGAGGTCTGCGAGCCCGAGAACAGTCCGGCGCGGCACAGGGCGACCAGCGGCTCGAGACTGGCCTCGACCGTCCAGCGCGGGTTGAGCCGGTACTCGACGCTCGCGCCCACGAGCTGCGAGGTGCGCACCTCGCACAGCCCCGCGTTCAATGTCACGAACGTGCGGTCGCCGATCTGGGTGCCGGCCTCGAGCCGGGTGCTGCTGAAGCCGAACGGATCGCCCTGCGTGGCGGCTCCGGGGCGGATCGCAAGATAGTCCAGCGGCAGGCCGAGCGTGCTCACCAGCCCCTGGCCCAGCTCCCCCGCCGCGTAGCCCATGAGCGTGCTCTGGAGGATCGCCAGCTCGTTGCGCGAGCCGGAGCCGGCCGCGACGAGATCGAACGACGGCCGGCCGAAGAGCAGGTACGACACGATCTCGGTCTCCGACAGCGGCGGCCGCTGGTCGCTCTCGAGCGCGAGCCGGGGCGCGAGCAGCGTCCCGCCGATGAGGGCGCGGACGACGAGCTGGCCGCCGTCCAGGGTGCGCACCGGGTGCTCCGCCGCGATGTCCAGCTCGGGATCGAAGTCCGGCGTGCCGAAGAACCGCACCGTTCCGCGCGTCACGCGGAACTCCTTCGACGTCGCGGCGAGCACCAGCCGGTAGTTGCCGCGCACCGCGCGCAGCGTGCCGTCGAGCCGGTAGCGCGCGAGGCCTTCCTCGACGCTCTTCGCCACCCGGAACTCGCCGTCGAGCTGGATGTTCGCCTCGGTGGAGCGCAGCCACACGTCAGGGCCCATCGCCACCGTGAGGCCCGTGATCAGCAGACTGTCGAGGAGCACCGTCTGCACGCCGGGTGCGAGCTCCCGGGCGCGCGCGAGGTTCGAATCCACGATGGCGCGGAACTCCGGGTCGTCGAGGTTGACGATCCGCTTTTCCACCAGGTCGGCGAAGGCGAGCGAGCCGTGATCCACCGTGAGGCGTCCGGACAGCGTCGCGCCGATGGCGGGGCCGCGCAGCGTCAGGTCGCCAGTGCCGGTGAGGCTCGCGAAGTCGCGGATGTCGAAGGCATGGAACCCGTGCGCGCCCAGCGCGAGGTCGAGCACCGGCCGCGACAGCGACTCGAGCCGCACGACGCCGCCGATGTCGAGCGTGCCGCTGCCGCCGCGCACCCGGCCGCGAGTGACGCGGATCGCGTCGCCGGCGAGGTCGAGGCGGAGGTCGGCGTCGGTGTAGCGCGCGCCAAGGGCGGGGAGGCTGAACGCGCCGCGGCGCGTCTCGAGAAAGCCGGAGAGCTGCGGCTGGTCCCAGGTGCCACCGATGCGCACGTCGGCATTCAGCAGCCCTCCCACGTCCGTGACGAGATCGGTCAGCGCGCCGAGCGGCTCCATTTCCACCGAGTCGGAGCGAGCGCTGATCGCGATCGGGCCGGGCAACCGGCGCCGCTCGACGCCGGTGAGCGCGAGGTCCAGCGGCAGCGAGCCGGCCAGCGACAGCACCCGCACCGAGTCGCGCCACAGGCCGCCCTTGAACGACAGCCGGCGGTCGCTGTAGCTGCCGAGCACCATCAGCGCCGGCGCGTGGTAGCTGCCGAACCGCGCATCGGTGAGGCCGAGCCTGAGCTCCAGCGTCGGGCTCGCCGCGGCGCCGGCCAGGCGCAGGGCGAGGTCGGCCGTGCCGCCGATCCCCGCCGTGTCGAGCTCGGCGAGGGCGTACGCGTCGGCGAGCGGCACGCTGTCGGCGACGAGCACGAAGTCGCCGACGCCGGCGCGCGGCAGGCTGCCCTGCGCGCGGATCCGCCCGCCGTCCTCAGAGCGCAATTCGACCGAGTCGAGCAGGACCGCGTCCGGCGTGAGCACGGCGCGCGCGGGCTGCACGAGTTCCCAGGTGCTGGCAGCCAGCGCCAGGGTGAGCGTGTCGAGCCGCAGCCGCCGCGCGAGTGAATTGCCCGCCACCAGGCCGGCAACGCGGAGCGCTTCACCCGGCCCGAACGCCGCGGCCGCGTGCACCGCCAGGCTGTCGGCCGGCCCCGCGAGCGTCGCGCTCACCCGCGCGTACGCCAGCCCCGACACGACGAGCGAGTCCGCCGCCGCAGCAACGCCGATGGTGAGCGGCCCGTGCCCGCGCGCGAGCCGGCCCCGCACCCGCGCGCCGCGCACTTCGCCGGCGCCGAAGCGCAGGCTGTCCATGTCGAGCGTGCCTTCGGCGTCCCAGTCGGTCACCGTGCCGACGAGCCGCCCCGCGAGGCGGCCCGCGCCACCGAGCGCCGGCGCGGTGGTCGTGTCGCCGGCGGCGCCGCGCATCCAGCGCATCAGTGGCGCCAGCTCCGCAAGCGCGTCCACGCGAAGGGTGAATCCGACCTGGCCCGGTGGCCGCCCCGCGCGGCCGAGCGCGCCGGAGACCATGGCGACGCCGGCGGGCGCGTCGAGGTACGCCGAGTCGAGCGCAATCCGCTCGCGGCTCAACGCCGCCGCGAATCCCGCGCGCCGCAGCGTGACGCCGGCCCCCCGGCTGTCGGCCAGCGCGACGCGCACCGTCCCGGTCGTCGGCGCGCCCGCGTCCGCCAGCGGCACCGTGAGCTCCGCGGCCCACGCGCCGCTGAGCACCGTCGGAGGAGCCGCCGCGACGTGCGCGCGCGCGTCCACACCCTGCACCGTGCCGGCGCCACGCACCGTCACCACCGAGTCGCCCGCGCCCACGACGCCACGGCCGGCGAACGCGCCAGCCGGGCCGGCCAGGCTGGCGTCGAGCTCGAGCGCGCGCGCAGGCCCGTGCACGTGCACCGGCCCCGCCACCATCCCCTTGAGCGGGATCGCCGGGTACGAGCGCGCCAGCAGGTCGAAGGAGAGCGAGTCGGCGGTGACGTCGGCGTCGATCCGCACCGTATCGGCGAGCGCGAGGTGCACCGTGCCCCGCACGATCGAGACCCCGAGCGCAGGCTCGGCCGGCATGAGGTGGCGCAGCGTCCCCTCGAACGTGGCGTTACGCCAGGGGCCGGTCAGCGTGCCGGCCGCGGCGAGGCGGCCCAGGAGCGACACCACCGGCGCGAACCGGCGCACCGTGCCGAGGTCGAACTCGCCACGCTGCAGCACAAGCCGGTGGAAGACCAGCTGCTCCTGGCCGCCGAGCCCGAGCCGCCCCCGCCCGATGACCACGTTCGTCGGCCGGCTCTGGACCGCTTCGTCGGTGAAGGCGAGGTCCGCATCCACCGCGAGGTCCGCGAGCGCGCCCGCGCCGCGCACCCGCCCTCGCACGAGGCCGCGCACCGGCAGCGAGTCCACGAACGGCGCGAGCGCGGCGAAGTCGAGCGGCACGAGGGCGACGTCCATGGCGCGGATGCTGAGCCCGCCCCGCTCGCCCGTCGTGACGCGCACGCGGCCCGAGGCCGCCGTGCGGCCGGTCTCGATCGCAAACTCACGCACGTCGTACTCGGCGGCGCCGCTCTCGAGCAGCCGCGCGCGCAGCACGAGCCGCCCGCCGCCCGTTCGAGGCAGCGTGGGCGCCGCGCCCGCGAGATCGGCGAAGCTGAACCGCCGCGCGTTCACCGACAGGTCCAGCGCCGTGCGCGCTCCGCCCCAGCGCACCCGCCCCGCCAGGGTGTCCGACGATTGGCGCAGGAGCGCCGGCGCAG
>CAYHQJ010000122.1:0-7085 GCA_964358595.1 uncultured Gemmatimonadales bacterium
GCGTAGAACGTGTAGGTGTCGTAGATCGAGTGGTCGATCCCGTCATCCTGCGCGCCGCCGTGCCGCATGTCCACCGATGCGATGCCGAGGTGGTCGATGAACGCGGTGTAGTCGGAGCCCGAGCCGAGCGCGCCGATGCGGAACGGGAGCCGTGCCTCCGCAGAGTCGCGGGCGCTCCGGGCGCGCGACAGCGCGAAGTCGGCACGCGCCTCGACCTCGTCCTTGCCGCTCTGTGGGTCCCGGCCGTCACGCGCGACTTCGCGCAGGAACGTCTCCAGCGTGTGCGAGCCCGAGGCGCCGAGCGGCCCGCGCTCGTTGGTGTCCGAGTTGAAGTAGGCGACGGCATTGGTGCGCAGCGCGTCGGCGTTCGCCTCCGCCCATTCGGTCGAGCCGAGCAGCCCCCACTCCTCGCCGTCCCACAGCGCGAGGACGATCGTGCGTTGCGGCCGCCAGCCGGTGCGCCGCAGCTCGGCGAAGGACCGCGCGGTCTCGAGCAGGGCGATCGCGCCGGAGACCGGGTCCTCCGCGCCGTTCACCCAGGCATCGTGGTGGTTGCCGTGGATCACCCACTGGTCGGGCGCGCTCGCGCCGGGGATTCGCGCGATTACGGCGTAGAGCGGCCGAACCTGCCAGTCGAACTGCAGCGCGAGATGCACGCGCGCCGGGCCCGGGCCGATGTGATAGGTGATCGGGAGCGCGCCCTTCCACTCGTCCGGGGCCACCGCCCCGCCGAGGGCCCGCAGGAACGGGAGCGCGTCGCCGTAGGAGATCGGGAGCACGGGGATCCGGGCGATGGTCTGCGCGGAGTCGCGGGGCAGCTTGCGGCCGCCGGGCCGCGCGCCCCAGCCGGGCGTGAGTGGGTCGCCGGGATACGTCGGCATGTCCATCACGCTGCCGCGCTGGGCCCCCATCTCCGGGCGCATCGGGCCCTGCGGGTACGTCCGGTCCCCCCAGTAGCCGTCGTCACGCGGGTCGGAGTAGATGATGCAGCCGACCGCGCCGTGCTCCGCCGCGACCTTCGGCTTGATCCCGCGCCAGCTGCCGCCGTACTTCACGATCACGATCCTGCCGCGCACGTCGATGCCGCGGCGCGCCAGCTCGTCGTAGTCGTCGGGGAGGCCGTAGTTCGCGTACACCAGCTCGGCCGTCACGTCGCCGTCGGGCGAATAGGCGTTGAAGGTCGGGAGCTGGCCGGCATCGCCCGTGTCCTCGTCCTCGGGAATCGCGGGCTCGGCGAGCCGGGCGACGTAGGTCGTCGGCGCCACCAGCTCGAGCCGGCGCATGACCGGCACGGGCATCAGCGCCTCGCTCGTATCAATGCGCGCCTCGAGCCCCCACGAGCGCAGCTGCGCGAGCGCCCACTCGGCCACGGCGCGCGAGGCAGGTGAGCCGGCGTGGTGCGGCTCCGCCGCCATCCGCCGCATGGACGCGCGCAGGCGCGCCGTGTCGGGCGTCTCGCGCAGCACCGCCTCGAGCCTGGCGCGCTGGGCGAGCGCGTCCTGAGGGAAGCCACGGATCGGGGCCTGGGCCGAGAGGACAGTCGGCAGGAAGGTCGGGCCTACAAGGCTCAGCAGTGTGCAGACGCGCAGACGCGCAGCGGTCTTCAGGTTCATGGTCGGCAGTCCCGTTCCAGCTTGGGTGCGGATGAAGGGAACTTCACCCGGGGTTTACGGATTCCTCGCATGCGACGTTGACGGCGCCATTAGTTTGCGGCACGCCGGCAATCGGCGGAAGGAGCAACGATGACCTGGCCGTTCGCGGACCTTTGGGAGCGCGCGTTGACCTACGAGCGGTTCGTGAAGGAATCGCAGGAGCACTGCGAGTTGTGGACGGGCGTCCACCGGCTTGCGCGGGTGCCCGACTGGGCGGTCGAGCAGGCGGTGGCGCTGGGCGCGCGCTTCCGGATCGTCGTGCTGGCCGAGGACTGGTGCGGCGACGCGACCAACACCGTGCCCGTGCTCGCGAAGTGGGCGGAGCTGACGCCGAACGTGGAGCTGCGCATCCTGCGCCGCGACGAGCACCCGGCCGTGATGGACTGCTACCTCACCGGGACGGCGCGCTCGATCCCGGTCGCCATCGTCCTAACCGAAACGTTCGAGGAGCTGGGCTGGTGGGGGCCGCGCCCCGCGGAGCTGCAGGCGTTCGTGCTGGAGCAGCGCCGCGCGGGCCGCACGAAACAGGACTACTACTCCGAGGTCCGGCGCTGGTACGCGAAGGACAAGGGGGAGTCCACGCTGCGTGGCGTGCTCGCGGTGATGGAGCGGGTGCGGACGGGCGCGGGGGCTCCCGCCACCTGAGCCGCCGCCGAACCTAGAAGGCGCCCGTCGTTTCCGCGGCGAGCAGCGCGCCGATCGCGATGCTCGCCGCCGCCGTACCCAGGTGCAGCCAGGTCGCCCAGCGCCGCCCGCGCTGCGCCGCGCCCCGCGCCAGCACCGCCACCCCCGCCGACACGCCGAGCATCCCCAGGATCGTTCCCGTCCCGAACGCCGCGAAGTAGGCGAGCTGCTCGCGGCGCGTCGCCGCCGCGGCGACCATCAGCACCACGATCGCGCCGCTCCCCGCTAGCCCGTGCGCGATGCCGAACGCGAGCGAGCGCCGCGCGTCCCGGATCGGCGGCACGTGCGCGTGGGCCGCGTGGTGCCGGTGCGCGTCCTCGTGGGCCGGGCCGAACGCGTGGCGGTGCCGCGCCGCATGGCGAGCCAGCACGGTGACGCCGAGACCGACCAGCAGCGCCGCGACGACCAGCTCGGCCACGGGCTGGAACGCGCTCGGGAGCCGCAGGTCCGCGGCGATCAGGAACAGCGCGACCACGCCGACGGTCGCGGTGTGGCCGACCCCCCACGCCGCGCCAAGACGCATCGCGTCGCGCACCGTGCCCTGGCGCGTCGCCAGCGTCGAAACCGCAGCGAGATGGTCGGGTTCGAAGGCGTGGCGGAACCCGAGCAGGAAGCCGACGCCCACGAGCGTCGCTGGACCCGCGAGGACCATGCGCCACGATGGCGCCGAGCGCATGAAGGGGACCCACTGACCGGGATGAAGGTTTCTACTTGGCGGTCAAGTTGTCCCCCCACCAGATCGACATTCGGGAAGTTTTTGCTCTGGCTTCGCTCCGGGGCACGCTGCCCGGCCGGGCGGTGGCCCTTGGGGTGCAGCCCGATCGGGTAGCCCTCGGCACGGAGCTTGCCCCCGTGGTGGCTGGGGCCCTCGACGGCCTGGTGCTCCGGGTGGTGGAGCGGCTGCAGGCCTGGGGGCATCCGTGCGCGCGGCGGGAGGCGCCGGTGGATGCATGAGCTGAGCATCGCGCTCGAGGTCTGCCGCATGGCGGAGGAGCGTGTGGGCCACGCGGCGTGCGGGAGCGTGACGGCGGTCGGCGTCGAGGTCGGCGACGACGCCGGGATCGAGCCGGACAACCTGGAGTTCTGTCTGGAGGCGCTGCTCGCGCAGCCGCCGTTCGGCGGCGCGCGGCCCGTGATCGTGCGGCAGCACGGCGACGTGCTGCGGCTCGCCTACCTGGAGGTGGAGGATGGCGATCCGGACGATTGAGGTCCGCGAGAGCGTGATGGCGAAGAACAACGAGTTCGCCGCCGAGGTGCGGCGTCGGCTCAAGGGCGCCTCCGTGACGGCGCTGAACCTCGTCAGCTCGCCCGGCTCCGGGAAGACGCTGCTGCTCGAGCGCACGCTCGACGCGGTTGGCGAGGAGTTGGCGATCGCGGTCGTCGCCGGCGACGTGCAGACGCAGAACGACGCGGAGCGCATCGCGAAGCGGACGCACCGCCTCGTGCAGGCCGTGGTGACCGGCGGCGCGTGCCACCTCGACGCGCGGCAGGTCCTCACGGCGCTCGAGGCCATCGATCTCGCCGAGACGCGCCTGGTGTTCATCGAGAACGTCGGCAACCTGGTGTGCCCGGCGAGCTGGGACCTCGGCGAGGACGCCAAGGTGGTGCTGTTCTCGGTGACCGAGGGCGAGGACAAGCCGCTCAAGTACCCCAAGATGTTCCGGCAGGCGGGTGTCGTGGTGATGACGAAGATCGACCTGCTGCCGCACGTGCCGTTCCGCGTGGAGTTGGCGGTGGAGTACGCGCGCCAGGTCAACCCGGCGCTGCGCTTCTTCCACACGTCCGCTCTCACGGGCGAGGGGCTGGACCAATGGAACGCCTACCTGCGCTCGCTGGTGCGGGAGCCGGCGACGGCCTGACGGGCGTGCCGCCCGCGGCCGCCGGGCGCGCGGCGTTGCTGCTGCGCGTCGCGGGGCTGGTGCAGGGCGTCGGCTTCCGGCCGTTCGTGCACCGCCTCGCGGTGCGCCACGGCCTCGGCGGGTCGGTGCGGAATACGGCCGGCGACGTCGAGATCGCGGTGGAGGGCGCGGCCGCGGACCTGGAGGCGTTCGTCGCCGCGCTGCCGCGCGAGGCGCCGCCGCTCACCCGGATCGAGCGGATCGAGCGGGAGGCGCGCGTGCCCGAGGGACGGACCGCGTTCGCCATCCTGGTGAGCGCGCTCGAGGAGGACCGGCGGCTGCCGGTCTCGCCGGACGTCGCGCTGTGCCCGGCCTGCGAGCGCGAGCTGCTCGAGCCGGCGAACCGGCGCCACCGCTACCCGTTCATCACCTGTACCGACTGCGGCCCGCGCTTCAGCGTGATCGAGGCGATGCCCTACGACCGCGAGCGCACGAGCATGCGGGCTTTCACGCCGTGCGCCGAGTGCGCGCGCGAGTACGCCGCCCCCGGCGACCGCCGCCACCACTCGCAGACCAACAGCTGCCCGGCGTGCGGGCCGCGGCTGTGGCTCGTGGGCGCGGACGGGGGCGTGCTGGAGCGCCACCGCAGCCGGGCGATCGAGTCCGCCGCGGTGATGCTGCGCGCGGGGATGATCGTCGCGGTGCGCGGGCTTGGCGGGTTCCACCTCGCCGTGGACGCGACCGACGACGCGGCCGTTCGCCGGCTGCGCTCGCGCAAGCGCCGCGACGCCAAGCCGCTCGCGGTGATGGTCGGCTCGCTGGACGACGCCCGCGCCCTGGCGCGCGTCGCTCCGGCCGAGGCCGAGCTGCTCGAGTCCCCCGAGCGTCCGATAGTGGTGCTGCGCCGGCGCGAGGACGCGCCGCTGGCGCCAGCCGTCGCGCCGGGGCTCGATACCGTCGGCGTGATGGTGGCCTACACGCCGCTGCACGTCCTCCTCCTCGATTGCGCGCGGCGGCCCTTGGTGATGACGAGCGGTAACCTCGGTGACGAGCCGATCGCCACCGGCAACGAAGAGGCGCAGCGCCGCCTGGGAGCCGTCGCCGACGCCTTCCTGCTGCACGACCGCGAGATCGTGGCGCGCTACGACGACTCGGTCGTCCGGGTCGTGACCGCGGCGCCGCTGTTCCTGCGGCGCGCGCGCGGCTACGCCCCGCTGCCGCTCAAGCTGCCGGTGCCGGCGCCGGTGCCGCTCGTCGCCGTCGGGCCCCACCTCAAGAACACGCTGACCCTCGCCCACGGCGCGACGGCATACGTCAGCCAGCACGTCGGCGACCTCGAGGACCTCGAGACGCTCGAGCACTTCACGGCGGTGTACGACACGTACCGGCGGCTGTTCCATGTGTCCCCCGAGGTGGCGGTGCGCGACCTGCACCCCGGCTACCTCTCGACCCGGATCGCGGAGGAGCTGGGGCTCCACCGCGTGATCGCGGTGCAGCACCACCACGCGCACGTCGCGGCGGTGATGGCCGAGCACGGGCTCACCGAGCGGGTGGTGGGCGTGGCGTACGACGGCACCGGCTACGGCGACGACGGCGCGGTGTGGGGCGCCGAAGTGCTCGTGGCCGACCTCGGCGGCTACCGGCGGCGCGCGCACCTGCGCTACGCGCCGCTGCCGGGCGGCGACCTCGCCGCGCGCCGGCCGTGGCGCGTGGCGCTCGGCTACCTGTCGCTGGAGCCGCGCGTGGCGGGGGCGTTCGCGCGCGCCTTCTACGGCGTGGACGCGATCGAGCGGGCGGTGGCCGAGCGGCAGGTCGCGCAGCGCCTCAACGCGCCGAACGCGTCGTCCATGGGCCGGTTGTTTGACGCCGCGGCCGCGGTGCTCGGCCTGCGCGCGGTGGCGCACTATGAGGGCCAGGCGGCGATGGAGTTGGAGGCGCTGGCGGGCGAGCACGGCGCGGCGCCGCTGCCGTTCCCGGTCGAAGCGGCGAGCGACGGCTGGGTGCTCGATCCGCTCCCGCTGCTTGCCGAGCTCGGGCGGCGCCTGACACGCGGGGTGAGCGCGCCGGCCCTGGCCGCCGCGTTCCACGAGAGCGTCGCCGCCGCCACGGCCGAGGTCGCCGGCCTGGTCTGCGAGGCGGAGCGGCTGCGGACGGTCGTGTTGGGCGGCGGGTGCTTCCAGAACGCGCGCCTGCTCGCCTCGGTGCGCTGGCGGCTCGAGGCGCGCGGGCTCAAGGTCTTCGTGCCCGAGCGGCTCTCGCCGAACGACGGCGCGATCAGCTACGGCCAGGCGGCGGTCGCCGCGGCGGTGCTCGCGGGCGAGCGCGCAGCCGCGGCCGCGCCGGACACGCACGTGGGGAGGGCCGTATGTGCCTAGGGATCCCGGGCCGGGTGGTCGAGCTCAAGGACGACGAGGGACTGCGCACCGGCGTGGTGGACTTCGGCGGCGTGCGGCGCGACGTCTGCCTCGCCTACGTGGCCGACGAGGTCGGCCTCGGCGATTACGTCATCGTGCACGTCGGCTTCGCGATCTCGAAGGTGGACGAGGACGAGGCGCGGCGCACCTTCGAGGCGCTGCGCGAGATGAGCCAGCTCGACGAGCTGGAGTGGATCAAGGACGTCGCCGAGAAGAGCCTCGAGGCGCTGCCCGAGAAGGTGCCGTGAAGTACCTCAGCGAGTACCGCGACGGGCGGGTCGCCCGGGCGCTCGTGGCGAAGATCCGCGCCGCGGCGAGCCGGCCGTGGGTGCTGATGGAGGTATGCGGCGGCCAGACGCACACCATCGTCAAGCAGGGACTCGACGAGCTGCTGGACGGGGCGGTCGAGATGATCCACGGCCCGGGCTGCCCGGTGTGCGTGACGCCGATCGAGCAGATCGACCGCGCCCTGCACCTGGCCGCGCGCGACGACGTCC
>CAYHQJ010000123.1:0-6989 GCA_964358595.1 uncultured Gemmatimonadales bacterium
TTGGCGAGCAGTACGCCGACGTATTCAGCGGCGATGAGCGCTGGAAGACGCTGCAGGTGCCGGGCGGCGACCGCTTCGAGTGGGACGAGGATTCGACCTACATTCGTAACCCGCCATTTTTCGACGGGCTGACGCTCCAGACGACGCCGCTGAAGGACATCACCAGCGCGCGCGTACTCGCGCTGCTCGGCGACAGCATCACGACCGACCACATCTCGCCGGCGGGCTCGATCAAGAAGGACAGCCCGGCCGGGAAGTACCTCATCGGCCGTGGAGTCGAGCCGAAGGACTTCAACCAGTACGGCACACGGCGCGGCAACGACGAGGTGATGGTGCGCGGCACGTTCGCCAATGTACGCCTCCGCAACAAGCTCGCGCCGGGTACCGAGGGCGGCGTCACGAAGTACCTGCCGACCGGCGAGGTCCTGTCCGTCTATGACGCGGCGGTGAAGTACCAGGCGGAGCAGACGCCGCTGCTCGTCATCGCAGGGAAGGAGTACGGCTCGGGCAGCTCGCGCGACTGGGCGGCGAAGGGACCGCGGCTGCTCGGCATCCGCGCCGTGCTGGCCGAAACCTACGAGCGCATCCATCGCAGCAACCTGGTCGGGATGGGGTTGCTGCCGCTGCAGTTCGCGCCGGGCCAGACGGCCGGAACGCTCGCTCTGACGGGCGAGGAGACGTTCGACATCCAGGGAGTGAAGCAGATCGTTACAGGGTCGAAAGAGGTGACGGTCCGGGCGAGGAGGGCCGACGGCTCGGTGACGGAGTTCCGCGCGGTCGTGCGGATCGATACGCCGAAGGAGGTCGAGTACTACCGCCACGGCGGCATCCTCGAGTACGTGCTGCGTCAGCTCGCGGGGGCTCGATGAAGCGGCTGGTGCTGCTCCGTCACGGCGAGAGCGTCTGGAACAAGGAGAACCGGTTCACGGGGTGGACCGACGTCGGGCTCTCGGAGAAGGGCGTTCAGGAAGCCCACGAGGCAGCGCAGTCGCTCAACGAGGGCGGCTACATCTTCGACGTCGCGTACACCTCGGTCCTCAAGCGCGCGATCCAGACGCTGTGGATCGTGCTCGAGGACATGGACCTGATGTGGATCACGGTCCACCGGAGCTGGCGGCTCAACGAGCGCCACTACGGCGCGCTCCAGGGCCTCAACAAGGCGGAGATGGCCGAGCAGTTCGGCGAGGCCCAGGTCAAGATCTGGCGCCGCAGCTACGACATCCGTCCGCCGGCGCTCACCCCTGACGACGAGCGCTACCCCGGCAACGACCCGCGCTACGCGAAGCTCGCGAAGGACGACGTCCCGTTCACCGAGTGCCTGAAGGATACGGTGGCGCGGTTCCTGCCGTACTGGAACGAGACGATCGCGCCGGCGGTGCGGCGCGGCGAGCGGGTGCTGATCGCGGCCCACGGCAACAGCCTGCGGGCGCTGGTCAAGCACCTCGACCACGTGGGCGACCAGGAGATCGTCGAGCTCAACATCCCGACCGGCATCCCGCTGGTTTACGACCTGGACGACGACCTCAAGCCGCTCAGGAGCTTCTACCTCGGCGACCCCGAGAAGGTGAAGGCCGCGGCTACCGCCGTGGCGGCGCAGGGCAAGGCGAAGTAGCGCCCCCTCACCTCAGCGTGGAGTCTCCCGCCCCTTGCGCGGCGCCCTCCACGCCGCGCACCGGGCGCTCCGTTGCTACTCGTTGTCGTCGGGCGGCGGCGGCGGCGGGTCGCCGGGGTCACCCTTTGCCGTTCCCAGTTTCCGCTCGAGCGCCCGGATGTCCTTGCGGACGTCATGGCCCCACAACGCCATGTCGTGCATCCACACCCACAGGCCGTCGGGAATCTGTCCCTGTTTCCGCTGTGGGTACGGCCCTCCGTACGGCTCCTTCTCGTCCTCCTTGCGCGCCTTGGATGCCGCGCAATCCCTAAGGAACTTGTTCTTCACTTCTTGCCTGGCCATGAGAAACTCCTTGTTAAGGGAACGAACGTCCGGGCTCAGCGCCCGGTCACCATGTCGGCGCGGCCGAGAGCCGCCAGGCGGGCCCGGCAGTCCTCGGCGAGCCGCGTACGGCCCAATGCCCGTGCCGCCTGCAGCCGGATCACGAGGCTGGCGGGCACGAACGCGGCAAACGGAATCGCTGCAGGCGCGTCGAAGGCGCCCGCTGTGCGGATCGCCTGGCGGTAGAGGCCGCGCGCGAGCTGCAGCCGGGCCAGGGTGATGCGCTCGACGCCGAGGGACTGCCAGGCTTCCCACTGGAGCCGGTCCTTCCGGGCGAGGGGCGCCAAGCCGTCGAGGTAGGTGATGGCGGCGGCGGTGTCCCCGCGCGCGAGCGCGGCGTGGCCGCGCAGGGCACGGGCCAGGACCCGCGGAAGCGCCTCGCCACCGGTGTCGGCCCTGAGCTGGAGCTCGGCGGCAAGCGAATCGACCGCCGCGGACCGCCCGTGCCGCGCCTCCCAGATGCCCAGCATCCAGAGCTTCCGGGCCGACCGGGTCGGGGCCTCGTCCAGTTCCGCGCGCAGCGTGCGGGCGGCTTGCTCGGCTTGCGCTTCGACGGGCGCGCCGGCGAAGGCGTCCAGCAGGAGCAGGGGCTGCCGGAGGTCGGCGCGCACGATCGTGTCGCTCCGGAGGAGCGCGACCAGCTCGTCGGTCAGTCCGAGCGCGACCAGCACCGACTGCATGCCGGCCAGCGTCGCCCACCGCGAGTTCGGGTTGGTGTCGTGGGCGAGGAGGACCTGCCACGCCGCTCGGGCGCAGGCCGGCTGCCGCAGCCCGCCGACCGTGAGCGTCCGCGCGGCCTCCTGCACGATGCGGATGTTCCGCCGTGCGGCATCCTCCCACGGCAGGTCCTGCGGGCCGCGTTCGATGCACGCGACCACGAGCGCCGCCATCTCTCGCTCGACCGTGTCGGCGCTGACCGCTTCGAGCGTACGCAGCAATGCCTTCGCGCGCCGCACGTCGCCGCGTCGCGCCACGAACTCGAGCAGGTGGCTGGTCGCCGGCGCGAAGCCCGGCTCCCGCTCGAGCACCCACGCGAACGTGGCCTCGGCCAGGGAGTCGAGACCTTCCACCTGCGGCAGGAGGTGGAAGTACACCTCGCCGAGCTGCATGCGTGCGTCGGTCCACGTCGAGTCGAGCCTGAGCGCGAGCCTGAGGCGGGCGACGGCCGAATCTGCGCGGCCGTCCAGGTAGGCGAGCATCCCGGCCGCGAAGTGCACGTAGCGCTCCGGCATGGTCGTGTGTCCGGCGAGCGCGATGCGGATGAGCTGCGTCGCCCGTTCGTACTGCAGCTCCCAGCCGGCCGCCTGCGCGCCGCGCAGTGCGGCCACGCCGAAGCCCGAATCAAGCGCGACGGCGCGGCCGAAGTGATCGAGCGCCTCCGTGAAGTGCGCCCGGCGGTACGACTGCTCGCCCTGGACGTAGGCGGCCACGGCCGCCGGCGCCCGCCCCTCCAGCGAGGACAGGTCCACGGGCCGTCCGGGCGGCAGCAGGGCCAGCACCAGCCTCCGCGCCGCGGTGAGCCCCACCTCCTCGACGGCGGCAGACGCCCGGGTCACGCGAACGGTGAGCGTGCCGGCCGTGTCTTCGGCCACGTCGTGGAGGTCCAGGGTGACCAGGAGGCCGCTGTCCGCGGGCGACACGCGCCCGACGACGTAGAACCGCGCCCCCTTGGCGCGCGCCACGTGCTCGGCGAGCTGCTCGGTGATGGCGCGCGGCTGGTCGCGCACCAGCGGATCGAGGCTCATCCACCCGTCGATGCCCCGCAGGGAGTCGGTCGTGTTAAGGCCGGTGACCAGTATCGTGGCGAGGTTCTCGCCGTACGCCGCGTTCCCCTCAACGACGCCCGCCTGGGAGAGGGGGAACACCACGACGGTGCGCGGGTCGAGGGCTTCGCCGGTGACGAGGCGCCAGGTGACGAGGGCTGCCGCGACGAGCGTCACGCCCGCCGCGCCCGCGAGCCAGCGCCGCCGCTGCCGGGCCGGCACCACCGTGGCGTAGCGCGCGCCCGACGGCAAGGGCAGCGCCGTCATCACCTGGCTGGCGGTGCTGAACCGGTCCGCCGGCGCTTTGGCCAGCAGCTGCATCACCGTGGCCTCGAGCTGCGGCGTGACCGTCGGCCGCACCGTGCGGATCGGCCGCGGCGGCTCCTCGCTGCGGCGCGCCGCGATCGCCTGTGCCGTAAGACCGGTGTAGGGCGGCTCCCCCGTCAGCATCTCGTACATCACGCAGCCAAGGCTGTAAAGATCGCTGCGCGCGTCGATGTGGTTGGCCGCCGAGGCCTGCTCGGGGCTCATGTAGGCCGGGGTGCCGACGGCGATGCCCGTGGGCGTGACCTCGGTCGCCCGCGCCTCGCTGACCGCGCGCGCGATCCCGAAATCGGCCACGTAGGCGTGCCCGCCCGACAGGAGGATGTTCTCCGGCTTGATGTCCCGGTGCACCAGGCCGCGCAGGTGCGCGTAGCTCAGCGCGTCGGCCACTTCGCGCGCGATCTCCAGGACGTCGTCCACCGGGAGCTGGCCCTCGCGCGTCAGGCGTTCGCGCAGGGTTTCCCCCTCCACGAACGGCATCACGTAGTAGAGGAGCCCGTCGGCGTCGCCCGAGTCGTAGAGGGAGAGGATGTGCGGGTGGGTGAGCCCTGCCGCGATCTCGATCTCGCGCAGGAACCGCTCGCCGCCGACGACCGAAGCGAGCTCGGCATGAAAGACCTTGATGGCGACCGGCCGGCGGTGCTTGTGGTCGGATGCGAGGTAGACCGTCGCCATGCCACCGGCGCCGATCATCCGCTCGATGGTGTAGCGCTCGCTGAGCGCTCTCTGCAGTCGGTCGAGATCGTTCGCCCCCAGCCCCGCGTCTCCCGTGAGAGTCGCCCGAAGCTAGGCCGCGGCGCGGCGCGCCGCTAGAGTCGCGAAGACAACAGCGTTGGGGGGCGTGCTGCGGCGGACGTGCCCGCGGGCGCTCGCCTTCACCTACTCGAGGAGGTGGCGCTCCTTCTGCGCTGATCGGACGCCGAGCCCCACGCCCGCCCCAAGGGCGATCGCGGTGCCCGCACCAACGATCGGCAGCAGCCACACGACCGGCGCGGCGAGCACCGCCACCGCCGCGCCCGCGATCAGCGGCGCGGGCCGGGTGTGCATGACATCCACGAAGCGCAGCTTCCGCTTCGTGAAGTCCTTCGAAGTCACGTAGCCGCCGACCAGCGCGGCGCCACCAGCGACCAGACCGAGGATCTCGAACATGGTGTCACTACGATAGCGCGCCCGGGTGGGATTCGCATCCCGCGACTTCCGTTCGGGACCACGGTGCCGCAGATTCGGGCATGACCGTGTCCCCACCGCTCCGCACGGTCCTCGCGGCGTACTTCGGGGATCTCCTGGCAGCCGCCGGCGTCGTGCTGGCGGCCGCCGACGTCGCGCCCGCCCTGCGCCTCGGCCTCCCAACGGCGCACCTCCTTGCCGATCTCGTGCTGGTGTTCTCCGGTCTTCTCGCGCACCGCGTGGCCTGGGTCACGGGCCGCGAGGCGCCGACCGTCGCGCTCGGCGTGCTGGTCGCCGGGTCGCTCATGGCCGGGGTGCTTGGCGGACGGTGGTGGGTTGCCGCGGCGACCGGCGCGGCCGCGGCGGCACTCGCGCCGCACTTCCTCGTGCCACGCCGCGCGGCAGTTTGGGTCGGGGTCGGCATTCTGCTCGCGGTCCCCGGTGTCCTGGCGAGCCCGGTCGCGGGCGCGGCCACGGCGGTCTTCGTGCTCGTGCTCGGCATCGCGTCCCTCGCGCTGGCGCGGCAGGTGCGGGGCATTGCCGCACCCTGGGTGCTGCAACTCGAGGAGGCACTCGACACGGAGCGGGACCGGTCGGCGGGGCTCGCCGTGCAGGTCCGCCGCCACGAGGAGGATGAGCGCAGGGGGTCGCGCCGCTCGCTGCTGCGCGGCGCCTTGACGCGGCGGATGGGCGCCGTCGAGGCGATCGCGCAGTCGATCGCGCGCGACCTCCGGCTCGCGCTGGCGGGCGACCCGCCCGCTTCCCTCGGCGGCGCCGCCGAACGGAGCGCGCAGCGCGCTGAACGGCTCGCGTGGCTCGCCGGCGGCGGCCGGGCCCGCGAGCAGCAGACCACGCTTGCGGCCGTGTGGCCCCGCGTGTTCAGCCTGCTCGGCACCCGCCTTGAGCCCGGCCACCTGGTGAAGGCGACGTTCGCCCCGGACCTGCCACCCGTGGCCGGCTCCGGTGAGACCTGGGTCCAGATCCTGCTCGCGCTGGCCGAGAACGCGCTCGCTGCGACGCCGGGGGGCGGCATCGTTGAAGTGGAGGCGGGCCGCAGTAGTCGCGAGGGCCTGGCGCGCATCAGCGTGATCGACAACGGCCGCGGGATTCCGCCCGAGGTGCTCCCCCACGTGATGGAGCCGTTCTACACGTCCCGCTCGGAGCAGGGGGCCGAGGGGCTCGGACTCGCCATGGTGGCCTCGCTCGTCGAGGGGCACGACGGCGAGGTGCGCGTCGCGTCCAAGCCCGGGGCGGGAACGCGAGTGGACATCGAGGTGCCGTTCGCGCCCGCGCCGCGAGAGCCCGAAGCGCCGGAGCCGATGAGGCTCGAGGGCGTGGTGCTCGTCGCCGACGACGACAGCGAGCTGCGTCGCAGCCTGGCGAAGACGCTCGCGAGCTTCGGACTGGAGGTGGTCGAGGCGGACACGGGCTCGATGGCGCGCGCCGAGCTGATGGCGAACCCCGCGCGATTCCGCGCCGCGGTGCTCGACGTCGTGATGCCCGGCACGCCGGTCGGCGAGGTGGTCGCCGCCATTCGGGAACGCCGCGCCGGGTTCCCCGTGCTGCTCGTGTCGGGGTACGATACGATGCAGATGGTGGATGCCGTGCTGGCGCTCGGGGGCGTGCGGTTCCTCAAGAAGCCGTTCACGCGGGAGGAGCTCTTCCACGTCCTGGAAGACCTGTGCTCCGGCGCGGCGCCGGAGCGCGCGGCCCCGTGAGCCAGGCGCAGCCAGCGCCCGATT